>NZ_CALPCF010000009.1:0-119433 GCF_943192965.1 Senimuribacter intestinalis
TATGTCAATACTTATTCTCAAAAAAATCCCACACCACATTTTCTGTGATGTGAGATTTTCTTAACTTAATGCCATTGGTTTACCTTTGCTGGGGATTTTGTATTGCTCTATTATTCTGCTTACGCTTATTTCAAATAACCTTTCAACTCATCCACTTTATCCAGTTCTTCCCAAGGCAGCTGGACGTCCTTTCTGCCGAAATGTCCGTAAGCGGCAGTCTGTCTGTAAATCGGTCTGCGCAAGTTAAGATCGCGGATAATTGCTGCAGGGCGCATATCAAAATGCTTGTCGACAATGTCAGCAATTTCCTCATCGGAAAGCTTGCCGGTACCGAAGGTATCCACCATGATGGAAACCGGTTTTGCCACGCCGATTGCGTAAGCCAGCTGAATTTCACACTTATCCGCAAGTCCTGCTGCTACCACATTCTTCGCAGCGTGTCTTGCCGCATAGGAAGCGGAACGGTCTACCTTTGTAGGGTCTTTACCGGAAAATGCGCCGCCGCCATGACGCGCATAGCCGCCGTAAGTATCGACAATAATTTTTCTGCCAGTCAGACCGGAATCGCCATGAGGTCCGCCGATGACAAATCTGCCAGTCGGATTGACATAGTACTTGGTTTCATCATCCAAAAGTTCTGCAGGAATCACCGGTTTAATCACGTGCTCAATCAGATCATTTCTAATCTGCTCCTGGGTCGCTTCCGGATCATGCTGCGTGGAAATCAAAACGGTATCGATTCTCTTCACCTTATTTCCATCGTATTCCACAGTAACCTGGGTTTTTCCGTCAGGACGAAGATATGCAAGTGTACCGTCTTTTCTTACCTTAGTCAGCTGCAGCGCCAGCTCGTGTGCCATCTGAATCGGCATCGGCATGTATTCCGGTGTTTCATTGCAGGCATAGCCAAACATAATCCCCTGATCGCCTGCTCCGATGGTGTCAATCTGGTCATCGAGGGTACCTTCCTTATATTCCAGCGCCTTGTCAACACCCATAGCGATATCGCCGGACTGTTCATCGATGGCAGTCAGCACTGCACAGGTATTTCCGTCAAAGCCATACTCCCCTTTGTCATAGCCGATATCCGTGATGACGTTTCTCACAATTTTCGGAATGTCGATATAGCACTTGGTGCTGATTTCTCCCATAACCATTGCATAGCCTGTGGTAGTTGTCGTCTCGCAGGCAACGCGTCCATAAGGGTCCTGCTCCATAATTGCGTCCAGAACAGCGTCAGAAATCTGGTCACAGATTTTGTCAGGATGTCCTTCTGTCACGGATTCTGATGTAAATAATTTCTTCATGTTTTATTTCCTCCCAAATATTACCAAACAAAAAACCTTTTCTCTCATATGGAAGAAAAGGTCTGATTATCGGTCATCATTCCTCATCTTTCAGAATAAGATAATTCTGTAGGATTTAGCACCTTTTCTGTCAGTACTAGCTGACACCTAGGTTGCCGGGCTTCGCAGGGCCTATTCCCTCAGCCACTCTTGATAAGGATTATCATATAAATTATACTCTTTTTAAATTCTTTGTCAATGACATATTGTATTTTTGTCAAAATAGGATATACTCTATTTATTGAACCATTTAAAAATTTTTAGCTTATTGAGGTAGACGTTTGAAAAAGAATCAATTTACAGTTTTACGCGGCGGCTTGCTTGACAGTGCCGCTACCAGCAGAAAAGAATTTGTATCAGCTTATATAACAAACACCCGATTGATGGGCGTACTGGGCATGTATATGCATTTTAAACTCCCAGATAACCTCGTCCAGCGAGATTTACATCAATTCTTTTACTTTGATGCCGAAGAATACGGCTTTGAAACCTATCACAGCGTTCTGGGAGAAAACAGAACACGCATCTTTGAAATTGAAAACTCTCTGATTGGCGGTCTTGGCGGCAAAAAAATTCCCCTAACGGAAAAACAGGCACAGTATCTGCTGCAGGAATATGCCGAATTTAACCGTGCTCACAATATCCCTTTGCCGGAGGGCCTTTCCGAATATGAATTCCTTCTTAACGAAAAGGCTACTCTTTCAGAGCCCGAGCTTTACATTTTGATGCAAAAACAGTGTGTCAGACCCGAAAATGCTTACGAATCAATCAACTATTTTCTCATGCGTATTTTTGGCAGAGATTTCAAAGCCGCTGCATTTCTCTCTGATAGAGACATTTTGCTGGATGTTTTTCCAGAATATGACGCAGGAACCTTCTGCAAAAATACGATCGAGCCCACAGACGCACCGAACACTTTTCTGTGTCAGTCCCTGGTTGAATTTCGCAATTCCTATTATATCGTACTGACGGAAATCACATTGTCTGGTCTGACTGTTTGCAGCTTTGAAAGAAACAGCATCATGAAAATTTCTCCGATTGAAGCCGCTATGCTGCTATCTCGTTCGGAGTTTGTTACCGTCTATGAAATGTTGGAGGAGCCAGATTCCTTCTCCTCAGAAACGACTCCAAAAGCCATGACTGCAATGGTAACACCTCACGACACCGGAAAACTTTACATGATTTTTCATTCCGATAATAAACATGTCGCACGAAAGGAATATCGCCTCAATGAAGATGTCCTGGGCATGTATTTCGTTTCCGATGCGGGGCAGGTAATTGCTGCTGCTTATACGCTTGAAGATATCTATCTCTTGGAAAAAGACCTCGCAGGCTCTACCATTTCCAAAAGTCTGATTCCAACTCAGCGTTACGAATTTCAGGAGCCAGTTCTTTACGAATTTATCCAAAGTACTATGGATCGTTTTGAAACTTTTGTAGATATTATTCAGAACAATCCTGGTGATGAAATCTAATCCCAAATTTACACTCAAAAAGAACACAAGTTGTCGTTTTATGTCAACCTGTGTTCTTTTTTAACGAAGATTTTTCAACAAGGGAGAATTCCTTGAATTTAGACATTTCAGCGACTTATCCACAAGGATAAGTCGGATTGTATACATTTTTCTGCACATTACGATATGGATAACTTTACAAAGCATAAACGTTTATTTTTCAATACTAATTCGTATATTATAAATTTGTCAATAGGAAGTTATCCACAATTTTTGTATAAATTATCCTCATGGATTTGTTCGACTGTCTACAATCTTTGTTCGCCCATTTTTTGGCAAAGATAAATTATAATATTCTGCCACTGCACTGATTATTCCTTCTGCAATCTTTTGCTGATATGTCGGATTTTTCAGATTTCCAAGGTCCTCCGGGTTAGATAAAAAACCGCATTCCACTAAAATCATCGGATGATCTGCATTTCGAAACAGATACATCCCGCTCTTAGGAAGTACAATTCTGTCAGCACCATCTCCCAGCTGCTCTTTTAGACTCTCCTGTATCTTCTCTGCAATTTCCTTGCTATCCTCCATAAGCGACGTTTCCACTTCTTTCGGATAAAACACCTGTGCCCCATGAACACTGCTATCCGATGGAAAACTATTGAGATGTATGCTGATAGTCAAGGTCGGTGATGCCGCCTCTATTACCTCTTTTCGCGCTTTTAAATCTCCAACCTTTGTCCATTTTTCTGTCCCTTCAGCAATAAGACCGTCCTCTGTTGCTCTGGTTAAAATAATCTGCATACCATAATTCTCCGCCTCTTCCTGCAAAGCCTTTACAATATCTAAATTTATCTTCTGCTCTTTTGTTCCGTCACCGCCTATCGCGCCGCCGTCCATACCTCCATGGCCAGCATCCAGCACCAGAATCACCTGTGGTTCCATCTTCCCTGCCGTTTCGACCACCTTACTGTAGCTCGGACTGAAACACACAAATGCAAGCAGCAAAAGAACCATCACTCCTTTTTTTACTCTCAAATTCTCTCTCCTTCCTTCTTTTTTCAATATATGAAGTAAAAACTAAAATCATGTAGATGTTTTAAGACCAAAGCTGTGTTATACTGAAAGGAAGAAAAGGAGCACAAAATGGATACAAGAAGACTATTTAAAGAAGATGTATACTTAAAAACTGCCAAGGCGGTAATCACCGATATACAAAGGGAGGAAGAAAATCTCGTGCTGATTCTCGATCAGACGATTTTCTTTCCCGAAGGCGGCGGTCAGAGCAGTGATATCGGCACCATTTCTGACCTTACTGTAACACACGTGTATGAAGATAAAGACTACATCTATCACCGCTGTGTCGAAAAAGAAAGCGAATTGTCGATAGGCGATGAAGTAGATATTGCAATCGAGTGGAAGCATAGATTCGATAATATGCAAAGACACTGTGGGGAACACATCTTATCCGGCAAATTCTATGAACTCTTCGGCGGCGTCAACCGTGGATTTCACATGGGTGAAGATTATATGACCATCGACATCAGTCTGGAAGAAAATCCAGCATATAATAAAATCACTTGGGAAATGGCAAAGGAGGCAGAGCTTGCTGCCAACGAAGCAATCTGGGCAAATCTTCCGGTCATTACCCGCCACTATGACAACAGACAAGAAGCCGAACACCTTCCGCTGCGCAAAGCCCTTGCCTTTGACGAAGATATTTCCATCGTTTGCGTGGGAAGTATAGAAAACCCTGCCGACTGTGTCGCCTGCTGCGGCACCCACCCTGCTGCTTCCGGTCAGGTCGGCATAGTAAAACTCTACAAGGTAGAGCCGAATAAAGGCATGTTCCGCATTTACTTTGAAGCCGGCAAGCGTGCCTTTCTCCACTATCAGGACCGTTACGATATCCTTACGAATCTGGAACATAAACTTTCCGCAGGTACAGACGACCTGCTGGACAAATATAACGCTCAGAACGCAAAAAACAAGGGTATCCGGGATGAACTTTATCATTTGAAGAAATGGGTCGTTGCACGAGAAATAGAAGATATAAAAGCGCAGATTTCCCCGGCTTTTGTCAGATATTACGATAAATTGTCTATTGACGATATACTGGAGATTGGACGCAGTCTCTCCGGCTGCATCCCCACCATCGCTTTTCTTGTCCATCAGCCGACGAACACCATTCTCCTGTTCTCCGATCAGCACGACTGCGGTAAACTGGTAAAAGAAAATGCCCCTATCTACGGCGGCAAAGGCGGCGGCAACCAAAGTTCTGCCAGAGCCATCTTCCCTAAAGCCGAATATGTAGATACTTTTATCGACCTAATAGAAAAACACCTGCGCTAACAGGTGTTTTTTCTATGTAATTTAAATTTACTTCTGTCTCTGTCCACCTAGGTTCATAATGGCGATGGACGCTAGCACCAGAACAATTCCGGCAAGCTTCCACAAGCTAAAATCTTCCTGTAAAATAACAAATCCGATGATTGCAGCAACTACTGTCTCTACCGATGCGATGACTGGTACCTTTGAGGTTTCCAGATTCATGGAAAGCCCTTTCATATAGATAAAGTATGCCACCACCGCTGTAATCAGTCCATATGCAAAAGCGCCCGCCATAAAGCCAGCAGAACACAAATCTCCTATCTCCAGCCATGGCTTTGCAATCACCGCCATAGTAAGAGATGCAAAGAGAAAACTGTAAAAAGTCACTGTCGTTGTATCATAGTCCTTCGCAATGGTTCCGAAGATTGTCATCAACGAGTACAAAAAACCGGCCGCAATACCGATTAGAACGCCATATCCTAGAAAATCAACCGTATCAAAATTACCGCCGGTTACCGTCAGTGCACAGCCTGCAATATTTACAGCAAGTCCTGCAATCTTATTTGCACCTATCTTCTCTTTAAAAATGATTCTGCTCATAATGCAGACAAAAATCGGTGATGTATAAAGCAGTACGGCAGCAGTTGCAGCACCAATACTGCCGATTGCCTCGGTATAGGCGTAGTTAAACATCGCCTGACATACAACACCTAGAACTGCACAGAGCAGCAGCCCTTTTCCATCGATGCGAAATAGCTTCGTTCCGCCAAGAAAAAGCATTACCGGTATAATCCAAAGGGCAGCCGATGCCATACGAAAAAATACGATCGTTGCTCCCGATGCACCGTAACTTCCAAGCAAGTTAATGAAAAGTCCCATGGTTCCCCAAAGGCAGCCGGAAACGAATACATAGATATATCCTTTGTTTGAATGATTTTTCATAACTTTCCCCGTAACAAAGAGGAGATCCGCATGCGGGTCTCCTCCGTAATTCTTAATCAGATTTTTCGTCCTGTTTGAAGATTATTCTTCTTCCATCGGTTTCATTTCTGGATCGAAGTGAAGTTTGCAGCCAGTTGCTGCCTGAATATCTTCTCTGCTGTAATCCGGATGTAATTCTGTTACCCAGATGCCATCTTCTCTGACTTCCATTACGCCCATTTCAGTAATGATTTTGCTGACGCACTTTTCAGCGGTCAAAGGTAATGTGCACTTTTCTAAGATTTTGTGATTACCCTTCTGGGTGTGCAGCATTACGATGATAACCTCCGGACAGCCTGCACAAAGGTCCATAGCACCGCCCATACCAGCAACCTTCTTGCCTGGAACAATCCAGTTTGCCAGGTCGCCGTTTTCAGCAACTTCCATAGCACCAAGGACTGTAGCTTTTACGTGTCCGCCTCTTACAAGACCGAAAGATTCTGCAGTATCAAAGAACTTTGCTCTTGGCAGTGCAGTTACATATACACCACCAGAGTTGATGATATCAACATCTGTATTGGTTTCGTCTGCAACAGCATCAATACCTGCAAATCCATTTTCGGAGTGGCAGGTTACTGCAATGTCATCTGGAATATAGTCTGCTACCATGGTAGGAAGGCCGATTCCCAGGTTAATAAAGTCGCCGTCTTTAAATTCTTTTGCGCATCTCTTCGCAATTCTCTGTTTTAAATCTGCCATCTCTTTTCTCCTTCCACAATAGCATCTACGAGAACGCCTGCAACTGCAAAGTAGTCAGGGTCAATCTCGTTAATTTCAACAATCTTTTCCGGTGCAATGATGGTGTGCTCTGCAGCACCAGCCATTACATAGTTAAAGTTTTTCGTTGTCTTGGAACAATAGTAGTTACCAAATTTATCAGCTACAGTAGGTCTGATGAACGCATAGTCAGCGCGCAGCGGCATTTCGAATAAGTACTTCTTGCCTTCCAGTTCTACAACTTTCTTTTCTCTTCCTAATTCGTCCAGCTCTTCCTGCACCGGTGTACCAACACCAGTCGGAGTCAGAACACCACCAAGACCGTAAGCTGCTGCTCTGATCTTTTCTGCTAAAGTACCCTGTGGAACCAGTGTGCACTTCAGTGTGCCTGCTACCATGCCATCGCCAATCAGCGGGTTCATACCTACGTGGGAAGCGATGATGTGGTCAACCATACCAGCTTCGAGCAGTTTACCGATACCTCTTGCAGTCTTAGCGCCGTAAGTTCCTACTGGCAGACCGCCGTCGTTACCGATTACTGTCAAATGCTTAACGCCTTTTCTTACAAGTGCGTCCATGATAACTTCCGGGGAACCTGTGCCCAGGAAACCGCCGACCATAATGGTCATGCCGTCTTTAACGCCTGCAACTGCTTCATCAGCAGTCATAATTTTGTTAATCATTTTACAATCACCTTTCTATATCATATTAGTTTAAACAATAACAACCCCACCCTTCCACGAAGCAAAGCTTCGGGCGGGTGCCCGGGAACCTTGTTGTCCTAAGGCAATAAGTGTTCATGAGAAAATCATACACCAAACGGATACATCTTGCAAGAGGATTCTTGTCCAAAATCTGTACCCTCCGCATGTGATAATGGGCGCTGAACTTAAAGTTCAGGCGCCCGCAACTCATGTCATATTATCATATGAGATTAGCGATCAGCGATATTTTTCTTATCCTGCCAGCCTCTCTTTTCTACTTCCTGCATGATGTAGGACATAACGTGTTCTGCATACTTTCCAGGACCAAAACCTGCGTCGTAGCCCAGTTCCTGTGCTAATTCGTGGGAAATTCTAGGACCGCCGCAAGTCAGGATAATTTTGTCACGCAGACCTTCTGCTTCCATCAGTTCAACCATTTTGGTCAGCTGCTGGATGTGAATATCCTTCTGTGTTACTGTCTGGGATACCAGAATTGCATCAGCGTTCAGTTCTTTTGCTTTTGCAATTAACTGTTCACAAGGAACCTGGGAACCCATGTTATGCGGATCTACATTCTTAAATCTTTCCAGACCGAAGTGACCGTGGAAGCCCTTCATCTGAATGATTGCGTCGATACCTACGGTATGAGCATCGGATTCGATGGATGCACCTACAACGGTGATATCTCTGCCGATGTGTTCGCCAATCCATTCGCCGCATTCCACACGATCCATTACAGTACCTTCAACCTTAGGAACATTGATAGCTGTAAAGTCGATAGTTGGCTGTGCGGAGCCGTAAACGTTAAAGAATGTATATCCTGTTGTCAGTTCGCAGTAGTAAGCTACGTTTGGCTCAGCCAAACCTAATTTCTTAGCATACTGCTTTGCGCATTCTTCAGCTTCTTCACCGTAAGGTACAGGAAGAGTGAAGGCTAACTGAACTTTACCGTCGTTAAGTGCATCGCCGTAAGGCTTAACACAAGTTAAATCTACACTGCTTGTTGCTTTGCATTCTGTTGTCATGACCTTGCACCTCCTTATTATTCATGATCCATAAACAATTCAATAAACGGATTGAAGTAGTTTTCACCTTTAGTGGAAACACCTTCCAGACCGTGACCACCGTCAAACGGACGTTTCACGCCACCGAAGATACCCTTTTCGATTGTGGAGAAGAGACCTTCTTTTTCAACTTCAGCAAGAAGAGCGTCTGCTTTGCCCAGAACTTCCTGTGCTCTCTTCTGAATGATACCGTCCTTCTTGAACTCAACTTCTTCACCGATGTGTCTGCAGTTGTTGAAAATGTAACGAGCATTTTCAATGGACAGATATCTATCCTGCATCAGCGGTGTATGAATTGCTTCTGTCAGCATACCAGTCAGCAGCAGGGACTGATTCGTCCAAACTGTTACTAAGTTGAACAGCGCATCCTGCAGGTGACCTCTAAAGATGTTACCTGTCATGAACTTTGTAGGAGGCATGTATTTTAATCTTGCCTTAGGGAAGATTTCTCTTGCCATCTGTGCCTGAGACAGTTCAAGCAAGAAGCCGTCTTCTGTAGCAGGATCCATTTCAAATGCGTGACCCAGACCCATCTGTTCTTCAGGAATGTTAGCAAGTACTGCAAACTGTTCGTTGATGAACTGAGAAGCAGTTACAGTGTGAGCTGCTTCGATTGCGTCGTCTGTTGTCAGGTAGTTGTCTTCACCGGAGTTAAAGATGATACCGCAGTAACCGATGATAACACGGCTCATGAACTGGTCAACCAGTGTTCTCTGCATGTTGATATCTCTGAACAGGATGCCGTAGATAGCGTCATTTAACATTACGTCTAATCTTTCCAGTGCGCCCATTGCAGCGATTTCAGGCATACACATACCGGAGGAGTAGTTACACAGTCTGATGTATCTGCCAACTTCTTCACCAACTTCGTCCAGTGCTTTTCTCATGATTCTAAAGTTTTCCTGCGTAGCGTAAGTACCACCAAAGCCTTCAGTTGTTGCGCCATAAGGTACATAGTCAAGCAGGGACTGTGCAGTAGTTCTGATTACAGCGATGATGTCTGCACCCTGTCTGGCAGCAGCCTGTGCCTGAATCACGTCTTCGTAAATGTTACCAGTAGCAACGATTACGTAGATGTAAGGCTCTGATCCTTCACCGATAGTGTCTAAGTACTCCTGACGCTTTGCTTTCTGCATGTCGATTCTTTCGAAAGTAGCTTTGATTGCAGGCTTTAATGCTTCAGCAGCTTCTGCTTGGGAGCAGGTCGGAAGTTTTGTGATATCCAGTTTGCCTGCAGCCATTTCTTCTGCGATTTCCTGCGGTGTCTTGCCAGTCTGTACGATTGCATTACCAATCCAATAAGCGACACCTGTCGGCAGCGCACCCGCGTCCTTCAGCTGGTCTACTACCACGTTTGGAAGCGGTGTGTCAACATCGTCTACACCGTCAACTCCCAAAAGTCTCAGAATTGTTCTCTCTGTGCTGACTGTAGTGTGTCTGTCAATGAAGTCCTGCATGTCATGTGCAATGTTTGCCGCATGCTGACGAGCACTGTCAACTACTTTTGGGTCAAGGTTTAATTTGCTTTTCATCCTTTTCTCTCTCCTTATTTTATATATTTTTGTGCTCCATCAATAATTTCCTTATTGATGCCTAACATTTTCGCGATATTAAGCGCGTCTTTTGGTATTTGCCCTTGTTTTTCTACCGTATATAAACGATAGTCCATATACTTAGAAATTATATTAATCCGCTCTTTCCTATTCGCATATTTTAACTCGCTGTCGAGTTTGCGGAAGTCAACATCTGCCAGGCCTCGCACCTGCATATTCTTAACCCCGTTTTCCTCGGTCACCGCCTCAAAATGCGTAGTCATGAGGGTAATATACGGTTTGTCTTTGAGGTAATCCACAAGGCTTCTGGTCAGCGCCAGACCCTCAATCGGATTGGTTCCGCTGGCAATCTCATCGATGAGAAGCAGCGAACGATTCTCACTGTGATCTAAAATTTCTTTGAGTTCTTCCATCTCGCTTCCGAAACTGGAAAGGCCTCTCTCGACCGACTGGCTGTCTCCAATTAGAATCTGCATATAGTTAGAAAGTCCCACCTTTGCCTTTTGACAAGGAACAAAGAATCCATACTGCGCCAAAATCGGCACCAGTCCAGAAAGCTTCAGTGAAATGGTCTTTCCTCCCATATTGGCACCTGTAATACAGGTAACTCCGTCAGTCAAGGAAATGCTTACCGGACAGTAAGTTTTCCCCTTGGACTTCAGCACGTCTTCAACTTTGGATTGTCTGCCTTCTACGATTTCAACGATATGCGCCTCAACGATTTCCGGCTTTACGCAGTCGTGCTTGATGGCATAAAGGGCTTTGCCCAATGCCACATCGAGAAGTCCAATTCGTTTACAGTTACGCAGAAGCACATCTGCAGACTCTGCTATTTTTAGGGAAAGACGCTGCCTTACAACGGTTTCTTCTTCCTCAATTTCGGTAACCAGATTTTCCATCTGCTCTGTCAGCGCATAAATCTTTTCATCAGGTTTTAATTCAAAGGTTACGGTCATGTAATCTTCATCCACCTGCTGCAAATCCGGCACGGCTTTATACTTTTCCAGCTCTCCGCCGGTCTTCGATACTGCACAGTCAAACTTCGGTGTTAAAATGATACCGTATTCTCTCTGAATCTCCGCTTTTTTCGCCTTCTGCGTCTTTCTGATAGAAACCTCTATACTGTGCTTTTCCTTTCGCAGCTGCGCCAACTTTTCGGAAAAGTCATCATAGATATAAAAAGTATTAATTCTGTCTTTGCTTGGATCCAGCTCGTCCAAAAGAGCTTCCGTCGGTTCCAGCGTAAACTCCACCGGAACTTTCGTGGTCGTTTCCCCGCAAATCTTTTCAATTTTTCTCATCATCAGAAGCAGAGTCTTTACTTCGTAGAGTTCTACGACGGAAAGTGCATTTCTACTGCTTCGCTCGATGGTATATGTAGTATCCTTGATTTCCATGAAGGCTTCTGAAAGCAGCTCTACGCAACGCTGATTTTCCTTCGCAAAGGCAATCATGTCCTCGATTTTATCAAGTTCTGCGCGAAGTTCCTCTTCCTCACCCGGAAAAAAAGGTTTGGTTTCTTTTAATATATTTTTACCAAAAGGGGTATTTAAGTCAATCTGCTGCATGACATAGTCAAGACCAGTTTCTGCTTTAGTCTTGACATTGGCAAGCCGCCTGTTTGAACCGTGTTTCATAAATCCTCCTTCTGTTTATATTCTAACGTCAATGACCGGAATATCCGGAAGCGCTTCCTGCATAGCATCTCGCAGAGCTTTGTGGTCGAAAGAGTAGCCGCTCGGCGCAATAGGGTTGACCGTTACCGCCGCAACTTTGATGTTCTTCATGACACTGACCTTAAACTTCTTCTTGCGAAGCTTGCCCCAATCCATCTGATTGATGAAAATCTTAGTCGGGTCTTTGAGAACAAAGTGGACTCTTTTTAGCTTACTTGGGTTGATGTCTGCAATTACGCTGTTTGTAAATGCGCCCGGAATGTATACATATTCCGTTTCATCATCAATTGCTTCATCGATAAAGCGGCTGGATCCAAGACCCGTTGCAAGGTCTAAGGCTTCTATATTATCACCTTTGATAAGCAAAATCTTGTCCAGATTCATATGCTCTGCAATGAGCGCTCTTGCCTTGCATTCCTCCAATTCGGGGAGGCTGTAAAGCCCGATGATGTGCGCTGTATCCTCGATTACTTTCTTCATGCTGCGGGACAAAACTGCGCCGGTGGACAAGATAATCGCGTCTGATGTCTCCGGCGAAGCGATAGACTTTCGGTCGATAGCTCCGTCGATGAGAATCAGTTCACAGCCCATTTCAAACATCTCCTCACACATCTTCTTCGTGTGAGCAGTCGCCACAGGTCCTGCTATCTGCACATAGCCGCTATCAGCGACTCTGCAGAGGAGCAAATCTCCAATAGAAGTTCTGTAATCTGATTTTTTTACGATTTCAAGTCCTGCTTCCGCCAAATCATAAAGTTGTGTCGGAACGGACACGATGGTATCTTCGTAGAGATATACCTTTGGTTTTTCGGTTCCCGTTACTAAGTCCTGTGTTTCCCCGTCTCTGCCGGTAGAAGTAATGCCCAGAGTAATACCCTCATCATCAGCTTCTTCAATGAGATAATTGAGCGCTGTAGTCTTTCCTGCATTCTTCGCCATGCCAACGATGGAAAGCGTTTTATATTTTTGTGACAAATCGTAAAGTAAACCCATTTCTTATCCCTGTTTGTTCTAAAATTTCTGTATTCCTCGTTATAAAGGTATAGGGAGACCCAAGCCTCCCTATACGCATACACCAATTAGTGTTTGTTTCTTTCGTGTCTTGCCAGGTTGGAAGGTTCCATAGATTTAATCTGTAATCCTTCTCCTAATGCAGATACACCCTGATACTTATAAGTCTTCTTACCAGTGCAGTAGTCGCAAGTGCACTTCAGATCCGGCAGACGAGGCTGAGTGTAAGTAGTGATAACGCCTTCGTAGTTTCTGAGAATTACCTTATCAGGTGTCTCGGAAATAATGTACTGAGGCATTACCGGAGTCTTACCACCACCACCAGGAGCGTCAACTACGAATGTAGGAACTGCATAACCGGAAGTGTGTCCTCTCAGACCTTCGATGATTTCGATACCCTTCGCAACGGATGTTCTGAAGTGTTCGATACCAACAGACAGGTCGCAAATGTAGATGTAGTAAGGTCTTACTCTATTCTTAACCAGCTTGTGTACTAATTCTCTCATGATGTGCTTACAGTCGTTAACACCTCTGAGCAGTACGGACTGGTTACCAAGAGGAATACCTGCATCAGCAAGCTTACGACATGCTTCTGCTGCATCTTCAGTGATTTCCTGTGGGTGGTTGAAGTGAGTGTTCAGCCAGATTGGGTGATACTTCTTCAGCATGTTAACCAGGTTATCAGTAATTCTCATTGGCATTACAACCGGAGTTCTGGAACCAAGTCTTACGATTTCCACGTGGTCAATCTTTCTCAGTTCGCTGATGATGTATTCTAAGGTATCATCTTCTACGCACAGAGCGTCACCACCGGAAAGCAGAACGTCTCTAACAACCGGTGTCTTTCTGATGTATTCGATACATGCATCGATATCTTCTCTAGATCTAGCACCATCAGTTTCACCTGCAAGTCTTCTTCTAGTGCAATGTCTGCAGTACATGGAGCACTGGTCAGTGATGAGGAACAGTACTCTGTCCGGATATCTGTGAGTCAGACCAGGAGCCGGGGAGTCAGCGTCCTCGTGAAGAGGGTCAGCATCGTCAGCTTCAGATCTGTGCATTTCAGCCAGTGTAGGAACTGCCTGCATTCTAACTGGATCTCTCGGATCATCTGGATCCATCAGGGAAGCATAGTAAGGAGTGATACCTACTCTGAATCCACCGATAACTTTCTGGATTTCTTCTCTTTCCTGGTCAGTCAGGTTTAATACCTGTTCGATATCTTCCAGAGTAGAAAGTCTGTGAGATACCTGCCAGTGCCAGTCATTCCACTGTTCATCGGTAACATCCTTAAACAGAGGAATGTCTTTCCAATTTCTGATTGCCATAATAATAAATCTCCTTAAATTCGTGATTTAAATTTGTATGATTATAAATTAAATTGAAGTTTTTCTTATGATAGCCACAGCTTCCGAGAAGGAAGCCGTGGCAGTAAAGTTTGTGTTATGTTGATTTTATAATTTGATGTACATCATCGATTGATTATGCGTACATTTCTTCGAATAACTTTCTCAGTCCTTCGTGTTCTCTCAGGCACTGCAGAGTGATTGCTGCGTGACCCTTAGTGTAACCGTTACCAACGATCATGTTCACGTCTTTACCAACACCTTCTGCACCAAGAGCTGCCTTAGTGAAGGAAGTAGCCATGGAGAAGAAGTATACAACACCGTCATCCTTAGTAGCTAAGATGGAGGCCATTTCTGTGTTTTCAATGTTTACACAGTTAATAACTACGTCGAACAGTTCGCCGTCAGTTAATTCCATAGCTTTGTTGTACATGCCAACTGCATCTGTAGCGTCCATGTGGAAATATTCGTCAGCTAAATCTAATGCTCTCGCTCTGTCTTCGGACTTCTGGGAACCAGCTGCGCAAACAACTTTACCAGTTACGCCAGCTCTCTTCTTTGCTTCGTATAAGCACAGCAGACCGGATTTTCCGCCGCCACCGATAACCAGAATTTTCTGACCGGACTGGCACAGTTTAGCAGCCTGTGCAGGAGCACCAGCTACGTCTAATGCGGATAAAGCAAGTCCTTCCGGCATATCGTCAGGAATGATTCCGTAGATACCGCTCTGGAACAGGATAGCCTGACCTTTGATATCAACCTGGTCGATGGTTGGTCTCATTTCCAGAATTTCTTCGATTACCAGTGGAGTCAGGGACAGGGATACTAATGTAGCAATCTTGTCGCCGACTTTCAGTTCTCCAACGTAGTTAGGACCAACTTCTTTAACAGTACCAAGCAGCATACCGCCGGAACCAGTCCAAGGGTTCTTGTGCTTACCAGCTTTAGCAACAATGTTCATCATTGTCTGCTTTACTTTTTCCTGATCTTCAGGAGAGTTTTCGATATCTGCAGGCTTCTTGCCATCGCAGGATCTTCTAACGATTTCAGTGAAAGAAGCAGAGTCAACGTTTAAAGTCTTAACGTCAATCAGTACTTCGTTATCGTAAATTTCCATAGTGTTATCGATCACATCTGCTGGCTGTGGTAAAACACCTTTTGGTGAAATAACTCTGTGGGTTCCGTAAGGGCATCCTTTTTTCATAATAATCATCCTCCTAGAAAAATATTAACTCTTTTAAAATTTATGCCAAGGCATAATTTATGACTATCTATATTATAAAACTGTTGCCGCTTAGTGTCCATAGTCCAATTTTAGCTCACTTCTAAATAATTTTTAAATTAACAATCGAACCGATTTCTGTTCGTTTTTCAAAAGAACAGAACCACTTTCGGTTCATTCGTTTATGCATAAAGTTCAGCAAACAGTCTCATGATTCTTTCGTCTTCTCTAAGAACCTGAAGAGCTGCATTGGCATGTCCCTTTGTATAACCGTTACCAATGAGCATGTTGACATCTTTACCGACACCTTCTGCACCTAAAGCAGCCTTTGTAAAGTTGGTCGCCATGGAGAAGAAGTATACCATACCGCCATCTTTGCATGCCATAATGGAAGCCATTTCTGTGTTAGGAATATTAACTACGTTGATCACAACATCAGCCAGTTCGCCGTCAGTTGCTTCCATGATTTCGTTATACATTTCCACAGCGTCAGTTGCATTGACTACCATGTATTCGTCAGCACATTTTACAGACATTGCTCTGTTCAGGGATTTCTTGAAGCCGTCAACGCAGATAACTTTACCGTTAATACCTACCTGCTTCTTTGCCTGCCAGCAGCACAGAATACCAGATTTTCCGCCGCCGCCCATTACGACAACAGTGTCGCCAGGCTTACAGATCTTTGCAGTCTGCGCAGGTGCACCAGCTACGTCCAGAACAGACAATGCCAGTTCTTTCGGCATATCTTTCGGCAGAATACCGAAAAGTCCAGACTGGAACAAAATAGCCTGACCTTTGATATCAACCTGGTCAATGTCAGCTCTCACTTCTTTGATCTCGTCAATCTTCAGCGGTGTCAGAGACAGGGATACCAGTGTTGCGATTTTATCGCCAACGCGCAGATCCCCTTTGTAGTTCGGTCCGATTTCCTTTACTTTACCGATTAGCATACCGCCGGAACCAGTCCAAGGATTCTTGTGTTTTCCTGTTTTTTCTACAATGCCCAGAATGATTTCCTTAATTTTTTCTACATCACCCTCCGCTCTCTTTTCAATTTCAGTAAAAGAAGCAGAGTCAATGTTCAGTGTGTGAACATCGATTAAAACCTCGTTATCATAAATCTCCATTGTATTGTCGATGATGTCAGCCGGCTGCGGAAGTGCTCCTTTCGGACTGATGACTCTGTGGGTGCCATAAAGGTCGCCTTTTTTGTAAGTTTTGCTTTCCATATATATCTCCTTTTTCATTATATTAACGTATTTGTGCAACGATCATTCTAATAAGCAAAAGTCGTGCCAAAACTAAAAACCCACTGTTACCAATGGGTTTGCAGTTTTTCCTGTTTAGTTTTTCTATTTTTCGAACCGTTTTGTGTTCATAAGTTTTTTATGCGAACCGTTTTGTGTTCACTCGTAGCGAGGACTCATTTAAAGTTCATACTTTTTCTTCTTGCGCACCAGCTGTGTCTGGCTAATTCCAATAGCTTTAGCAACTTTTCTGGTCGACCCGTACTTTTCACAGGCATGCTTGATAATGTTTTTTTCAAAGTTGTCTACCATCTTCTCCAAATCCATCACCTTTCCATTCTCCTCCTGCATAGAGGCAAAGTCCAAGCTGCTGGTTTCAAAGACCTCCGCGTGAAGTTCTCGCATGACATCAAGAAGGGTAATCTGCTCTCCTTTTGCCGAAATCATCAGCCTCTGCACCATGTTTTCCAGTTCCCTGATATTACCCGGCCACTCACACTGTTTCAGATACTCCACAGCATCCTCGTCAATTTTTCTCTGAATCTCAAATTTATCACTGTATTTTTTTAGAAAATGGTTCACCAAAGCCGGAATGTCTCCGGAACGTTCCCTCAGATTTGGCACTTTAAGGCGCACTACGTTAAGCCTGTAGTAAAGGTCACGACGAAAGCGCTGTTCTTCTATCATATCCTCAAGATCCCGGTTGGTCGCCGACAGAATTCTCACATTGGTCTTAATTGGCGTAGTGCCACCGACCCTGAAAAACTCACCATCCTGAATGACACGAAGCAGCTTTGCCTGCATGTCCGCCTGCAGTTCGCCGATCTCATCCAGAAAAATATCCCCATTATCCGCAAGCTCAAAATAGCCTTTTTTCCCCGCAGCGTTAGCGCCAGTAAAGGCCCCTTTCTCGTATCCAAAGAATTCAGATTCTATCAGGGTTGGGGAAATTGATGCGCAGTTCACTTTGATAAAGGGCTGCATCTTCCGGTTACTGTTTTTGTGAATGATATTGGCAACTTTTTCTTTACCAACGCCGGTATCTCCTGTAATCAGCACGTTACAGTCGTATTTTGAAACGGTCAGAATCTCGTCCAAAACGCTTGCCATGGCTCTGCTTTCACATACAAAATCCTCCAGCAAAGTCTGTCTCATCCCGGAGACCTCCATTAGACGTGTCTGCCTGTTAATCGGATAGGATGGGTCGTCGTCCACACTTCTGTCCGTAGTTTCAGCCTTTTCGATATACGGCACCATATCCTTGACAATTTCTATATCGAATTCATCATAGGCCTCCAAATAGCCGTCAGCACATCTGATATCCAGCTGTCTGGAGATAGATTCCGTGATATAAAGGGCGATATTATAATTGTTAATCAGGTTCGCAAATACAACAGTTCCACCGCTTTTTGTAGCAAGAATATTGATTGTTTCCGCTCCCGGAATGTCCGCACAGTTAATAGATAAATCAAATAGCGAATCCGCCTGCAGACCGGAAAGACACTCCATCGGCTTTAAAATATCCACATAATGAACTTTAGTAAATACTTTTGCAATCAAATCGTCAATGGACTTTCCACACAGCACTGCGTCGGTTTTTTTGTCCAGTAAACACACAACCTCTGCATCTTCGCGCGCCACTTTACGTACCGCATAGCCAAAGAGCAAATTAGACAAAAGATTGTTTCCTACGATAAGAAATTTTCGTTTGCCAACCGCCGTATTACTGATTCTGTAAAGGGTTCCCGACTCATTAAATGCAAAAAGCAGCAGGTTAATCGGAATCCCTACAGGTCTTCGAACCAGCGGTACTTCATCATATAAAATAGCGTAGCCTTCTACCTCTATTTGCCCAAAAGCTTTATCTATAGACAGAATTTTATCTATATAGATTGGCACCGATGCCAAAGATGCATTGCAGACAACCTCTTCCCCGGGCACAAAATTTTTTTTGTTGTCGTATTCAGGTCCAATTTCTGACACTGTACCATACACCAGTCCGCCTGTATCCGTCACTGGATTGTGCAGCTTGCCACGTCTGATTACAATGTCCATTATTTTCTGCTTGATTCGCTGGTCGTTGTCATTGGCTTCCAGACAAATTTGTTTAAAGCTGGTTCCCTCTATATGAATTCGCTTAATATCCACCCTAATTTCTGCCGGCGACAGCTTACGTCCGTTGTCAAGTCGCCATGCCGAAGTCGGCAAAACATGCTGTGGCTCCAATACACGATTGGTTCCATAATTATGGGTCATTTTCGATTCACTCCTTTTTCATGCGAACCCATTTCGGTTCATTTCCTTTGTAATTTCAATAATAACCCATTGGCACATAATTTGCAATTATTATTTACAGATAATCTTTTTGGTTATATAATAAAAGTAACTTTTTTACATGATAAGGAGAATTAAAATGGAAGAGAAAATCACATCATTAATCAGAGTCAGAATGTCCGCTAAAGATGCTCACTACGGTGGAGAGCTGGTTGACGGCGCACATATGGTTCACCTGTTCGGCGATGTTGCTACTGAACTGTTAATCAAGCTGGACGGAGATGAAGGTCTGTTCTGCGCTTACGACAACGTAGAATTCTTAGCTCCTACTTACGCTGGAGACTACATCGAAGCTTACGGCGAAATCACTAAAATCGGAAACACTTCCAGAAAGATGACTTTCGAAGCTAGAAAAGTTATCGTTTCCAGAAAAGACATCAACGCTTCCGCTGCTGATTTCTTAGAAGAACCAATCGTAGTTGCAAGAGCTACTGGTACTTGCGTAACTCCGAAAGATTTCAAGAGAAAATAAGTTTTTTGCAAAAACTTCCCCTTGCCATTCTGTTGGCGAGGGGTTTTCTTTTGCACTTTTACCGGAAAGTAAGAAGGTGCAAAGCATACCATAGTTCGGCTAGCGCAAACAACGTGCAAGAATAGTTCGCCACGGAGTTGGCGTTCGCCACTTTCACCCGATTTTTTTGCAATTCTTGCGTTCGCCCAATAAAAAACGCCACTTTCCCGCATTAATTTTTAGCATAGCGGCGCCAAGCGCCACCTTGAAGCCCTTTTCAATGTTTTTCGGCGCAAAACTCCCTAGAAAAGGCACAACTTCCTGCTCTTTCCGCAGGAATCCTCAAAAATTAAACCAAGGATGGCGTTTTTGCAGACACCCGCGCAAGAATTCAAAAATAATTCCTCAAAAGTGGCGCGCAGGCATATCTCTGCACTGCATCACAATCCCCACCCTCCGCTTGTAAGGAGAACGCCCCAACCTTACAAGTCGGGGCGTTTAGGAGAATGTTTATTAGAATTATTATCTAGCATGGTAATGGGTGTGGAGCAGGTGGTGTGCCTTCTCACTGCCCGGCTTCTCCAGATAAGTCTTATACAGTTCCTTGATGACAGGATTCTTGTGAGACTTTCTTACGAAGCTTTCGTGATCGCTCTTGTACAGCGCTTTTGCTCTCTCCGCGCCTAAATCCATCCAGTTGCGAACAGAAGACGGCTGCTGAGGCTGACCGCCTCCATTGACACATCCACCAGGACAAGCCATCACTTCCACAAAGTCAAAATGTTCTCCAGCACGAATCCGCTCCATCAGCGCTCTTGCATTGCCAAGACCGTGAGCCGCCGCTGCTTTGATGGTTATATCGCCAATCTGCAGTTCCACTTCTTTAATGCCTTTCTCTTTTCCACGCACATCCATATAGTCGATTGAGTCAGAACTTTCCCCTGTAATGATATCTGCTACTGTACGCAGAGCAGCTTCCATTACGCCGCCGGTTGCCCCAAAGATTGTAGCAGCACCGGTGGAAACGCCCAGCGGATTGTCAAAATCGCCGTCAGGAAGCGCCGGAAAGTCGATACCAAATGCCTGAATTGCCTTGGCAAGTTCTCTGGTAGTCAGCACCAAATCTACATCAGGATAGCCTGTTGCTGCAAGTTCTTCTCGCTGTGCCTCAAATTTCTTCGCCGTACAAGGCATAATAGAAACAACTGCAATATTAGCAGGATCAATACCAGCCTTCTCCGCATAATAAGATTTGATCATCGCACCAAGCATTTCGTGCGGAGATTTGCACGAAGAAAGGTTATCCAACATATCCGGGAAGAAATGCTCGCAGAACTTAATCCAGCCCGGTGAGCAAGAAGTAATCAATGGCAGTTTTCCGCCGTTCTGCAGACGATTGAGAAGTTCGGTGCCTTCTTCCATAATCGTAAGGTCAGCGCCAGTATCCGTATCAAACACTTTATCAAACCCGATCATGCGCAGTGCAGTTACCATCTTTCCTGTTACATCTATGCCCAGCGGCATATCAAATTCTTCACCGAGAGCCGCTCTAACAGCTGGCGCAGTCTGAACCACGACATGCTTTGTCGAATCTTTCATAATCTCCCAAAGTTCGTCAAGGCTGGAATGCTCCTGCAGCGCACCGGTTGGGCAAACGTTAATGCACTGTCCACAGTTGACACATTTAGATTCGTCAATCGGACGATTGAATGTTGTGCTAACAACCGTGCCGAAACCTCTGTTGATGACATCAATTGCGCCAACCGTCTGTACATTGTGGCAGACACTGATACATCTTCTACATAAAATACACCGATTCGGGTCACGCATGATGGAAATACCGTTGTCGATATCCATAACCTGATTGGCCGTCACCACTTCCTGATTCTTTGCATAATTGGCAAACTCTGTATCCATCGTATTGGCCAGCGTTTTCAGTTCGCATCCCGTAGAACCTCTATTGCAGCTCTGGCACATAGCAGGATGATTGGACAGAATCAACTCCAAATTCTTTTTTCTAAAGTTGAGAATGTCCGGCGTATGGGTTTTTACCACCATACCCTCCGCAACCTTCTGCACGCAGGAAGCCTGCCAGTTCTTTGCACCTTCCACTTCGACAAGGCACATACGGCAACAACCGATTTCGCAGACGTCCTTCAAAAAACACAAGGTAGGAATTTTGATGTTGACCTGTTTTGCCGCCTGTAATATCGTGTAATCCTCTGGCACATTGACATCCATGCCATCTATGGTTAATTGTACTCTTTTCTTATTCTTCATCACTTCGCCCTCCAGTTTATGCGTTCTTCATGATAGCCTTAAACGGACATTTTTCCATGCAGACGCCGCATTTGAGACATTTTTCATTGTCGATGACGTAAGGTGTTGTCTTGCTGCCAGAAATACACTGCGCAGGACAATTTCTCGCGCAAAGACCACAATGCTTACAAAGTTCATCATGCACCACGAACCGCAGCATCGATACGCATACGCCAGCCGGACATTTTTTGTCTACCACGTGGGCTTCATACTCGTCGCGGAAATATTTCAGCGTAGACAGTACCGGGTTCGGCGCCGTCTGACCCAGACCGCAAAGTGCACCCTTCTTGATGTTTTTCGCCAGATATTCCAGTTCGTCCAGATCTTCCAACGTACCTTTTCCATCGGTAATCTTCGTCAGAATTTCCAGCATTCTCTTCGTACCGATCCGGCATGGAGGACATTTTCCGCAGGATTCGTCTACGGTAAATTCCAGATAGAATTTTGCGATATCCACCATACAGGTATCCTCGTCCATGACGATCATACCGCCGGAACCCATCATGGACTGCAGCTCGATCAGAGAGTCATAGTCGATTGGGCTATCAAGGAATTCTGCCGGAATACAGCCACCGGAAGGTCCACCGGTCTGCACTGCCTTAAATTTCTTTCCGTTTGGAATGCCGCCGCCGATTTCGTAAATGATTTCACGCAGCGTCGTACCCATCGGGACTTCTACAAGTCCTGTATTGTTGATCTTTCCGCCAAGGGCAAAGACTTTGGTGCCGTGGGATTTCTCCGTACCGATGCCGGCAAACCAATCTGCGCCTTTGATGATAATCTGCGGAATATTAGAAAGCGTTTCCACGTTATTGATAATGGTCGGCTTTGCAAAGAGACCTTCTACTGCCGGGAATGGCGGTTTCAGTCTTGGTTCGCCGCGGTTTCCTTCGATGGAAGTCAAAAGCGCAGTTTCTTCACCGCATACAAAAGCGCCAGCACCCAATCTGATATCTAAATCGAATTTAAATTTCAGACCCAGTACATTATCTCCTAAAAGACCATATTCTCTCGCCTGCTCGATGGCAAGGGCCAGTCTCTGTACTGCAATTGGATATTCCGCACGAACATATACATAGCCCTGAGACGCGCCGATGGCATATCCTGCAATTGCCATTGCTTCAATGACGGCATGAGGATCGCCTTCCAGAACAGATCTGTCCATAAACGCGCCCGGGTCGCCCTCGTCAGCGTTACATACCACATACTTTTCTTTTTCTTGCTGGTCAGCAGCAAACTGCCACTTGACGCCAGTCGGAAAACCGCCGCCGCCTCTGCCGCGCAGTCCTGCGTCTTTCATCGTCTTGATGACGTCTTCCGGCTCCATCTCTGCCAGCACCTTTGCCAACGCTTCATATCCGCCGTAAGCGATATATTCGTCGATGTTTTCTGGATCGATTCTGCCGCAGTTTCTCAGAGAAATACGCATCTGCTTGGAGAAAAAATCCAGCTCATTCTCAGACTGTAAACGTTTTACTACTCTGCCGTTTCTGATGTGAGCCTCCCAGATTTCGTTAATATCATCCGGTGTAACATTGGTGTACATGACGTTTTCCGGATAAACCATCAAAATCGGACCCTCCGCACAAAGACCAAAACATCCCGTCTGCACGATATGCACACGATCATGCAGCCCGTCTCTGTCCATCAGTTCATTCAGCTTTTCTCTATTTTTAATTGCTCCCGATGAGGTACAACCAGTACCGCAACAGGTCATAATATAAATTCTGTCGTCATCGTTTCCGATTCTATTGCCAAAAGACTGCAGGGTTTCTTCTTTAATCTTCTGGATATCTTTGATTGTCTTAACCATCGTTTCCTCCCGTTATTCCATAAACTCATACTGATTCATGATTTCGTCTACCTGTTCCGGGGTCAGTCTTCCGTAAACCTCATCGTTGATGGTGACGACAGGCGCCAGACCGCAAGCGCCAATACACCGGCAGGAATCCAGGGAGAATTTACCGTCCGGCGTACATTCTCCAACATCAATGGAAAGCCGTTCCAGGAATTTTCCCAAAATGTCTCCAGCACCTTTTACGTAACACGCCGTTCCCATACAGACATTAATTTTGTACTTTCCCTTCTTTTTCAGGGAAAATTGGGAATAAAATGTTACGACGCCGTAAACCTTCGCCATGGAAACGCCCAGCCCATCAGCAATCCGTTCCTGCACCTCATACGGCAGATAGCCAAAGACCTCCTGCGCCTCATGGAGGATTGGAATCAGCGCGCCTCGCTCATCTTTATGCTTTTCGATGATTTCGTCAAGCTGCGCAAACTTTGCAGTCATTTCTTTGCAGTTACACATGTTTTTCTCCTTCGAAAATGATAGATATAGATATAGATATAATTCCATAAGATGGCAACCACCCGTTAAATTTTTAACCCGAATTGGTTAATTTTTTAACCTTTACCATCGTTTTCATTTTATAACAAATTTTCTGATTTGTCAACTTTTCGTCAGATAAAAAATAAAAGATTTTATGACATTAAAGTAAGATTTGTGAATTTACCACAAAATCCAAATATATGTGCAACGAATTTTATGGGTTTTATCATAACAAAAAACGCAGCACGCCGAACCTGCCGTTCGGCGTGCTGCATCAATTCTCTACAAAACTGCTGCCTATGTTCAATAAACAAATTGTATCAAGTCTATTACTTTTCCACCTGAGATATATACGTACACCACTTGATTTCCACTTCTGTAAACCCACTCTTTAATGCCGTAGTAAGTCGCTTTGCTGACAGGCTTCCCCCAAGTTGTCAAGAGCGCCTGCTTACTGGTCATGCCGACATATAATTTATTCCCAAAATACACCATATCGCTATAAGAATCCAATTTCTGCCCGCGCGAATTATATAACGATGCACTTATTTTTGTGCCAGCAGCATGGGTGCCGATATATACCTTAGTCTTCAGCAATTTCTTCGATTGCTTGATCTTTTTCTTATATGTCTTTCCACCAATCTTTATTTTTATCATATCGCCTGCAGAAACATTTGAACACTCCACATACGCATATTTTGATGATTTATATACATATTTATAAATCTCAAGATTGGCAGACTTTCTTTTTTTCACCGTCTTTGTGATACTCGTACTGCTTCCATAATCATTGGTTACAGTAATTTTAATCTTCTTTCCAAATTTTTGTTTTGGAATTTTTAGTTCAAACTCACCGCTTCGTTTATCAGCAACAGTTTTGTAGGTTTTGCCATCTAACACTGTCTTTACCGTTGCGCCCAGCGCTGCTTCGCCGACAATCGTACTCGTTTTATCGTAGATATTATTGACCTTAATATAAACTTCTGCATTTTCAACAGTTCCTTCTGTTGTAATTACCTTTCCGGAATCATCTTCCGCCGTGATAATTATCTTTTCGCCCAACTTTTGCTGCGGATAAGGGGCATCCAGCGCAACAGTAATTTCATCATCAATAATTTTACACGGGTATGTTTCGCCGCCTACCGTAACTGTTGCTTTTACAATTTTCTCATCGGGGAGTTTACTGATAAATGCCCCCATTCCTTTTCTTTCTGCAATAACAAGAAAGAACTCCGTACTGCTCTGCCCCACATTGACAGTTACAGTCGTAGATACCTCACCAAAAGTTTTCGAGCCGACTGTCTTTACAGTAATAATGGCAGTCCCCGGCGCCTTTGCCCGAATCACTCCGTCGGCGTCTACTGTCGCTACAGCAGGATTATCCGACGTATAAGAAAAGCCTGTACCATCTCCCGAAGCCTTCGCCTTTATTTGCACCGGATCACTTTTCGGGAACAAATCAAAGGTATTTTCTTTTACTGTAATTTCCTGTTCTTTCGGGGTAATTTCAAAGTATTTGGTAATCGTGCCGTGATATTCACCACAGCCAATAATATCCACTCTGGCCATGCCAACTTCAGTATTATTATAATATCGCAAGCCATAATCAACCAGTCTATTTAGTGTCTTTCCCTGATAAGTTACAACTGGTTTCACCTCTTTCCGTTTACCATCATAGGCTACTTTAGGTTCCATTTGTACTTCAGCTTTTGCAATATCAATGCGTATCTCATATCTATACTCCCGTATTGCGCAAAAGTTTCCAATCCCTTCAACTTCAACATAGCCGTAAGTCCCATAATCTTTGTACTTCCTGATGATGTAATCTATCCCCTCTTTCAAAGGCTCTCCTTGCAAAGTAACAGTAACCTGCGGTTTTTGACCTTTTTCTGTGATTTCCGGAATTGCAATCTTACAATCACTAATGTATCTTCGACGAATTTCTATTTCTCTCCGCAATTCTCCACAGTAGCCATTAATCCCTTTGACAATAATCTCCATTGTACCGGGCATCATATTATTTTTAAACTCCAGTGTGTAATCCACATCTTCCGTTAATTTGCGATTTGACACCCACACCTTTGTAACCGGTATAATCTCTTTTCCGGTATACCAAAAATAATCCGTACCTGAATTTGTTTCTAGGTCTATGAATGAATTCCTAGATATATCGATTTTCTGCACTTCTTCCTGTCCAGGGGACTGTGTCTCATCCCCTGCATCTTCTGCAAAAATACCCGCAGGGAAACTGCAAAGCAGCATCATCAAAGATAATACAATCACAATGGCTCGTTTCATTTCATTCTTCCTTTCTTTCGTTGTGTCTTATTACTTATTATTATATTCCAGCCAATCACATCTGTAAAGCCCCCACTGTTTTTTATAGAAAATACTCAATAAATGAAAAGGGATTGTCACTCAAGTAGCCACATGATATAATACAATTAAAAAGACGATTAATTATTATAAATATGGAGGAATCAACATGATGAAAAAGAAAATCTTTGTAATTTTTCTTTCACTTGCACTGATTGTTGCATGCATTCCAGGTAATATGCTCCTATCTTATGCTGATTTTAGTCCTGCCTACGATTACGATTACGATGATGATGAATTAGGTGGCGACGATTACGAAATCGAATTTATTGACGCAACCGAAGAAAAAGGACAGTTATTTGTTTATTGGGTACCTAAGCACGGATTCAACGAGTACGATGTACTCCACTACGAGGTTTCTGTCAAATATCCTGAAAGCGATGAGTTTGTATTTCTTAAAAAAATTGCCAGTGATGACGAAGAATATCAGTACTGGGTCCCAGTTGAGGTTGAAGACGAATATGGCGATGATGAAGACGGATGGGCAGAAATGGATGCTTACGGATTTGACTTTCCAGTTACCAAAAGAGGGTATTACGAATTCAGAGTCCGCGCCTGCTACAGGGACGACTGGGAAGAAGGAGAATTCTACACAGAGTGGGTCACCGGCGGCGGTCTATACCTGAATATGAAAAAGCCCGTCGTAAAAACGAAAACTTTAAGTTCTACAGAAGTACTTCTATCTTGGGATCCTGTTGAGGGCGCATCCGATTATATCGTTTACCGCGCAAAGAGCTTAAAAGGTAAATATTACGAAATGGGAACTGTGAATGAATTTTTTCCTGGAGAGGAAGTCTCCACATACTGGATTGACGAAGGTCTTCCTAACAGAACATACTATTACTATGTAGTACCCGCTGCAAAGTATGTCGGATTTTTGCACCATGGAACTCCTTCCAAAACGGTAACAGGAACCACTGGCGTCTTAAAATCTAAAATCAGCAGCATCTCTTCTTCCGCAAAGAAAGTGACCATTCGCTGGAAGAAGGACGTGACTGCCAGCGGCTATGAAATTTACAGATCTACCAGCCCATCCAGTGGCTACAAAAAAATAGCCACCATCAAGAGTAGTTCCAAAACTAGCTATACAGATACCAAAAAAGCCCCTGGAAAAAAATATTACTATAAAGTGCGCGCGTATAAGATAATCGATGGCAAAAAAATAACAGGACCTTACAGCAATCGAAAATCTATTACCGTTAAAAAATAAATAGGTCTTATCGCGGAGTGCACCGAAAATTTCGGCGCACTCTGTTGCGATTACAGACAAAAACTCGTTTTATGCTGCTTGCGCTGGCCACCTTCACACTTTTGTCTCCAAAGGCCGCGTAAAAATGCCGAAACGGCTGAAATCTTTTCAGCCGCCCCGGCATTTTTCATAGCGTTCTACATTTTATTTCTCGTTATGCAAAAGCTTATGCTCTCTTCCTTTCAAGATACCATCATATAGGCTCAGCGCCACCGGGTTCTGATCTGATGACTTAATCTGGGAACGGCTGTCAAAACGATAAAGTCCCGCCTGTCTTGCCGCACTGTTGGTAGTTTCCTGACCGTTGGAAACCGGCTGACCGCCGCCGTTTACACAGCCGCCAGGACAAGTCATAACCTCAATGAAGTCATATTTCACATTACCTGCTTCCATCTCATCAAGAATCTTGCTTGCATTGCCAAGACCGTTTATGATAGCAATTCTTACATCCTTGCCATCAAGGCTCACCGTCGCTTCCTTAATAGCGTCATTGCCGCGAACGCCAGAGAACTTGATTTCATCCAGTTCTTCCGGTCTGCTGCTCTTTGTCAGATAACGAAGCACCGCTTCTGTTACGCCTCCTGTGTTTCCGAAGATTGCACCTGCACCGGAGGACATTCCAAACGGCATATCGAGAGCTTCCGGTGTGATTTCAGCCATGTTGATACCAGTGGATTTAATCATGCTGGCAATCTCGGTTGTAGTCAGAACGTAATCCACATTCTGTTCGCCATCGGTGAAATGTTCCGGACGGATAATTTCACCTTTCTTCGCAGTACAAGGCATGATAGAAACCACAACAGTTCTTCTGGAATCCTCCGCCTTCTTCATTCTTGCCTCTTCCTTAATCAGCGCCCCAAACATCTGCTGCGGAGAGCGACAGGTAGAAATATGTTTTGCAAACTGCGGATATTTGTCCTCACAGAACTTCACCCATGCCGGACAGCAAGAAGTGAACAACGGCAGATTTTCGCCGGATTTCAGTCGCTCTACAAACTCGCCTGCTTCTTCGATGACCGTCAGGTCAGCACCGAAGTCTGTATCGTAAACCTCTTCAAAGCCGATATAACGCATTGCAGCTGCCAGATGTCCCAGCGCATTGACGCCTTTTTCCATGCCAAAAGCTTCACCAACTGCCACACGAACTGCCGGCGCAATCTGTGCAACAACGCGTACATTCTTGTCCTCCAATAACTGCCAAACTGGTTCTGTATCAGACTTAATGGTGATTGCGCCGGTCGGACAAACCACGCGGCACTGTCCGCAGCCAACACAATTGGTTTCGTTTAAATCTCGCATAAACGGTGTTGTCATCAGCATGTTGGAGCCTCTGTTTGTGAAACCCAGAACACCGACTCCCTCTACTTCGTGGCACATACGCACGCAGTCACCGCAGAGAATACACTTATTTGCATCCCGCACAACACAAGGAGATGTGGTATCCATCGGATACTGCTCTCTATAATTCTCAAAACGAATGTCAGTTACGCCCAGACGGTTTGCCAGATTCTGCAGATCGCAGACACCGTTTGCAGCACAGGTTGTGCAGTCTCTGCAGTGAGCAGCAAGCAACAGCTCGATGACCATCTTTCTGTGGTGCTGAATTTTACGGGTATGTGTAAAAATTTTCATGCCATCTCTGGGTCTTTCGGAACAAGAAGCAAAGACTTTTCCCTTGTCATCCTCCACTACACACAGACGACAGGCGCCGTGGGTAGAAAGCTCGGAGTGATAACAGAAAGTAGGGATGTCAATGCCTGCGTTACGAATGACCGTCAGGACATTTTTTTCATCTGTAAATTCTACTTTTCTATTGTTGATTGTCATAAATCCCATGATTTTTCTTCCTCCTACCACTCGATATGAATTGCATCAAACGCACAGTCAGACAGACATGCGCCGCACTTGATACAAGTCTCAGTGTCAATATGATATGCTTTTCTAATCTGACCGGAAATCGCACCTGCCGGGCAGTTTCTTGCACACTTGCTGCAGCCCTTGCACTTATCAGGGTCAATAATAAATTTCTGCAGCGCAGTACAGTTTCTGGAAATACATTTCTTTTCCAGCACGTGCTGCTCATATTCTTCACGGAAGAATTTCAGCGTACTCATAACAGGCTGTGCCGCGCACTTTCCAAGACCGCAAAGTGCTGTATCCGTAATAGTTTCCGCCAGTTCTTCCAGCATGTCGAGATCTTCCAGTGTTCCCTTGCCGCCAACGATTCTCTCTAAGATTTCCAGCATACGCTTGGTGCCTTCACGACATGGAACGCACTTACCGCAGCTTTCGTTCTGGGTAAAGTTCATGAAGAAACGGGATACCTCTACCATACAGGTATTTTCATCCATGACTACCATACCGCCGGAACCGATCATCGCGCCGATTTTCTTCAGGGAGTCAAAGTCCAGCTTCATGTCCAGATGTTCTTCCGTCAAACAACCGCCGGACGGACCGCCAATCTGTACCGCCTTAAACTTTTTATCGTCCTTAATGCCGCCGCCGATATCAAAGATAACTTCGCGCAAAGTGGTTCCCATCGGCACCTCAATCAGCCCTGTATGTTTTACGCTTCCGGTCAGGGCGAACGCCTTTGTTCCGGAGTTATTTTCTGTTCCAATGCTTGCAAAAGCCTCAGCGCCGTCTGCGATAATCATCGGCACGTTGGCATAGGTTTCTACGTTGTTCAAAACAGTCGGCTTGTCAAAGAGCCCCTGTTCTACTGTTCTAGGAGGTTTTACTCTCGGCATACCGCGGTTTCCTTCGATGGAGGAGGTCAAAGCACTTCCTTCACCACATACAAAAGCGCCGGCACCTCTGTTGATATGTAACTTAAAGCTGAAATCTGTGCCCATAATATTGTCGCCCAGAAGTCCTGCTTCTTCCGCCTGCGCGATAGCATTTTTCAGACGGCTGATTGCCAGCGGATATTCTGCACGAACGTAGATATAACCTTCATCAGAGCCTACAGCGTAAGCTGCCAGCGCCATACCTTCGATCATCTTGTGCGGGTCGCCTTCCATGATACTTCTGTCCATAAATGCGCCCGGATCGCCTTCGTCACCGTTGCAGACAACATAGCGTTTCTTTTCTTCCTGTCTAGCAACCTGGGTCCACTTTTTACCCGTCGGGAAACCTGCACCGCCTCTGCCGCGAAGACCTGCTGCAAGCACTTCATCGATGACCTGCTGCGGACTCATTTCAAATAAAGCCTTCTCCAAAGCCGTGTAGCCGCCAATGGCGATATATTCCTGAATGTGTTCCGCATCGATAGAACCGCAGTTTTTCAGTACGCTTCTGTGCTGCTTTTCGTAGAAATGGATTTCATCCTGCTTTGGACATTCCTTACCATCCTGCTGGAACACCAGTCTGGTAATCAGTTCCCCTCTTTCGATGGTTCTGTGGAAAATCTCTTCGCAGTCAGCAAGCTTCACCTTAGTGTAAAGGATATCCTGTGGCTCAATTTTCATCAGAGGACCCATTTCGCAGAAACCGTGACAGCCGCTCTTGCGAACTACAACGTCTCCATCACCATGAACAACCTCCGGTTCAAATACTACCTCCACATCTGGATTCTGTGCAACCAGCTCACACATCTTATCGTAAATCTCTGCAGAACCTCCTGCGATACAGCCGGTGCCCGCACAGATTAAAATTCTGCACTTATTGCTTTCTATTTCTTTCTTCGAAGCCTCACGAACTTTAGCGAGAGACTGTCTGTCTGTAATTTTATTCATGTTACACTCCTCTCAATTCGCGAACTAAATCAATCGCCTTTTCCGGCGTCATTGCCGGATACACCTTATCATTGACCGTTAATACCGGTGCAAGACCACATGCTCCCAGGCAGGATACGGTTTCCAAGGTAAACAGCATGTCTTCTGTAGTCTGCTTTCCCTTAAAAAGCCCTAGCTCACTGTACAGCGCTTCCAGAATTGGAATGGACTTGCGCACATGACAGGCAGTTCCGTCACAGACTTTAATCAAATATTTGCCCTTTGGCTCAAATGAGAAGTTCTCATAAAAAGTCGCTACACTGTAGGCCTGGGACTCCGGTATGTTCAGCTTACCTGCAACATAACTGAGTAGCTCCGGCGGAAGGTAGCGATACTCTTCTTGTATCTCCTGTATAATTGGAATTAGGTCCTTTTGGGTTCGCCCATGGGACGCTATAATCTCATCGGTTTTGTCATAATACTCTTTTTCCAGCATGTTTGTTGTACACCTCGCATCAATGCCTTGTTCGGCAAAAACGACGCCTTTTCCTTTCTATCTTTTTGTTATGCTTTCATTCTATTGGTTTGATATTTGCTTGTCAACAGGCAAACGCGAAATTATCCAAAAAAATATATAAAAATGCGTAAAAAGAACAAAAACTGCTACTTTTTAGCAGCAGTTTTTGGGTAATAATCCTATTTTATTGTAATATGCACTGTTATCTTACTGCAGGCTTTCTGCAATCGTATCAGCCAGCTGTTCCAGCTGTGCATAAGTATCTTCGTTCAAGGAAGAAGCCACAGTCAGCCCTTCGTTTAAAAGGGTCGTGTTCTTCATCTTGCTGACAGCTTCGATCATCTTTGGACCTGCCTGCGGTGCCCATGTGCCGTTGCAAACCGTGGCCACAGTTCGGTTCTGCAGGTTCAGCGCCGCCATGTCCTCCAGGAAATTTGCCATAACCGGGAACACATTCAGGTTATATGTAACGGAAAACAGCGCCAGATGGCTGTACTTAAATGCCTCTGCGATTAGATAGGATACGTGAGTGCAGGACACATCGTAAAGCGCTACGTTAGCAACGCCTTTTTCGCACAGCTTTGTTGCCAGAATATTAGCTGCCGCCTCTGTATTCCCATACATGGAAGCATAAGCGATCATCACGCCCTTTTCTTCCGGCGTATAAGTGGACCACTTGTTATATTTGTCCAGAATGTAGTCAAAATCCTGTCTCCAAACCGGTCCGTGGAGCGGGCAGATATATTTAATATCCAGACCAGCCGCTTTTTTCAGTAGGTTCTGCACGTTGGCTCCAAACTTGCCAACGATATTGGTGTAGTATCTTCTGGCATCGTCCAGCCAGTCTCTATCGAAGTTCACTTCATCTGCAAAGAGTTTACCATCCAGAGATCCAAAAGATCCAAACGCATCAGCAGCAAAGAGCACACCGTTTGTCGTATCGAAGGATACCATCGCCTCAGGCCAGTGCACCATCGGCGCCATAACGAAAGTCACCTGATGTTTTCCAAAGGACTTCACGTCGCCTTCTTTCACGGTTTCCACATTGTCTGTATGGAATCTGAACTGTCTCATAAAGTCAGCTGCCTTGACACTGCAGATAATCTTTACATCCGGATATCTGAGAAGAATCTCCTCAATAGATGCACCATGGTCCGGCTCCATATGGTTGATCACCATGTAATCCAGTTTTTTTCCGTCTAATACATATTCAATATTGTCCAGGAACTGCCTGCAGACAGACCAGTCCGCTGTATCAAACAGAACCGTCTGCTCATCCATCAGCAAATAGGAATTGTAAGAAGTTCCTCTCGGAATCGGATGAATATTTTCAAATAAATTTAATCTCTTGTCGTTTGCTCCAACCCAGTAGAGATCATCTGTTACCTTTCTAACACAATGCATAATCACTCATTCCTCCTTTATCACTCTAATCGTTATCATTTTACCACAGAGTTCTTCAATGTCAAACACTGCTGGGATTTTTCGTATCATGAAAAATCTCAGCAAAAGTATAAAAATCTTTAATAGTTCCTTTATACCCTATTTCTTTCAGCTTAAAAGATGGGTTCCATTAAAAGATACTCAGTTCCCATTCTCTGCTCAGTGCTTCCAGCATTTTAATCCCGGCAACGCTGTTGCCTTTGCGATCCAAGGCAGGTGAATAGATTCCGATTCCCATGCGATTCGGGCAGTCCGCCATAATACCACCGCCAACGCCGCTCTTTGCAGGAATGCCTACTGTCGTTGCAAATTCGCCGGAGCCATCGTACATGCCGCTGGTAATCAGTACTGCATTGAGAAAACGAGCATCAGCTTTTGGAATAATCTGCTCTCCCTGACGATTCTTTCCGTGATTCGCAAGCATCAGCGCGATATTTGCAAGGTCCCGGCAGTTGACTTTCATCGAACACATAGCAAAATACACATCTAAAAGTTCATCTACACTGCCGTAAATCATGCCGGAATTTTTCAGAAGATAGCCCAGCGCCCGGTTCTTGTTTCCCGTTTCCCGCTCTGAGCGGTAGACCTCTCTGTCGATTTCCAGATCCGGGTTTCCCGTAATTTTTTTAGAAAACTCCATCAGACGGCGGAATCGCTCTTCATTATCCTTCGCCTTTACCATGCCGCAGACTGCAATCGCACCAATATTTACCATTGGATTGATATGCTCCTTCAAAATCACCGAATCACCGTAGTCAATGGCATTAAACGGTTTTCCCGTTGCTTCTACACCTACATGGGACTTCACCACATCAATACCATTGTCAATGGCGGCGAGCATGAGAAAAATGGTTTTGGCAATACTTTGAATGGTAAAATTCTTGTCCCAATCGCCTGCACAAAATTCTCCTTCTTTCATCGCTACATAAACGCCGATTTTCTCATTGTCAGCCTTAGCAAGTTCAGGAATATAGGAGGCAACCTGCCCTTCCAGGGTGTACCTTCTGCAGTCCTCCAGCACTGCATTTAAAACTTTTTCCATAATAAAATCCTCTCATTATCAAACGATCTCAATTTATTTCAAAAACTTTTTCAGAAATCTCAAGCTGTCCGGATAAGGTGCATAGCGCATCGGCATATCGATCAGCGTAGATTTTTTCAGCACACTCTTTTCATGGGTGAATGTCCTGAAGCTGTATTTTCCATGGTAACAGCCCATGCCGCTTGCTCCCACGCCGCCAAAAGGCATGGAGTTGCTGACAAGGTGCATGATGGTATCGTTGACGCAGCCGCCGCCAAAGGACAAATGAGTCATGAGATACCGTTCCCTTTCTTTTGACTTTGTAAAGAAATACAACGCCAGTGGCTTCGGGCGAGCCTCGATTTCCCGCTTTACCTCTGCCAGATCCGTAAAGGTCAGCACCGGCAGAATAGGTCCGAAGATTTCTTCCTGCATGGACAGACTGCTCCAGTCAGCGTCATCCAGAATCACCGGTCCAATCTTGCAGTACTTGTCGTCTGCACCACCAAAGTAGTAAGGGGCTTCTCCCTCTAACATTGCGCCCAGCCTGTAAAAATGCTTTTCGCTGATAATCTTGCCATAATCCTTGCTTTCCAGCGGATACGGTCCATAGAGCGCTTCTATATTAGCAACCATTGCTGCAAGGAGTTTTTCCTTTATACTGCTGTGCACCAGCACGTAATCCGGCGCTACACAAGTCTGCCCGCAGTTTAAAAATTTGCCCCAGACAATACGCCGTGCTGCCATAGCAATATCGGCAGTTTCATCTACAATGCAGGGGCTTTTTCCGCCAAGCTCCAAGGTAACTGGACACAGATGCTTTGCTGCGGCTTCCATGACCTGCCGGCCCACTGTTTTTCCACCGGTAAAGAAGATATAGTCAAACTTTTCAGCAAGCAAATTCTCATTGGCCTGCCTGCCGCCAGTTACCGTGTACACATAGCCTTCGCTGAAAGTCTCATGCAAGATCTTTTCGATGACTTTGGACGTTTCCGGTGAATATGCCGAAGGTTTTACGACTGCGCAGTTGCCTGCTGCCAGCGCACCGATCAGCGGCACCAGCGTAAGCTGCAGCGGATAATTCCACGGCGACATGATCAAAACAACACCGTAAGGGTCTTTGTAAATGGTACTCTTTGCCGGAAAATTCACCAGTGCCGTGCGCGCCCGCTGAGGTCTTGCCAGAGACGAGAGATGTCGCACCATATAGGTGATTTCGCTGTATACAATCCCAATCTCCGTTTCATAGGCTTCGTACCTGGATTTGCCCAGATCCGCATATAATGCCGCATAGAGTTCCTCTTCGTGACGTCTAAGATTCTCCCGAAGTCGCAAAAGTCCCCGCCGTCTATACTGCAGATTCCTACTAATACCCTCTCGAAAAAAAGTTCTCTGTTTTTCTAAAATCTCATATAATTCCATTTGATCCACCCGCTTTCCATCTGCTTTCGATATATTTGCTGCAATAGTCTTCCAGCATGCAGCAGTTTGCGAAAGCGTCTTTAAGAGTTTTTCCCACACATAACATGCCGTGACTTGCCATAATACATCCGTTATTTTCCCCTAAAGCCTCCAGCGTATGCGTCCAGAGTTCCTCGCTTCCCGGCAGTGCATAGGCTGCCAGCTTTACCATCTTTCCAAATGTCTCCTGCACTTTCACATCTTCTATGGGCACATCTTTTCTTGCCGCCGCAAAAATAGCGCAGTATTTGGAGTGGGTATGGATTACTGCGCCCACATCCCTTCGCACCCTGTAAATTTCCCCATGCAGCCCCTTCTCAGAAGTAGGTCTCAATGAACCTTCCCAGACAAGAGTTTCCAGATTTACCTTTACCATATCCTTCGGCTGAAGCCCTGCATAGTCCAGTCCCGAAGGCGTCACCAGCATAGAGCGTTCGTCCTGCCTCACAGACAGATTGCCATAAGTACCTTGGACGAGTCCAGTTTCCAAAAGTTTTTTCCCATAGACGACTAAATTCTCTCTGTACTCATGCTCCATGGTTCGCCCTTCCTTCCTGGGATTTCACAGCGTTTTCTGCCTTAGAATAATTCTGCAGATAATTCTCCCGCATGAAAACCGCCTCTTCTTCGGAAACAGGGACCGCACCGCCGAGTACCTGGGCTTTGAGTGCGACTTCTGCCTGTTTTTCCAAAACCTGCAGCGCAGTTACCGCTTCGAAAAGGCTGCGCCCCGTGCAGATGGTATAACGATCTTTTACAAAACAGCCTGCGGCATGCTGCAGCGCCGCTTTAATCTGGGGTTCCTCGTAAGGCAGCACTTCTGCTTTCGGACCTATAACCTGCGCCATATCATCGAGGGAAGCCCTAAGAGGTTTTTGTCCCTGTGCTGCCTGCCTGCAATAACGAGTATTGGAAAGCACGATTGCACAGACTTCACTGCCGCCCATAAGGATTGATCCTTCGACAGGATAGATCTGCCGAAGTGCGTCACCAGCATTTTCTCTAATCGTAAATGCGCCGGCAAGATCACCCTCAGTCTCGTAAAAAACGCCGTCCACCCTTACGAGGACTTTATACTTCGCCAGCTGACTATCATCTATCTGCGTCAGCATTTTGGCGTATTTATTTATCATTACAGCAATTTGCTTATTCACGGTTTGCCCTCTTATTCGTATTGATACTGCTGCCAAATACAAAAAATCTGTCATAAAGAAATTCGGTTATCAGGTTGATTAGCATAGTGCCAAAGAGTACAATATACTCGTTTATGCCGCCATCAGTCAGCACACTGCCCCACCAGGTGGACAGCGGTGTAAACACACAGTAAAAGCCGAATACCTTTGCCATGGCAAGAGGCACGTTGCCCGCCGATTTAAAGGTAAATTCCCGATTCAGCGTAAAGTTCCACAGTACTGATGCGATCAGCGCAATCAGATAACACGGCCAATACCTCCAGTGCAACAACTCATTGAGCAGTGTAAACACACCGGTCTGAATGACACCTGCCGATATGGAAAACAATACAAACTTTAACACCTGTAAACGATTTTCTTGCTTCGATAGTTTCTTCATCTCCTTCTCCACCCTTACTTTTAAAAAAATATACCGCAGCCATTGGCTACGGTAATATTATCTCAATAATTCAACCTAAAGTCAAGCCGGCTGCCTAATGCGTCCATGGCAAACGTGTCAGGCAGAAAATGTGGGGTCTTGCCTTGCTGTCATGGCCAAATTCGTTGACAAAAATAGAAATCCGTCAACGCTGGTTCAGCGCTTTAGAGCGGCTGCCCCTATTCTACCTCAAAGACTCTATTATTCTTGTCGATATATCCGACAGATGCCTTGACTCCGAAAAATTTCTCAGCAAGGGCTGCCAGTTCCTGCGCCGCTTCCTCTACCTTGTCCTTATTCAGATCTGTAAATCCATCGATCGGGAACAGCACATCACGGGTTTCCTCTGTAATCTTACCAATCTCGCTCTGTCTCCATGTCCAGCGGCGTGTTCTGACCTCACCTGCGGAAACATATACGACTTCTCCCTCTTCTTGCTTTTCCATCTCGCCGTTACCAAAAGGAATGAATGTATCTTCCGGCTTCGAATGACGCACTTCCAGCGCTTCATCGATGGTCGCCATATCATGGGCGCCAATCGGCAGATGATACTTAATCGATACAGCATTGCCCAAATCTACGATGGCGTTGATGTGCGGGAATCCCTTGCCCTTAGCAATGCGGTCAAGCAGTGCCTCTATGGAACACATATATCTGTTAGGGTTGATGCCCATTGCACGAAATGCTTCTCTGTAAGGAACGATATCGTCAGCATTCTTTACTTTAATTCCCTCAAAATCCTTCTCGCAGACTTCGATATTTGCCTGCAGCATTGCCTCAAGTTCCGGAATTTCCTTGGTATTGTCCATGCCCTTTACTGCTACAATACCAAAATATCCATTAGGCAGAAGGTCAAATACTTCTTTTGCAATTTCAAATCTCATATTCTCTTGTCTCCTTTACATTTTTTGCCCCAGTAAAGTCTACAACTTCTCCTATTTTTTTAGTCTAACACAGTTCTGGAGTAAAGTGCAAGAGTATATTTTACTTCTGCCACGGCAAACCTGTGAAATGCCATGGATATTGGATTTTCATACCTAATCCGTTTTTTTGCAAAAAAGGTACTAAGAATTAGGAGCTATTTTATATTAATTAAAAGATTTTTAGCAAATAAAACGGAATTTATCGTATTTTTCTGTTTTTCATGCGTCTATTCTCGTAAAAACTTGCCATCTTATGAAAGTCAACCCCTCAAATTCCATATAATGGATAGTACAATTCAAAGGTTTTAGTACCTTTTTTGTAAAAAACGACTAAAGGTACTAGTCCTACATTTCGTAGGAAGGGGATTCATGCATCTGCCGTGTTACCTCTGCTTGCCTTCTACGTTACTCCCAGGGTTCAATCCGAAGCACCAGTCCGCCAGGAATACCAGTCTCCATATTGGTCGGGTAAAGCCCCACGCGAAATTTCTGTTCGCCTGCCCGATAATACCAGATATAATAATTGAGCGGTTCCTGCCGTTTGGAAGCCTCCGTCATGCTGGCATAGTGATAGCCGCTGCTGCTTTGATTTGACTCTCCACTTCGTTTTTCACAAGCGCGCCATACGCTTTGCGCATAGCCGTCCACCAGTTCCTGGTTCATTTCTTCATCAATGTCAAAAAGGATACTATATGTACCATCCACTACTTCCAAACTCTCTTTTGCTGTACCACAAGGTCTCCCAAAGTCTTTGATTTCACACGCTTTTTCGATGACGTCAGTCCAGGCTGCGCAGCTTTTTTCCATTAAAATCTGTCCTTTTGTCTGCACTTGGGTTTTGCCTGAGCATGCTGTCACGAGAAACATCATCACCGCTGCAAAAGAAACTAGAGTGATTGTCCTTATTTTTACTTTCATTCCATACCGCCTCCTGCAAACAGTGTATGTGCGGACAAAAAAAACAGAACTCAAAATGAAGATATCTTACAAGCATGTATTTAAAATCCATGATACACTATCACTAATCAAAACCAGAAAGGATGGCTTTCCATGGAAAAAGAAACTAGAACAATCTGCTACGATACCGATTTAAAAATTGAAGCCTATCGCTTCGCACATATAAGGCAGCCCTTTCCCAATCACTTCCACGGTTACTATGTACTTGGAATTATCGCTGAGGGTTCGCGGAATATGACTGTCAAAAATATCGACTACTGTGCTCGCGCAGGTGATGTGATAGTCTTTTCTCCTTACCAGAATCACGCATGCCTGCCCGATGGCAACGCCGCTCTTTCCTATTATGGGCTCAACGTTTCCTCGAAAATCATGGAAGAAAGATGCCTAGAGCTAACCGGCAAAAAGTTTCTTCCTGCTTTCGTATCACCGCTGCTGCAGGACGAGGAACTTTACTCGTACATCTACCAGCTTAACCAGTTAATCTTTGAAGAAAGTAAGGAATTTCAGAAAGAGGAACTTTTCCTTTGCCTCATTGAACGTCTGCTCCGCCGTCATGGGTTTGTCCAAGAGGATGATTCGCAGAAAGACTGCGCTAATCCTAGCAGCATAGAAAAAGTCTGTAATTATATCGACGAAAATTTTGATCGGCACATTTCACTGAATGACCTATGCGATATTGCCTGTCAGAGCAAGTCCACCCTGCTGCGCACGTTTACCAGGGAAAAGGGAATCACACCCTATCGATATCTGGAAACGGTTCGGATTAACAAAGCCCGCCAACTTCTGGAGGACGGTTTAAATCCTGCTGAGGCTGCTCTCAACACAGGCTTTTCGGACCAAAGCCATTTCAATCGCTATTTCACCATGTTTACCGGTCTGACACCAGCCCTGTACCGTGATATCCTTCAAAAAAAATTAACAAGAAAGTGAGAATTTTGTCATGAATTTACAAGAAGAAAAATGTGTTATGATTATTGATGAGACGCTGCCCCTTGGCATTATTGCCAACACCGCAGCAATTTTGGGAATTACTCTGGGTAAAGAACTGCCTGAGGTCGTTGGCTGTGATGTGACCGACAGTTCCGGCTCTTTACACAAAGGAATCATCGAATTTCCTGTTCCCATCCTTTCAGGAAACAAAAAAATTCTGCGAGAAATTCGAGAAAAACTCTGCAGACCGGAATTTTCCGACTTGCTGACAGTAGATTTTTCGGATTTGGCGCAGACCTGTAAAACCTATGAAGAATTCACTTTCAAGATGGGCAACACTGCCGAAAGCAACTTAAATTACATAGGGATTGCCATATGCGGATCCAAGAAAAAAGTCAATAAACTAGCAGGCAGTATTGCACTGCTTCGATAAAATAGATGCATAAAAAGGCAGAAACAGCAGTAATCTGCTGTTTCTGTTCGTGACCCTTCGTCAAGGTTTTTCTGCGGGTACACTCTAACCCTAATCGATATCTTTCACTGTTCATAAAGTTTTTATAAAAATTCCATAGAACTTTTATAAAAAAGTGTTAGATTTAAGAAAAAATGTGGTACAATAGACATAATTAAAAAATGAAATTCAAGGAGGATTTAACATTATGAAATGGGTATGTTCAGTTTGCGGATATGTTCACGAAGGCGACCAGCCACCTGAAAAATGTCCACAGTGCAAAGTTCCTGCAGACAAGTTCATCAAGCAGGAAGAAGGTAAAGTAGAATTTGCAGACAAGCACGTTGTAGGCGTTGCTCAGGGAGTTGACCAGGAAATCATCGACGGTCTTCGCGCTAACTTTGAAGGTGAATGTTCTGAGGTAGGCATGTACTTAGCAATGGCTAGAGTTGCTCACAGAGAAGGTTATCCGGAAATCGGTCTGTACTGGGAAAAGGCTGCTTGGGAAGAAGCTGAGCACGCTGCTAAATTTGCAGAACTGCTGGGCGAAGTTGTAACCGACTCCACTAAGAAGAATCTGGAAATGAGAGTAGAAGCTGAAGCTGGCGCTTGCGCTGGTAAAAAAGCTCTGGCTACTATGGCTAAACAGCAGAATCTGGATGCAATTCACGACACCGTACATGAAATGGCTAAGGATGAGGCAAGACACGGCGCTGCATTTGAAGGTCTGTTAAAGAGATACTTCGGCTAAGCAAAATTGTTTAAAATTCAATGCTTAGAAAATAGAGGAAGCTTGGAAGGGCTTCCTTTTTTCGTGGGAGATTCAGCGTGAGAAAGCGGATGAAGTTGTCACTTTCTGATTGTGCAATCAATAATTCTTAAAGAACTTGTCACTTTTTACAATAATATTATACTACAATTTCATTGAAATTTCAACGCTTTAAAACATTTTCGCAACATATTTTAACATCATTTTACAAATCCGAACTACATCGTAACATCTCACAACAGCTTAAGAAAGTTACCGCAAATGTGCATAAAAAAAAGAAAAGGTATGACTGCAAAAGCAGCCACGCCTTTTCTGCGTTTTTGAGTTCTTTAGTTACCATAATGACCTTTGCACTGATAAACCTCTATTTCACCATCTACTATGCGATAAACCAAGCGATTCACCCCATCTATACGTCTGCTCCAGTAGCCATTCAGATTTACTTTTAATCCTTCAGGTTTTCCAAATCCTTCAAAAGGATTTCGCCCAATATCCTTTAGCAAAGCATTGATTCTTTTTAAGGTTTTCTTATCCTGCGACTGCCAATAAAGATATCCTTCAAAAGCCCTTTGTGTAAAATGATTTTACTCATCTGCCATTGCCTCTAATTCTTCCATCGTTTTCACTATCACGTTTCCCTTTTCCATCTGTTCAATGCTTTCACGTAAGCAGGTCATATTCATATCACTATAAAACGGGTCTATGGAAACATCAAAAGGAATTCTCTTTTCCCGGCTAAGCTTTTTGGCAAAAATAGTAAATGCCGTGCTCATGCTCAAACCTAGTTCCTCACATACATTTTCAACATCCTTTTTCAGATTATCGTCCATTCTAATGGAAATAGTAGCCATGTTATCAACTCCTTTCAAGATTATTGTACTTCTTTTTCATACTATGTCAATACAACGTATTCGCTTTTCGCGAGTCAGAGGATAGATTCTGTGAAAAGAGCGAATTTCTAAAGTAAAACTATTTTACCCCAGAAACATACGTCCCATGAAAGAATTCTGCAGATACCTATAACCGATTTTTTAAAATCCATCTCCCATTTCATTCTTCCCTTAAAATCCTAGGACTTTCGCCGTCATCATTTCCCGTTATTATCTTCTTTACTCCTTGGAGAAGTAGAATAGAAATCAGAATGGGAAAAAGAATGTGAATGAGAAAGATAATTGCGCCCTGTTTCTATACTGCTTGTTGCGGTATCTGCGGTATCGTCCTCAAAAAAATAATCCTCTGGCGGCAGAGTATTTAAACCATACTCTTTAATTCTTCTTTGAATCGTATCTACTGAACAGTTAAATATTTCCGCAATATTTGCTTGCGTTCTTCCCTCCATCAAGCACTTTGCAAGTTCATCTTTTTGAATATTGATTTTCTTTCGATAGTTTGGCTTGGCGCTATCAATGCTCGCTATCACATTATCAAGACCATAAAGCCATACTTTATCTTCTTCATCTGGCAGTACGCCATATAATCCATATTGCATAACCGCATTAATATAATTGTTCGCACCCTCTACTTGCTTTGCCTTTAAAAGCCTTTCAAACTGCGCATATGCGCTTTCATATAATACAAAACTCTGTTTATAACTCATTTTGTATTCCTCCTATCTTAAAAATTTCTTTGAAAAGGATAAAAAAGAAACGCGTAGCAGGTTGAGTTCTGCCGCGCGCTTCACATATATCTATAACGGCTAAGCCGTAGTAAAGAATTTTAATATATTATATCTATATATGCACGTATTTGGAGCGACCTCCTCTACTAATTTCAGATGGTAAAAGTGCCATAAATTTTAAGGTCGATTCCTTTGCGGTAAAATTGCGTCTGCCGCAATTTCTCTTTTATTCTCTTTCTATAATATTATATAGATTTTAAAAAAGGTTCAAATTTTGAAGAGGTTGGAAATTTTAGTAGACAAAAACACAGCCGCTGCTATGTGGAAAATATTGCTTTGATATTGAATTTTATTCTTCTTTGTGGTATATTGGTTTCAAGAGGAAAGCCATTGAAAACGGCTAACCTAACAGTTTACGAATAACTGCCAAAGTTGCAAGCTGTGGGCAGTTATTTTTTTATGTAAATAGTGATTCTTACTCTACCAAAGGTAATTGTAATCCTCATCATATTACCACCTTCCTTTTAGTCCAAAACCCCTTTCGAGTTTCGAGGAAGGCTAACCGCTTTCGCTTGTCCTCTTGACAAGTATATTATATCATTTCTGATATAGGTAACCCACTATGATTTTGACTATAATAAATTATAATTATTTATTATAAGATCCCTTATACTTATTAGTACTTTTCGACAACCTCTTCTCAGTTAAATTTATAAAAGAAATTGCTGCAAATGCCGTATAAAAAGGTATGACTACAAAAATATCCGTACCCTTTTAAACTTTGCAGTCTTTTAGGGCAATCCGACCTATTTTTATTTTAAGTCTTGACATTACCTCGTTGCTTATGTCATACCAAAATCATAATAATGAAAGGAGGTAAATAGGATATGACATTAAAAGAATTTGACCGGGTAGGAATGGGTGTTCGCATCCGTCTCAGCAGAGAACGTGCAAATTTTTCCAGAGAACAACTTTCTGAACATCTGGATATTACGCCTAAATTTCTATCTGACATTGAATGCGGCAACAGAGGACTCTCTATGCAGACATTCATACTACTTATTCAAATCCTGGACGTTTCTGCAGATTATTTAATCTTTGGAAATACTGCCGAAGACTAACTAAAGTAGGACTGTAATTCCATCGGCTTCCATGCTGATAGGAAGATTGAAGGCACCGCAAAAGCGGTGCCTTGGTCTTTTCGTTTTAATGATAACGTTCTATACGAGATGAAGCATCCCTCTCTGAAAATATGCCAATCTTTCCTGATATACGAATACTTACATTTTTCTTTGAAAGAACGTAAATCAACCGACTCAATTCTACACTATTGTTATTTCCAGTAGAAGAGAATACTCCAGACGGACTTGTAGAAATTGTGTAAGTGCCTTTCCTTCAACGCTTACTTTTTCTTCCCCTATAAAATCCTCCCATACGGTTTATATAACCCAAGCTCGTTTCTGCATTCCATACACGCTCATCGGCACAAAAAACAGCGAAATCACTACTGCAGTGCAAATGAAAACCTTAATCTTTGTTCCAAACATCTTCATCGCATCCATAGCTCCCTCTCTCTAAACCTTCTGTTAAATAATACTTATATTTTCTCTTATATCCAAGTAACGCTTGTGCTCAAATGAAAAGAAAGACCGCAGCAGCAGTCTTTCTTTCCATAGATGCAATATGATAATTTATGTTAAAGTCGTGCAGAGGGGAGTAAATCCTTTGCCTAACCGTAACACCAATTTTTTAGGTTCTTTCATTCTACATCTAAACGATTAACTTTTCAATAGTAAATTTCAAAATTTTTCTTATTTAATATATTTCATTCTCAATTTTTAAGATTCCAAAAACATTAATCTGAAACCTTACAGTTTTGCAGCCAGTTCCTCTATTCTTCTGAACCTGTTATTGATACCTGATTTTTTCATCGGCGGGTTCATCATCTCCGCTAACTGCAATAAATTCGCCTCCGGATGCGCCAGGCGCAACTCTGCAACCTCCTGTAGTTTTTCAGGTAGCCATCCAAGCCCCTTTGCGTTCTCAATTTTTCGGATTGCTGAAATTTGCCGCTGAGAAGCGTCCAAAGTTCTATCCGTATTAGCGTTGTCACAGTTTGTAATCCTCACCGCGTTGTTGACAAGCTCCTTCTTTATCTTCACATCTTCAAAGGCAAAAACCTGAGTATGAGCACCCATAATAGCCAGCGTATCACTGATATACTCCGAATTTTTCATATATACAATATAGCTTTCTTTTCGCTGCACCACCTTTGCGGATAAATCCACAAAGCTGTTTATCATTTTTCGAAGATTCATGGCAAGATTCTTGCTGGCGCACACAAATTCTAAATGGTAGCTTTTCGCAGGGTCATTCATCGTTCCCGCACCCATAAAAATGCCGCGCAAATACGCTTTCTTACAGCACTTGCTGCGAATAAGACCATCAAATATTCCATCAGAAATATAATTGTTGCCTTCCCGCACCATCAAAATTCCTGTTTCACGCAAAATTTGCTCACTGCGCATTTCAGGACTGATGGCAAGCATATAGATTCTGCCTTTCTTGGGCGGTGGTGCGTCCTCCACTTCTAATTCCGTATCTACTTGAAAATATTCTTTAATCAGTTTTTTATAATGCCGCGCCACTGCCGGATTTTCCGTAGTAATGACAATCTTAAACTTTCCGCCTCCTGCCAGCCTGAGACTGCCAGACACTCTAAGAAAGCCCGCAATTTCTGCAAGCATACAGCATTTCTTTTCTGGCTCAATTCTAGCCAACTCGTTTTTCGTTTCCGCCGCAAATGACATGATCTGTCCTCCATCTATCACATCTGCATCTTTTTATATTCTACACGGGATTGCTTAAAACCCAAATTTATGGGGTTGCATTTCCTTTCATTTGCCAGCAATCACAATAACATTTCCCGAAATAAATCTATTGTTTTATTATGACAGATTTTTACTCTAAACTCAAGCTGTAGGTTTACAATAGATGTGTTACAACTGAATAAAAAAATTGCAAGATCTCATTTTTGTGTTAAAGTTAAGTTACCACCCCAAACCATTACACAGGAGATCCCGCATGACAAGTATAACACAAGATATGAGATTTCGTCTATCCCTTTTAAATTACGCTGAAAAATATGGTGTTACCAAGGCTGCTATTAAATACAAGGTCAATCGTCAGTACATCTATCGTTGGCGTCGCCGTTTTGACGGCTCTATCCAGTCGCTTAGAGAACATTCTAGAAGACCTCATCATCATCCTAAACAGCATACTCCTGAGGAACTGAAGCTCATCAAAGACATGCGCCGTAGAAACCCTCATGCCGGACTCGTCGTACTTTGGGTAAAACTCTCTCAGCGTGGATATTCTCGCTCTATTACCGGTCTTTGGCGTGTTCTCAGAAGGCTTAAACTTACTCCAATCAAGCCTCCAAATCCAAAGTATATCCCAAAGCCTTATGAACAAATGGATTATCCAGGTCAAAGGGTTCAGGTGGATGTAAAGCATGTTCCTGCCGTCTGCTTAGTTGGTGAAGCTTCAGGTCAAAAATTCTATCAATACACTGCTATCGATGAATTTTCTAGATTTCGCTATGTGGAAGCATTTGACGAAATCTCCAGCTATTCTTCAACAGTATTTTTAGAACACATGCTGAAAGCTTTTCCTTTTGTTGTGGAATGTGTGCAGACAGACAATGGTCCAGAGTTCACTAAGCGATTTGTTAGCAAAAGAGCGAATGACCTTAGCCGGTTTGAGAAAAAGCTCAAAGAACTGGGTATTGCGCATAAGTTGATTAAACCTTTTACACCAAGACATAATGGAAAGGTAGAACGATCACATAGAAAAGATAACGAATATTTCTATGCAACCCACTCGTTCTACTCCTTTGCAGATTTTGCTGCTCAGCTAAAGGTTCATAACCGAAAGTACAACAACTTTCCTATGCGTCCATTAAAGTGGCTTTCTCCTAAAGATACTTTATTTAATTTTTTGCATGACGGTGTAACATATGTTTGACAAACCTTCATTTGTTAATACCCATCCCCTTCCAACATGATAAATGCAATTTCCGAAAAAAAAATCTATATAAACATCGGTGTACAAGGGGTACAAACAAGATAAAATAGAAATGAGGGGCGATAGAGCGGAAATGTCAGATTTTCCACTCTATCTGAACACGGTCGCTGGTGGCCTTGATCGTAGAGATCAAACCATCGGCGGCTTTTCTTTTGTCGTCAAAATCTATGCTCTCCCAGTTGTCGAGATAATAGGATAACTTCTTTATCTGCTGGGGCGATATGGTTTCAACACTCAATTCGGCGATTGCCTTTGAAATGGTCTGGCGTCGGGTGTCCAGTTCTTCAATTTTTTTGTTGGCGTAGGCAAGCAAGGTCGCATTGGCTCCGGTCAGCGTATCCAGCAGCTTTTCAATTTCTGCCTCCACTTGTGCCAGCTCCACTTGATAGGCGGTCAGTTTCGGATTGACTTTTTCCTCTCTGCCGTGGAGTATCTGAAAGTCTTTGAACTTCTCCTGCATGGCCGAGAAAATGAATTGCTCAAATTCTTCTTTGCGGATTTTCCCGCAGCCCGGACAGCCTTTGTTTTCCGTCCGTTTGGTACAGCGGAAATATCCGGTGCTGTTTGGTACATGGGTGGCTTTCAGAGCATACCCACAATGCCCGCATTTGATTTTTCCAGCCAGCCAAGTGTTCTTCGGTTTCCGTCCCTGCTGGAAGGTGGTATTTGCCATAAGTTTTTTCCGGCATTTCAGCCATGTATCAGAGGAAATGAGTGCTTCGTGGGGAGCGATAACAAGTATCTGGTCTTTTAAGCACCTGTCCTTGTCCTCCTTCACATCCCGCCCCTGATAGAGATAGCAGCCGTTTGTTCCGGCAAAGTCGGAAGCGTCATTGACAATCGCTGCGCCCTGGCTCTTGAAAAATTCGTACAGCTCCAAATCGGCCTGTGCGTAAACGGGGTTTCTTAAAAGCTGGGAAAGAAATGTACGGAACATGGATTTGCCATAAATTTTTATGTCATGTTCCTCGAAGTATCGGGTAATATCTCCGAAGGAGGTTTCCGGTTCAGCGTACATTTCAAACATCAGCCGAACATGGTCGGCGGCTACGGGGTCGGCAACCATTTTCTTTGTGCGGATACCCTCTACCACAGTAGGCTCTAACTGATAACCGTATGGTGTCTGTCCGCTCATGTGAAAGCCTTTCAGGCACCGTGAATAGTAGGCGTCTGTGACACGCTTCTGAATTGTCTCACGTTCAAGCTGGGCGAATACAATGCAGATATTCAGCATGGCCCGGCCCATCGGGGTCGAAGTATCAAACTTTTCCGTGGAGGATACAAACTCCACATCGTACTCTTGAAACAGCTCCATCATCGTTGCAAAGTCCAGAATAGAGCGGCTTATACGGTCCAGCTTGTACACGATGACCCGCCGGACCTTTCCCTTGCGGATTTCGCCCAGCAGCTTTTGAAATTCCGGCCTGTCCGTGTTCTTGCCGGAATAACCTTTGTCCTTGAATACCCGGCAGCTCCCACCTTTCAATTCATACTTGCAAAAGTCGATCTGACTTTCAATGCTGATACTGTCCTTGCGGTCTACTGACTGTCTTGCGTAAATACAATCTTCTCTGATAAACTCCATATTGGGCTCCTTTCCTTGTTGGAATGGAGCTACCAACCTTACAACTATATTATACCATCAGCAGCCCCGGACAACAATGTTGCGAATGATTAGGGAAATCTGTCTCCATATTTGCTGAACACCTCGTAAAGACAACGCTCAATTTCTTTTCTGCGCTGTTCTTTCTCCTTCGGGGGAAGTACCGGCGTGAGGCTTTCCAGCACAATGATCTTCCCTTGAAATGCGACAGACTTTGTTTCTCGTTCATAAGCGACAGTTTGCGTCATTGAAAACCTCCTTTGCGAAAGTGCGTGTATATGCCAGCCTTTCCCACTTGTCCCGTGGGGAAATGTCAAAAGACGGCACCCAGCAGGTGCCGCCCTTTGAGCTTTCTCCACTTCGGGTCGATGTGGCCCGAGGTCAGTAAGGACTGGAATGGTACTTTTCTTTGGCGTCCTCCACGCTATTGAGGTCAAATACTTCATAAAGCTGCCCCACAACACGCTGTATATCCTTCTTTGAAAATCCGCAGTCCTCCATTGCCATAATGACATAACCACGGCAGGCGTCATTGCTCCATTCGTCAGGTTCCAAGCCGAGGATCATTCCAAACGCATTTCCCATAAAGTGCTCCTTTTTTGAAAAGATGGGGAGCCACGCCGGATCGGTTGGCCTATCATCAGACAGCATTGCCGGGAGCTCCCCATAGGTTTTCACTTCATTTCAGACACATCGGACGGACATAGGCTTCATGCCCCATAGTATTTCAACTCTCCCCATTCTGATGGCAAGGCGTTCTCATTGCCTGCGACGGCTCACGGCTTGCAAGGCCGCTTCAACGCTCGGACTGTGACTAAACGCAAGTATCCGGGTTCTGCGCCTGTTCCGGTGGAGCCAGCCTTGCCCCACCTATGGCATGGACCTGTTCGCTCGCTCAGTTTTACAAAGACTGTATTCTCTGAAATCCGAGGTCATGGCGGGTCTGTCACACAGCGCGTTCCCCTTCGTATCCGGGTGTCTTTTTATTCAATTTTCAATCTGCATGAGGCTTGTCTGAACCTCGGGCCATTGTGACCCGAAGTGTTTTACCTCTCATAAGCCATTTCATTTTCCGGCCTAAATCGGTACGCCTTACAAAGAATTTTTCAAAATTTTTTCTAAGTGCCGCAGACCTCGCTCGATTGCGACACGAACCACTTTTTCATGGACGCCCTCTGCTCGTGCAATATCCTGTTTGGTCATGCCGAGAATGAAATGAGCATAAATCCGTTTTGCCTGTTTGTCCGGCAGACTGGAAATCGCTGCGTGAAGCTCCTGCATGGTCACTTTCCGCTCATACAGTTCATGGGGAGATAAGGCGACAAAGACAGCTTCATGTTCCAGCCCGTCATCCCGATCAAGGGAATAGTAGGCTTTGTGGCGGTATGTACGCAGCCGGTACGCAGCCTCTTTACGATCAAACTCTTTGAACATTTCTTCAACTTCTTCCGATACTTCCATGAAGCAATCCGATGTATAGAATGGGTAATAGTCCCGCAAATTGATAATAGCCATATTGACCTCCGTTTCGGTTGTTGGTTGACGAGTGACCGAAACGAAGGCGGCGGGGAGCGGCACCGGGGAATGGCTTCGGGCCAACATGACCCGAAGCAGCCCCATAAGAACGCAAAAGCGCCCGGGCGGCATGAAGCCACACGGACGCATGAAATGACATGATAGTTAAGGTTCCAACAAATTTCGCATACATAGCCGGAATAACCCGGAGGGGGAGCTACGCTTTTTTTAGCTGGTGTAGGTCATGGGTACTGTGAAAAAAGACAAAAATAGACACGGCGGCAATCCTCCTATATGCCGCCGTGGATTTACACGGTGTTAGGTCGTCGTTGGTTTAGGATAGACGAAAAGAAACGGCGGCTCTGAAAATCAAAGCCGCCGCTTCGTAGGCGCATGGAAATGTGTCTGCTGTACGACAGCTTTTTTCTTTTGCCGTCGTGCGGCAGATAATATTTTAGGTGATAATCAATTATCGTTCTCTTTATTGCGGTGCTGTATAGTTTTTTTGTACGACTGCGGGAAGCTCGTCATACTGAACTTCAATCCATTCCAGCACACCACGAAGGGGCATTACCGTCAGGCGAATAAAAGCGTCCTCTTTCAATTTCCTCGATGTTCCAAAGGTAATGTCCTTTTCGTTTCCGACCTCGTCATAACAACGCAGCGTGTAGGAGTAGTCCATGCTTCCCCCGAAGTTAATTACACCTCCGGCAGATTCCGTCTGCTCGATTTTGGTGTTGTCGATCTGTGAATAGTAATAGGTGCTGCCTGCACCCGAAAGCAGGAAAATGCCAAAACAGATTGCCACGAAAGCAACGGCGCCAATCCCAATCAATATTTTTTTCTTCATGTGTAAGTCCTCCTGTTTACCAGCCTTTTTTGAGGGCGGTTTTTTTCGGCTTTTTAGCAACTTTTGCGGATGAAACATTTTTTGTTGTAACTACAATAGCCGCAGAAATCAATAAGACAACTATCATACTTAGGCTGCATAAGCCTATATTCCAATGGACAGCCACATCATGGCTTCGGTACTGGATCAGCCCCATGCTCGCTGTAATCGGATAGAGATTTGCAAGAGACATATTTCCGGCTGCGAACATTCCCCCGTAGCCATAGACAAATGCAAGAATGACACCTATCATGTGTCCGTTAGGAATACGGGCAGTAAAGGCTATAATTGGCGTTACGGCTATATACAAAAATAAGGTATTAAGGGTAATCTGTATCAAAGCCTGTATTACGACTGTTACCGAAAATCCCGGAAAACCAACAAGTAATTCCGCAGCGACAGTAAAAACGGTACTTGCTATACCTAAAAATACGGACAGGAAACCACAAACAATCAGTTTTCCACCAATCAATGCAGGGTAGGAAATAGGTATTGTCATAATGCTTTTTAAGGTATCATCTGATTTTTCACGAGCAATAATATATCCTGCAATCAGAGTAATACACATAGGAAAGATTGTTGTCGTATTGTTTTGAATAACCCGCTCTACCAAATGCGGAAACGTCCAAACTGTATCGTCTAATGCGATAGAGCTAAAAAGAGTAATTCCGACAGAAAGAAGCATTAACAGAATACCTGCCCAAATGATATGATACCGCTTTAACTTCCATAATTCTGTTTTAATGATCCGATACATTTTATTCCCCCCTTTTCTTGTATAAGAAGTCGATCAATGAGATTGATGCAACAGCCATTATCCCAAGAATGATAACCGTCTGAAAGGTTGAGGGAATAATTGCTTCCAAGGCATTTACATTCAATGGAAACCCATGTTTCACCATATCTCCCGCACCCCAGAGCGTTGTAAGCGGGATAGGCATGAGCCAACATAACCATTTAGGCAATGTTCCGAACAATGTTTCGACGGTAAGGCTCACTACACTGTAAAACACACATAGCAGAATGGAGAAGATGTATGTTTTGCTGAAAAAGACCACAAGTACGATAATCGGCAAAGTTCCCGCTGTAATGAATATTCCAAGTTCAACTGCAACAAGTAGTTTATAGGTAAGACCATGCACTTCCATTGAGAAACTGCCGCAAACAATGGTAGCAAGCATGGAAGCAAGGCAAAAGATAACTCCAAAAATAAATAGCACAATGATCTTTGCCATAATCATCTGTGTACTTGTTACCGGGATTGTGCGTAAATTTTTGAAAGTGTCATTGTCCCGTTCCATAAAAAACAGCATTGCTGCAATGACACCGATGATACACGGCAAGAGAAAAATAACGCCATATCCCATAACCATATTGAACAATCCATCAAAAAGGACTGATTTATTTGGGTACTTCTCCAACATTCTCGGTGTTGCCATCAGAAAGGTAATGGGAATAGGAAATAAAAAAGCGGACAAAAACACAAGCGGGATGATTTTTTTTCTCTTCAATTTCGCGAACTCACATTGAACCAGTTTAAGCAATTCCCTCACCCCCTGTTACTCTCTTGAAATAATCCTCAAGACTTTCTTCACAGGTATGCGCCTCTGATACCTCCAATCCGTTTTCTACAAAGGCAGTTACAATTTTCCCCACAGGTAGATCAAGGTTGTGCAGGCGCAAATTGTGGTCGTCCTGTATGGAGAAATGGTTTTCATGGAAATTGCGTTCCAAAATTCTTGCCGCCTGTGCAGTATCAGAGAGCGTAAACCGGATATGCTTACTGCTTTTTTGCTCCAGCTCAGCAAGGCTTTCTTCTTCCAGCAATGCGCCGTGGTCGATAATCCCAATATCGTCAGCCAGCAGGGAAATCTCCGAAAGAATGTGACTGGAAATCAGAATCGTTTTTCCTCTTGCGTCGCAAAGCTCCCGGATAAAGGAGCGTACTTCTGCAATACCGATGGGATCAAGTCCGTTGATTGGCTCATCCAAAATCAAAAGTTCTGGATCGTGCATCACGGCAAGGGCGATGGCAAGCCGCTGCTTCATACCAAGAGAATACTGAGAAAAGAGCTTTTTATCTTTGTAGGGCAGTCCTACCAGATCCAGAGCATCTTTGATGGCATGATTGTTTGGTACCCCCCGCAGGGTGGCAAAGATACGCAGGTTCTCTGTGCCGGTCAGATTAGGATAAAAGCCGGGGGACTCAATCAGGCTGCCGATACGGGGCAGCAGCTTCTTTTCATTCCCCTGCAAAGATTTTCCCCAGATTTTTACCTCTCCGGAAGTCGGCTTCGTTAAGCCCAACAGCATTTTCATGGTAGTGGTTTTTCCGGCTCCGTTTCTGCCCAGCAGACCATAAATTCTCCCACGCTTCACATGGATATTTAAGTCAGCCACACTCTTTTGTGAGCCGTATTGCTTCGTCAGATTTTTTGTTTCAATGATGTAATTTGTATCCATATTCAAAACCTCCTGTTCTGTAAGGTATTCTATCACGCCAACCTTGCATTAACCTTGCCACAACCTTGCATTAACCTTGCAATTTGAAATCCGGCAAAATGACAAAGGCTCCCGCCATAAAGACGGGAACGCGCTTAAATCTCCAAAGGAAAAAGCAACATAAATGCAGTTCCTTTTCCCGGAAAACTTTCAACTGTTATGCTTCCACCCATCTTTTCTACAAGCTGATGGACAATAGAAAGACCAAGACCGCTGCCTTTTTCAGACCGGCCTTTATCACACTTATAAAGCCGTTCAAAAATGTGTTTCAAATCTTCTTTCTCAATTCCCACTCCATTATCCGCCAGCAGCAGCTCCATGTTATTTTCCTTCTTTGACAGGACAATTTTGATTTTGTCCGCATGGCTGTGAGCGATTACATTTTGAATGAGATTATTGATGATCCTCATATAGCTGTCCATATCCAGTCTTACCCAGACAGGCTGTTCAGGAATATCAATATCATAATCAACCTGTTTATCCTCAAAAATCGGTATCCAGTCAATCAGGATATTTCTTGTCAGCTCTGCGGCCTCAACAGGCTGGATTTCCAAAGCGAACTCGTCGGAATTTAACTTGAACCAGTCAAAGAGTACATCAATATATTCTTTCAAATCATGGGCTTTCCGGCGGGCGGTTTCAATATAATCATCCCGGTCTTTTCCTGTGACCAGTCCTTTGTGTGCAGCATCAAGATACCCAATCAGAGTGGTAAGGGGCGTCCGAACATCGTGAGAAAGGCTCGTCATAAGCTGGCGGTTGGTTTCTTCTGTCTGCCGGACAATCGAAAGTCTGCTTTCATAGGCCACAACGATCTCATTGATTTCATAGGCAAGAGGTGCGGTCAGTTCATTTGTTGCAGACAAAATACGCCGATTGCCATTTCCATTTTTCACATCAACCAGAGCGTCGGTCATTTCTGCTATTTGCTTTTTTACGCGCCGAACGAGAACGATGGAAGTCAACACAGCCACAACAGCAATCACAATGGACAAGAAAACGATGATTTCCATGCCGGCTACACCTCCTTATTAAAGCGGTAGCCAATCCCTTTGACCGTTTGGATATACTTTGGACTGGAAGGATTGACTTCTAATTTTTTACGAAGCCGACTGATAATCGCCATAATGTTACTGTCATCATAGAAATATTCTTCGCCCCATACTTCCTCATAAATCTGCTGTTTTGTCAAAATTTTTCCTTGATGCTTTGCACAGTACAGGAGCAGATCAAATTCCTTTGGCGGAAGTTCAAAAGTGCCGTTTTCCGTAGTGACAGAACGATTTTCAAGGTCAATTTGCAATCCGTCAAAATCCAGTTTTTGCATGGCTCCGGCTTGCTGATTAAAGCGGGTGTAGCGGCGAATGAGGGACGCAATACGGGCAATCAGTTCGTCCATATCAAACGGCTTTGTCAGATAATCGTCCGCACCGGCCCGTAACCCCCGCACTTTAGAAGCACTGTCATTTTTGGATGTGAACATCAAAATCGGCAGGCTGTTTTCTTTGCGGATTTCTTCCAGCGTTTCAAAGCCATCCATACCGGGCATCATCACATCCAGCACCACAAGCTGATATTTCTGCTCTTTTAATTTCTGCAATCCTTCTTTTCCGGTATTACAAAAATCGGCTTCTATATGTTCTGATTGTACGCTGCGTTTAATCAAAGCGCACAGTTCTCTGTCATCATCTATAATCAAAATTTTATTCATGGCGCAACTCCTTCCCTTGTCTTGTCCGCCCATCAATCGGCTTCTCCGCAGTTTTAGGGATCAGCCAAACACCGGCCATTTTTACAGCGCCGGGGATACGCCCTCCAGCGCAATAATAATTTACCCTACGAGGTGTCACGCCCCACTTTTCGGCGGCCTCTTTCAATGTCATATAGTCCATTTCGCACCTCCACAGGATATATTATAGTTCTCTACCTCGAATAATACAAGTTAGAGCCTACACGGATGCGAAATAAAATACTACTTAATGTAAAATTTCATTACATTCTCATAATCTAACACGAAATGTAGAATGATATAGGGTGATATGAGAATGAACCAAGATGAAAGAAGGTTTGACTTTCACGGCCTCGGGGCGGCTCTCAAAAGAGCCAGAGAAGAAAAGGCTGGACGCAAGCCTATGTTGCGGAATTAGTAGACCGTGACTCCCGTACCATTATGAATATTGAGAACAAAGGTCAGTATCCCAGCTTCGACCTTTTTGTTAAACTCATTACCATGTTTGACGTTTCAGTTGACCAGTTTATTCATGCGGACGGAGGGGCAAGGTCAAGCTCTTGCAGAAAGCACATTGATGTACTTCTAAACTCCATGAATGAAAAAGAGCTTGTCGTGATAGAAGCCACAGCCGAAGGCATTAAGAAAGCCAGAGAAACGGAGGTTCCAGAATAAGGGCCTCTGTTTTTTGCGCCATTTTAGGGGCTGCCGCTAAGTGGCAAGCAGGGCAACTGTGGCCACACAGTTGCTATTTTTACGTTCCGGCCTTCCGGCCAGAACGTAAAAATCTGCTTGTTGGGGAGCCTCTCCAAACCCGGCTTCGGGCCAACATGGCCCGAAATGTCAGCGTCGCGTTGCTCCTTATATTAGCTTGAGGTTATAAAAATAGCAGAGGCTCATTATAATCCCCTGCTATTTCTGTACTAACATAATAAATTGATTTTTTGAAAAACTCTCAACGTCATTGAGAGTTTTTATCCTCATCCACCATTTCCGTTAATTCCTCAAGTTTCTTTTGTAAGATTTCCTTGCTGATTAGTTTCGTCCTATATTCGGAAATCATGGTTGGACTCATATTCCGGCTCAGGGCATATTCAACAACGTCCTCGTCCTTACTCTTGCAAAGAATAATGCCAACGCTGGGATTTTCGTGGGGCTTCTTTACATCCCGGTCTAACGCTTCAAGATAAAACTGCATTTTTCCCAAGTATTCCGGTTTGAAATCATCAATTTTCAACTCAATTGCAACAAGGCATTGTAGCTCCCTATGAAAAAAGATTAAATCCGTATAATAGTCGTTCTTTCCTACTTGAAGATGATATTCTTCTCCCATAAAAATAAAATCCCTGCCAATTTCCAGTAAAAATTTTTTCATGTTCTTCAAAATGGCCTTTTTCAAATCATATTCCCTATAAGGCTCGGGCAGATCTAAAAACTCCAACATATACATGTCTCTGATTATGTTCGCAGGCGCAGCATGGGATATGGCGGAAGGCGCTTTACCGTCTGATAGCATTAAACGCTCATAATATCCGCTGTCAATCTGCCGTTCCAGTTCTTTTGCTTTATACTTTTCCCGAGAGGCCAGCTTCAAATAGAATAATCTCTCTGCATCCGATTTTGTCTTTGACATGATATGCAAATTATTTGACCATGTATTTTCTCTTAGCAGAGTTCCTAACTCTGGCTTGTCACAATAAGTTTCAAAGAACTGCTTCATGCGCCAGATATTCTGTGGGGAATAGCCTCTAATCCCTGGTTCCTGCGTCAGAATGTATTCAGAAAGTGCCTTTACGGTAGAACGTCCCCAGCCATCCTGTACGGCCTTATTGGAAACAAATTCTCCAATTCCCCAATAAAGGTCAATCATTGTGGCATTCACTTGATAGGCAGCTTTCCGGCGGGCATCTGCTATCATTTGCAGAATGGCATGAAAATCACTTTGATAGTTTAATGCTAAATCGTCCATACATTTCCCTCGTTCCGATAGTCTGTTGGGATAATTATATCATGGAATATGCTCAGGATGAAGATATATTTTTCCATTTAGAAAATATGTTATACCAGCTTAGTTTAAATTTTAATACCTTAGTGTTACGAAATACTTCATAAAACAAGAGGCAAAGGTATAAAAATACTCAGCCTTTGGAAACCACGCAGATAATGCTTGAAACTAAACGGCTTCTATATGGCCAAATCGTAACAGCCATACTCCCTTTTTAATCATTTTTACCAGCTGGAAAAGAATATTTGGTTGGAATTCAAATATGTCAGTGTCATATTCAGCTTATCAACCTTCGGGCCAACTTGGCTCGAAGCTGGAGCATGTAATCATTACATTTCAGAAAAATGAAATACCGCTCTTTGGAAGAGCGGTAGAAGTTGTAGGTTGGCAGTCCATTTTTATTGTAATCCTTTGTACACTGAAGCAACCGTTGGTTATGTGAGGAAAACCGTTGCATAGTTTTTAGGTCAATTTGACCTATTCCCCTTTTTACTATTGACATTACTTTACAACTTATGTCATACCAAAACCATCAAGAACGAAAGGAGGTAAATAGGATATGTCATTACAAACATTTGACCAAGTAGCCATGGGTATGCGGATCTGTCTCAGCAGAGAACATGCAGCACTTTCCAGAGAACAGTTAGCTGAATGTCTGGGTATTACGCCAAAATTTCTCGCTAACATTGAGCGCGGCAGCAGAGGACTCTCAATGCAAAAATTCATACTGCTGGTTCAAATCCTGAATGTTTCCGCTGATTATTTAATCTTCGGAAATAATGCTGAAGACTAGCTGATGTAAAGCTGTAAATCTATCAGTTGCCACGCACTGGTAGAAAGACTAAAGACATCGCGAAAGCGGTGTCTTTGTCTACTTCGTTCAATCTCTTCCTGCCTGCACTTCTGAAACAAAGATTCCCTTTGCAGAACTTTACCCTTTGCAGGCGCCAAAAAAGGAAAAAGTATTTATCGTTACAACTCAATTAACGCCTCCACGGCTATTTCGCATTAACTTTTGAACTGAGAAGTATTTCTGTCCAAGAAAATTTGATGAATTTCTTTCTAGTTTCTTTAAACGTTCACCAAATGTCTCACTTTCCATTCTGATTCACTGCGCCATACGAAAATTTTCCTTTTTTTGCACGGATAAAGGGCAAAATTCTGCAAAAGCAAAAAACACTTCGTTTGCTGAACTCCACCATCCTAGAAGTTAACATGACCAGCAGCCATATATATAAGCACAGCAAAAGCCGCCGGTATAATCCCCCAGCGGCTTTAAAGATCTTTGCTTAATATACTTATTTCAGTGGAGCAAGACCCAGAATTTCTCTTGCTTCAGCAGGTGTAGCAACTTCTCTGCCGAGCAGCTTAGCCAGTTCTACAACCTTAGCGACCATCTGTCCATTGGATTCAGCTAAAACGCCTTTTTCCATGTAAAGGTTATCTTCGAAACCTACACGAACGTGTCCGCCTAAGGAAATAGTAGCAGCAGCGATGTGCCAAGCGTTCTTGCCAAGACCTGTTGCAGTCCAGGTGGAACCTTCAGGAATGGATTCTACCATGTAAACCAGGTCTCTGATGGTAGCGCTCATCTGTACGCCCAGTACGAAGTCCCAGTGAATTGGCTTAGGCAGGAAACCCTTCTTGTGTGCAGTCTTCATAGCAATATCAATCATACCCTTGTCGAATACTTCACATTCAGGCTTAATGCCCCTTTCCTGCATGATCTTTGCAAAGTTGACAATTGTGTTGTCAGTGTTTACAAAGATTTCGTCTCCGCCGAAGTTGCAGGTACCACAGTCTAAAGTAGCCATTTCTGGAGTTGGAACTACCTCTGTGGACTGTAATCTTTCCAAATCGGTCATACCAACAGCACCGCCGGTGGAAGGCTGAATGATTGCGTCCGGACATTCTTTTCTGATTGCATCGATACATTCCTGGAATCTGCCCTTATCCTGAGTTGGTGTACCGTCATCCCATCTAACGTGCAGGTGGATTAAGGATGCGCCGGCATCATAAGCAGATTTTGCTTCTCTAACGATTTCTTCTACAGTGTAAGGAACGTTCGGATTCTGTTCCTTGGTTACTTCTGCGCCGCAAATGCAAGCACTGATAATTAATTTGTCCATTGGTCTTCTCCTTTATAAATATATTCTTCTTCACGCAAGATAATCTGCGCAATGCTCCTCTTCAAACTAGCATACATGTAGTATACCATAAATTCCACTTCCTGGGTAGGGGTGAAATTCAGAAATCCCTGCTCCTCTGCCCGATTCTGCGGCAGTGAGTCGACAATGAATCACCTGCCCATCGCTTACAAATCCCTATGCCGCAGCGTAACACGGTAACCTTTTTCACGAAAAACCTCCGCCATATGATTTGCCATGGTAACAGACCGGTGCTGACCGCCTGTGCAGCCGAAAGCAACGTTCAGATGGTACTTGCCTTCTTTTATATAGCATGGAATAACAGTGTCCATCATAACAGTAAGCTGCGCTGCAAAATCCTTTGCAATCTGCTGCTTCATCACATACTGAAAGACCTTTTTATTGTTGCCTGTCAACCGCTTCAAGCTTGGCACATAGTACGGGTTTGGAATAAACCGCATATCAAATACCAGATCTGTTTCAATCGGAATACCATGCTTATATCCAAAAGACGTCACGTTGACCGAAAAAGTGGTCTGCGGATTTTCACCAACGAAAATTCTTTCCATCTCGTTCTTAAACCCTGCTGTTTTCATATTGGTGGTATCGATGATGTAGTCAGCGCGTCTGCGAAGTTCCAAAAGCTGTTCTCGTTCCTTTTCGATGACTTCACGCGTGGTGGAACCTGCCGAAAGCGGATGGCTGCGCCGAGTCTCGTTATATCTCTTAATTAAGGTTTCATCGGAAGCTTCGATAAACAAAATCTTGCAGCTGACCGCAGGACTCTCCGACAAAAATTCCAGACACTGATTTAAATCACCAAAAAACTCGCCGCCTCGCACGTCAACCACGAAAGCCGCCTTTTCAATGCGCTGCCCCGAATAAGCAGCCAAATCAATAAAATTCTTCATCAGTGCAGGCGGCATATTATCCACACAGTAATAGCCCTGATCCTCAAACCAGTCTGCCGCATTGGTCTTCCCCGCACCTGAAAGACCCGTCACGATGACTACTTTCATCTTCTCCATGCAAAATTCTCCCTGTTACTTCACCAAAGCAATATTCACAATTCTTTCTATGTCAAGCCCAGCCTCAAGCGCTCGCTCCACACCGCCTGCAAAGCTTCCCACTCTGCCCGGGGTATGTGCATCACTGCTGATTACAAAGTTTGCCTCTGTCTTTGCCGCAATTCTGATTTCCTCCACAGTCAAATGGGTATGCCATGTGCTGATTTCCATCAGCGTATCGGTCTCAGCACAGGCTGCCGCAATCGCTGCAATATCAAACCTGCCCTTATCTCCTGGGTGGGTCAGAATCCGCATATCATTCTCATAAAGAGCCTTTAGGGTCATATCTGTATTCTTTGCAAGCAGTTTTCTACCGGTACGCTGACCCGCAAAACCATGGGAATCCAGCCAGTTTCCTATACAATAACCGTGAGGGATTCCATAGTGATAACCGCCGATGATAAAATCAAAATACTGCAATTCTTCAGTATTCACATCCAGATATGGCTCCCTTGCCACCACATTTGCTTCCACACCAAGATAAATGTCTATCTGCGGATAAATATTCCGCAGTCTGTCCACTTCCGCACGCATCACCGGAAAATCACTTCTCTTTACACCATAAGTTAAATGTCCCGGTCCATGATCTGTAATAGCAATCCCGGAAAGCCCTGCGGCAACTGCCGCTTTGACATTATCTTCGATGGACCCTTTACCGTGAGAAAAGGTAGTATGGGTGTGATAGTCAAAGATCATTTTGTATTGTCTGCCTTTAATCTCCAATAATTCTTACCTCCGGTTCCAGTTGAACACCAAATTGGTCGAAAACCGTATTCTGTACAAGATGCATCAGGTCGATGATATCCGTTGCCGTTGCACCGCCCTTGTTCACAATAAATCCGCTGTGAAGCTCAGACACCTGCGCACCACCTACAGAAATCCCCTTCAGTCCTGCATCCTGAATCAGCTTACCTGCAAAAAAGCCCTCCGGTCTTTTGAAAAAGCTTCCGGCGCTTGGATACTGCACCGGCTGCTTTTCGTTGCGCCGCCTGGTCAACTCCCGCATAGTATCCGAAATCTCTGCGGAATCTCCTTTAGACAGACGAAGCACTACCGAGACCGCCACCTCACCGGTCTCTTGTAAAATGCTATGGCGATAGGAAAAATCCATTTCCGCGCCGGACACCGTTCGCAAAATGCGACCGTCTCTGCTGACCAGATTCACACTTTCGACGATATCTTTCATCTCGCCACCGTAAGCACCTGCATTCATAAATACAGCGCCGCCAATGCTGCCCGGAATACCGCTTGCAAATTCAAAGCCAGTCAAAGACTCTGCCAGCGCAAACTTTGCCACAGAAGACATCAGTGCGCCGCAGCCGCAGACCAGCTTTTCCCCGGTTTCTCCATGAACCTTCACCTGATTAAAATTTTCACCCAGCTTCACCACTGTGCCAGCAAATCCGCTGTCCTTTACTAGCGTGTTAGAACCATTTCCAAGAATCAGATAAGGCTTCTGTTCTCTGTCAATCTCAGCAAGCACCTGCCTCAACTCATCTACAGACTCTACGATGATAAGTTCTGCAGCCTTTCCCCCTGCCTTAAAAGAAGTATACTCCTTCATCTCTATATTTTTTAATCTCTCCATCTATAATACGTCCTTCCTATTTATGTCATATTTGTTAAAGTCCTGATAATCCACTGTATCAGCTGGCATACTCTTGCGTATCAGCCGTTTTCTCAGATACTGGTTCAGATAGTAGAATACGATTGCACAAACCGGTACCCCCAGCACCATACCGACAAATCCAAAGAGCCCGCCGCCCATCAAAATGGCAAAAAGTACCCAGAAGCTGGCAAGACCAGTAGTTCCTCCCAGAATCTTCGGCCCCAGAATGTTTCCGTCAAACTGCTGCAGAGCCAAAATCAATAACAGGAAATACAGCGCCTGCATTGGACTGGAAAAGCAAATAATCACAGCTGACGGAACAGCACCGATAAACGGTCCAAAAAACGGAATAATATTGGTAACGCCCACAATAGTGCTGACCAGCACCGTATAAGGGAGTCCAAATATAGTCATCAGTATAAAACACAAAATCCCAATAATTAAAGAATCTATCAGCTTCCCGTTAATAAAGCCCCCAAAAGTCTTATTGCAGAAGTTCGCAAATTCCTGCAGCTCCTGCCCCTGCTTTCTGCTCATCGTTGCTGCAATCAGTTTCTTTGTCTGTGCCTTAAACTGCTCCTTGCTGTTAAGAAAATATACACAGATAATCACACCGATAAACATATCCATCAGAGTACGCACCGTTACGATGACTCCCTGAGAAATCTGGGTCATATATTCACCGATTCTTGGCAAAAACTCTGCCTCTGTCCAAGTCATAAAGGAATCTCTGGCCCTGCTTAAAATAGCCTCCGCCGTACCTGCAAGTTCCGGAAAGCGCTCCGCTGTAAAAGTATTCTCAATCCATAGAATCAAATCATTAAACTTATCCGGTGCCTCCTGCACCAGACCTACAATGCTGCGAATGGTCTCCGGCAGCACCATGGCAAAAAGTCCTCCAACCACACCGAAGAACACGAAAAGAGAAACCAGCGTTCCTACAACTCTGGCAAGACGAAATGCCGTTTTTTTCTCTCTGAATCTGCATGCCGAAACCCGGTACACTCTTCGCACCACCGCATTGTAAATCGGACAGAGCAAATATGCCACCACCAGACCAAAAATAAATGGGAATAATATGGAAGTGACCTCCGACCAGGCTTCTCTGATACTATCTAAATGTATAATACACTCAAACAGCACAATCAGTGCTGCACCAGAAGCAAAAATAGTAAGCCCCAGTTTTGCATAATGACTCTGAAAACGTTCTTTCAATGACTTACACCCCTATTTCTAATTCTCATTTTCATAAAACCTTTCGCCTATACTTCTATACTATTTTATACTACCACAAAACTCCTATCTTTACCATAATATCTCCCATAGAATATTCATAAATAGTTTTAAATTTTTATAAATTTCCCCTTGACAATTCCGCTTCAAGTTGTATAATTATTTTATCATTCAAATAAACATACGGAGGATATACACTATGCAAAAGAAACTTCATGCAGAATGTCCTACTTATCTTGAACTAGAACTGACAAACAACGAAATATCTATGATTAATGGCAAAGAACTGAATAAGGAAGGCGTCGAGCACGTCATCAACTATCTGGGACAAGAAGTAGATGTAAAGGCAGAAGACGTATTCGAAAAAGTCCAGATGCTAAATACCGTAAATGGTGTTGTTACTCTCAAACTTTATGACGGCATGGTAACTGCCGTATAACAACTTCATTTTATTCTACACTAAAAAGAACTGTTTTCCCGCCGGAAATCCGGCACCCCCAGGGAAACAGTTCTTTTGTTTATGTCTGCAAAAAATTTACAGCGGCGTTTCTTTACTTTCCGCCATCAGCCTGTTCAGTTTAAGGTTTTCCAAAATCCTTGATTCCCTGCCGAACCGCACATAATCCGCCAGAGCGCTGTTATACTCGCTCTCACTCAAGGTCAGAGGATACAAGTCCAGACCACAGTAAAGCAATTCATATTCCATCGCCGCACGGGCAATGAGTTCATTATACCTATCGAAAGGGTAGATTCTAATCAGCTCATTATGGACAAACACGGCAGCTTCCAGCCCGTTTACCACCGGGTGTGCATGAAGCCCGCGAAACAGCTTGGAAAGTTCTCCCTCGATTTCCTGCGGCAGTACCGGGTTATAGCTGAGGTGGGTCAAAATCGGTGTTCGTTTGCGAAACACCCCTTCCTCTCCTCCGGAAAACACACTGTAAAAACGCTGCAAAGTGCGCACGCAAAGTTCCTCTTCAATTCCTAAAACCCGTTCCATCTCCGTCAGCGCTTCCAGCAGATTGGTTACCAGCAGGTGCTCTTCCAGAGAGGCCTCCAGTACATATTCCCCTCCCGCAATTCGTGCCGCCTGCTCCATATCCATAGCACTTCCCGAAAGGCGCAGATTCATCAAAACCCATTGTATTCGCTTTTCATCTCTGTTCATATCTCGTTTCATACTATTATTTTAACACAAAAGTGCGCAGGTGTGTTATACTATATTTACGGAGGAACAATTTATGAAGATTTTTTTAACCAGCGACACCCACGGCTCTATCACAAAAGCCCAGGAAGTCCTTGCGAACCTTTCCGATATTGACCTGATTATCCACTGCGGCGACTACAAAGATGACGGCCAGTGGCTCAGCGAAGTGACTGGCATCCCCGCTGTCTGTGTCCACGGAAACAGCGACCGGTGCAATCCTTCCGATTTCACTACCGTTGACACCCCTTACGGCAAAATACTGGTCATCCATGGTCACATGCAGCTGGTAGAGTTTCGTCTTGACAACTTGCTCTATCAGGCAATGGAAAAGGACTGCACTGCAGCCTGCTACGGTCATACCCATATTGCCGCCTATGAAGAAGTGGATGGCATCCATCTGATTAATCCGGGCAGTCTAACAGACCCCAGAGACGGCAGCGGCGGCACCTTTGCTATCATTACCAGCACAGAAAATGACTTCTACGTGGACATCGTCCGCTACGACACGTTCATGGACTCTCACCGAAAAGCCGAACCTCCTGTCAATTCCGAGTCCAATTCCCAAAAGAAAAATGCGCCGAAAGTCAAAGGCGGCTTCCTGCGCAAATTACTCAACTATAGCGACCGGTTTTAAAGACACCAGTTCCAATTATTTTCCCATCGCATAATACGCCTGCATTTCTGCTTCCGGCACCATGCTTCCGCCGGTAGCCCAGAGAATATGTGTGGCGTTTTTTAGTTTGTCCTTTAAATTGTTTTTAATCAGATAGCCTTCCGCAGAAAGCACATGCCCCGGTCCTGTAAAAGACGCGCATGCCGACGGTTCAATCCACAAATCCTCAGAATCTGCCAGCTTTGCCAGATATGGGTAGAGCTTGTCATCTTCGATGGTATAGCAACCGTCCAAAAGAGTTTCCATAATACTGCCCACAAGTCTGGACGGTCTTCCTACAGCCAGTCCGTCTGCCGCCGTCTTTCCGTCAAGGCCTACATCTCCGACGGAAATCTCATCGTGAAGACCTGTCAGCATACCCAGTGTCATACATGGCGCATGGGTTGGTTCAGCAAAAAAAATATGAATATGTTCTCCAAAAAGCATTTTCAGTCCAAATGCCACACCACCCGGTGCGCCGCCAACGCCGCATGGAATATACACGAAAACCGGGTTATCTTCATCACAGGTAATCATCTGCCTCTTGAACTGATCTGCCAGTCTCTTTGCTGCTACTGAATACCCTAAAAATAAATCCGAAGAGCCTTCATCATCTACAAAATGACACATAGGATCTTTTGCTGCTTCTTTACGCCCTTCCGCAACTGCTTTCTGATAGTCATCTTGATATTCAATAACAGTAACTCCCTTCTGGCGCAGCAGTTCCTTTTTCCATGCTCTTGCATCAGCTGACATATGCACTGTCACCTTAAAACCCAGCTTTGCACTGATAATGCCGATAGATAGTCCCAGGTTCCCCGTAGAACCTACTGCTACACTGTATTCCCCGAAAACTTTCTTAAAGCGCTCTTGCGCAAGTACTGCGTAATCATCCCCGATAGAAAGCATACCTCGTTCTATGGCGATGGTTTCTGCAAATTTCAGCACCTCATAAATACCACCCCGTGCTTTGATGGAGCCAGAAACAGCCAGGTGACTGTCACACTTTAAAAACATTCTGCCCGGAATTTCCCGATTCATCTCCTCCTCAAAAACTTTCTTCATTCTTGTGATTTCCGTAAGAGGCGACTCAATGATACCGTCCGTATTTTCCGTTTCAGGAAAGGCCGTCTTAATATACGATGCAAAACGTGCAAGCCGTGCACCGGCATCCTCGATATCTGCTAAAGAAAAAGGCAACTCTTTCTCTCTTCCAGCTTTCTCATTAAGCCAGAAAATCTCATCACAATTTATCATATTCTGTATTATGGGATGTTCCACAATTAATTTGTCGATGTCCATTGTCCGCTCCTTTCTATACATACAAAGAGTCGCTACTATTATACACTATTTCTGGTATAAAAAAAAGTTTCAATTTCGGTACGATTTTCACTCTTTTGACCCATAATCGGCTCAATTTCAGCAAGTTTTTCCCGTACATTCTGCAAAATTCGACGTACGTCATTATTCTTCCAAATTTTCATGCCGCTACACATTGAAAAATACACATTCTTCATCCCTGCAAAAATTATGGATTTTTTCGAAAAGTCCTACTCTTTTTGGCACAGTTTATGCTATAATTAACAGTAATCAATATAATTTCTCTTTCCCTATATAAAAACATGGAGGTAAAAAAATGAGCAATACAGTTATGCTGAAAAGAGCCTTTAATCAGGCTGTCGCCACTGGCGCAGTTCGCTTTACCGACGCAGACACCGACCTTTTAGTCATCAAAACCTATATTCTGGACTATGCAAAGAAGAACAGTGTCGATATTTCCGCCGCAGAAGTTGAAAGTTTCATCAAGGACCAGCAGAAAAAGTTAAAAAGTCTCTCCACTAAAATCACCGGCGATGGTGTGCATGTAGATATAGAGCAGATTTCCGAAAACTACAAACCGCTGGAAATTTCCAAAGATGAGATGTTAAAAGAAGCATTTGCCCGCGCTGCTTCAAACCCAGCCATCGCATTTTATGACAAAAAACTTGATTTCACTATCATCAAAAATGGTATGGCAGAATTCGCAAAGGAATGCAATATCGAAGTCACTGAACAGGAAATCGTAGATTATATCAAAAAATCTTTCCACGAAATGAATGAAGCTGCAAAAGACTTTTCCTATGAATTTAATGCAATGAAATAGTTTTTCCCACACTAAAAAAGCTGCGTTTTCCTTCGGTCTCGCAGCTTTTTCATTTCTCCTATTATAATCCGTATTTTAATTTCTTTCTTGCGAGGGTGGTCTGGGGCAAACCCAGAAGTTCTGCCGCCCGTCTGGTGGTTCCCTCTTTTTTCAGAGCATACTCAATAATCTGCTTCTCCTGCTGATTCATCAGCTGATGAAAGTCCAGACTGTCGCTATATTCAAAGCTTTTCCTGATATTAATCATCATATCTCCATAAGCATTTTCATTGAGAATCTCATCCACATCTTCGGCTGTAATCACCACGTTCCTGCTGCTGATAATTAGGCGATGCATGACATTTTCCAGTTCCCGCACGTTGCCCGGCCAGTGATACTTATAAAGCTGACCTAAAGCCTCCGGCGACAGTTCCTTGTGGATTCTGTATTTTTTCGTCCAGCTGTCGGCAAAAGTCTGGGCAAGACACAGCACATCTTCCTTTCTTTCCCTCAAAGCAGGTACATCAATTTTACAAATATTCAGCCTGTAGTACAAATCTTCTCTGAAGGTTCCCTGCTCCACTAGGTCCTTTAAAGGCACATTATTGGCAACAATAACCCGCACATTGACAGAAATCTGTCTGGTACCGCCTACTTTGAAGAACTGATTTTCCTGGAGCACCCGAAGAAGCTTTGACTGCATGTTCATTGACAGGGTGCCGATTTCATCGAGGAATAAAATTCCTCCGTCAGCAAGCTCAAAATACCCCGTTTTTCCAGATGATGCTGCCCCGGTGAAAGCGCCCGCCTCATATCCAAAGAACTCAGACTCCGCTAGACCTTCTGCAATAGTGGCGCAGTTAATTTTCACACAGGGCTTTAAACAGCGATCGCTGTTCTGATGAATCAGAGAAAGAATCTTTTCCTTGCCGACGCCGGTTTCTCCCTGAATAATTACGTTGCAGTCGTACTTTGCCACATTCATGACTTCCTCAATCATACTTTTCGTCACCTTGCTTTGATAGACAAAATCATCCTCTTTGCCCGCTGCAATCCGCATGATGTTCTCCGCCTGACTTTTTGTCAGTATTTTCTTCCGATTCTTTTTCTCGTAAAGACGATTGATTTCCTCCAGCTGATTCCTGATTTTACGCACAATCCGCAAAGTAAACTGGGGATAATCCTTCAGATACTGGTCGAAAGCATACATGGTGGTCATCTTACCAAGAGACTCCGCCGCCAATTGGGCTGCGCCATAATGATTTTCTACCGATGTAAAATACACATCGCCAAAAGGCTTTATCATCAGTACCGCTAAGGTTTCTGCACCAAAAATATCTTCCGCTACGATAATCTGATCTACCTGATCCAAATTCGGTTCTTCTTTTCGCAGTGCTTCAAAGGACGCAACCGGCATTGCTAGATTCGTAAAGAAAACTTGCCCTACAAGGGGTTTCATCACATTTCTAATTTCTTTTTGCGAAAGTCCTTCCCTGCTTTCCTCATCCATCACCACCGTCACATGAGAATCTGCAATTCCCGCTTCTTTCAAAGCCGCCGCATACAGCAGTGTACCATAGACAGTTCTTCCGATAATGACCAATTTTTTGTTGGCATGCTCCAGCGCAATATTATACGCCCCAAAGAGACTGCCCGCCTCATCAATTGCCGCCAAGGTGTAGTCCGGACTTAGATCCCTATCTGCTACGTGAACGGGCGATGTCTCAAAGAGAATCGCATAACCACTACAAACAATCTGTCCATAGTTAAAATCTATCTCGTGAATTTCTTCAATATATACAGGAATGCTGCTCAACGAGGCGATACAGTAAATTCGGTCGCCTTCCACTGCACCTACCTCCGAAGTCAGATCTTCTGCAATCTCTTCCACCGTACCTATCAGCACACCGCCGGAACCAATAAAAGGATTATGCAGTTTGCCTCGCTTCTCCACTAAATCCAAAATCTTACTCCGAATTTTGTTTTCATCATATCCGCTGCTGGTACAAATCTGCTGAAAATTCCCCCATTCTAAGTGAATTCGTTCAAGAGAAACTCTCGCTTCCTTGCTTAAAAGCGTGCGGCTGTTGTCAACTTTCCATGCCGTCGCCGGCACGACACCTTTGGGTTCTAATACCCGATTTAAACCATAATTTCTGTCCATTCCTAACTCCTATTCCTTAACAATGCAAGGCTATCCTTTCTTAATCCTATGATAGAACCAGAAAAAAGTCAACCTTTTGAGTCATTTTTGGCGTGTAATTTTTATATTTTTCTCAAAAATGGTTCGTATGCGTGAACAAGACACAATTTTTCTATGTTCTTAAAGTCCTTTTCATACCTTGCAAATACTGTCTCATTGCGTAATTTTCAGACAACTTTCTACTCTTGGCACAGATATTGCTCTTTACATGGGTGGGATTTATTAAGTAAAGGAGAAAAAAATGAACGTTTTAAAAGCAATCTTCAAGTTCGTGCCAATTTTTATTCTGGCAGGACTGATGATGTCCGGACAGGACGCTTTGCTTGCTGCTACTATCGCTGCAGTTGCTGCGGTTGTTGTAGCTAAGCTGACAGAAAAAATTTCTTTTAAAGAATGTATGGACGCTGCTATGGACAGTGTAAAAAACATTATTGTGGCATTATTTATTCTGATGTTTGCCTATGCAATGGCCAGCGCCTTCATGTCAACAGGCGTAGGGGCTTCTGTTGTAAACATCGCTTTATCACTGGGTATCACAGCGAGAACTGTTGCGATTGTAGGGCTTTGCGTAACAGGCATACTCTCTGTTGCTACTGGCACATCTTGGGGCACCTTTGCAGCATGTGCTCCGATTTTCCTGTGGCTGGTGCATATCGTTGACCCTAACTGCATCGAAACCGGCAGCCTGCTTCTGACTACCTGTGCAATCGCAGGGGGCGCATGCTTTGGTGACAACATCGGTCTGATTTCCGATACTACCATCGTATCCTCCGGTATTCAGGGCGTAGAAGTTGTAGACAGAATCAGAAGTCAGGGCGTATGGTCTGTACTGTGTCTGGTTCTTGCTGCTATCGTATTCTTCATTGCCGCTACCGTAATGGGGCTTCCTAATCAGGCGGTAGAAGCCTCCAACGTACTGGACTCCGTTCCACAGAGCGCGCTGGATTATCTGGCTGAAGAAAAGCCTGAAGCGATTAATCTTCTGGATCAGGTACAAAACGGCGTAGCACTTTACATGATAGTTCCTCTCATTCTGGTAATTGGCCTTGCAATTTCAGGGCTGAACACATTCGGCTGTATCGGCACCGGTATCGTATCTGCCTACGTTCTTGGACTTTTCGCAGGCACTACTTCCTTCAACGGCGGCGGACTGCAGGACTATCTGAACATGTGTATGGACGGCTTTGCTGACGCAGGCAGCTGGGTAATCATCATGATGATGTGGGTTGCTGCATTCGGCGGCATCATGGGCAAGATGAAAGCCTTCGATCCGCTGGCAAACTTGATTGTAAGAGTTTCCCACAATGTAAGACAGCTAATGTTCTGCAACGGCTTGCTTTGCCTTACTGGTAATGCAATCCTGTCCGATGAGATGGCACAGATTGTAACGGTTGGTCCAATCATCAAAGGAATTACAGAAGAAAACGTAGAGGCTGAAACAGAAGAAGACATGTATAAGCTGAAACTGCGAAATGCTACTTTCGGTGACGCAATGGGTGTATTCGGCTCTCAGCTAATTCCATGGCACGTATACCTTGGATTCTATGTTGGTATCGCAGCAAACGTATATCCGCTGTTCCAATTCTCTAACACAGACTTCATCAAGTATAATTTTATGGCAATGATTGCTGTAGCTTCTATTCTGATTCTGACTGTCACCGGTCTGGATAGAGTGATTCCGCTCTTCGGACTGCCAAAAGAACCAAAAGTCAAACTCAGGAAAAAAACAGACAAAGAAAACATCGCGTAAATTCCAGTATAATCCCACCTAAAAGGCGCAGGCTCTCATCAAAGAAGCCTGCGCCTTTTCTTATCCGCATATTAAAGGAAATTTCTCAGATATTTCAGCGTTCTTATCATCTGAGACACGTAGCTGCATTCGTTATCATACCATGCAACCACACGAACCTCATAAATCTTGGTGCCGCATCTTTGAGCAAGGGTTTGTGTAGCGTCAAAGAGGGAACCGTAGTTCATGCCGATGATATCGCTGGATACCAACTCTTCCTCTGTATAGCCAAAAGACTCGCTGGCAGCAGCCTTCATGGCCGCATTAATGCCTTCTACCGTTACAGACTCTGTCTCGTCTTTCAGTGTAGCATCCAAAATAGTGATAGATCCGGAAGGCACTGGTACACGCTGTGCAGAGCCAATCAGCTTTCCATCAAGTTCTGGAATCACCAGACCGATAGCCTTTGCTGCACCGGTGCTATTAGGCACGATATTGACTGCACCAGCCCTTGCACGGCGAAAATCGCCTTTTCTGTGGGGTCCGTCCAAAAGCATCTGATCTCCGGTGTAAGCGTGAATGGTCGTCATAAAACCGGTACGAATTTCCCGGTAATCGTTAAGCGCCTTTGCCATAGGAGCCAGACAGTTGGTGGTGCAGGACGCTGCGGAAATGATATCATCTTCGGCAGTCAATGTTTCATGGTTAGTTCCGTAAACGATAGTCTTTAAATCGTTTCCAGCAGGAGCAGAGATTAGAACCTTCTTTGCACCAGCGCGAAGATGCGCCTCTGACTTTGCCTTAGAGCAGAAAAAGCCTGTGCATTCCAGCACGATATCTATACCCAGTTCTTTCCATGGCAGCTGCCCCGGATCTTTTTCAGAGAGAATCGTGATTTTCTTACCATCTACAGTGATAGAATTGTCATCGCAGGTCACAGTATGACCACGATAGCCTCCCTGCACACTATCATACTTCAGTAAATGTGCCAGCATCGCCGGTTCTGTCAGGTCGTTGATGGCTGTGACCTCCATAGTTTCATCTTCAAAAATCTGTCTGAATGCCAGCCTACCGATTCGTCCAAATCCATTAATTGCAATCTTTGTCATGTTTCACACCCTCCTCATTGTACTGCCCGTTTTTAACACCCGCATGTAATCCCCTGTCAGCAGGCAGTCTGTTAACTATAGTATAGCACAAACCCAACCAAAGTTAATCACAAAAATCAAGATGCGATGAATTATTTAAAAATTTTTAAAATTTTCTGCTGCAACTGCAGGATTGGAGCAGAAATCATCTATCGTTATCACTGCAGTGTTCCCATAGATACATGGCTTTCTTCTCCGCAGAGCGCCGCGGAAATGGCAGCCTGCAGTCCCTTAACCATGTCAGCAAGTTCCATCGACGGCATGTCAGGTCGTTCCGTCACCTGTTCAGGAATATATGGCACATGAATAAAGCCCGCCTTCATCTGGGGATAAAACTTGTCCGCTAAATATAATGCTTCATATAACAGAGTGTTGCAAACGTAACTTCCCGCAGAATAAGACAACTCTGCCTTAACACCAACAGCTCTAATCCGCTCAACCATAGCCTTCACTGGCAAAGTAGCAAAGTAAGCATTTGCTCCGTCTTCTCTAATGGGCACATCAACAGGCTGCTTTCCATCGTTATCAGCAATCCGTGCATCAATCAGGTTAATTCCAATTCGCTCTACCTCAATCGCATCAACGCCTCCCGCCTGCCCAATACACAGCACCATATCAGGGCGATGCAGTTTTACTTCCCCTGCAAAAACTTCTCTACCCCGGTCAAAGACTACCGGAATTTCTTTTTTTATTATCTGTGCTCGCACGATTTCATCGGGCAAAAGCCGTACTGCTTCCCAAGAAGGATTCATCACTTCTCCTCCAAAAGGTTCAAAACCCGTTATCAATAATTTCATCTGTTGTGACTCCTTTATTTTGTTGTACATGTCCGTCAAACAACTTATTGAAAATTTACGCAAACATAATTCACAAGTGCTTTCTATATCAATACATCCGTCAGTAGATAAGTTTAATCATTTCTATGAGAATATAAACTATAAAACTCTATCTTGGAAAGAATCTTTGCAGTTCCTTAGTAATCTCCTGCACATCCCTGGCAATCTTTTGTGCCTTTGATGAAGAAATGCATGCGCTTTCCTCTACTACTAAAACATCTTCCATGCCGGATTCTTTCCATTTCCATTGACGCAGGTAGCACGCTCACCGCCAAGACTGCTGCTGTAGGTCAAATCATATGCAGGGGATAATTTCCACACACCTTTTTTATCCAGCCAGTCATCTTCATATTGAAAGGCAGTCAAATTTCGTTCATATTTTGCCAAAGTACCGATTTTTCTTCCGTCAGGAAAAACAGACAGCACATTAATCTCTTTCATGAATAATCTCCTCAATGGATCTGTAGCGCCTCTGTGCGAACAGTTTCAAAAAATCCTCCTGATAATCCAGTGTCTCAGCGATTTTAATCAGAGACTCCATAGATATCTTTCCCTTATTCTCAAAGTGTTTTAAAGAGCCAAGACTGACCCCGGACTTTCTGGCAAGTTCCTCCTGAGTAAGCCCCGCCTCTTTCTTTCGCCGTCTGGCATTCTTAGCAATTTCCAGTTCTATCTCTCTGGGAGATTTTATTAAATCCAAAATCGTATTCATAGATAATATTTTAGCTAAAGACGCTGTTTTTGTCAAATTCAGATAATATGATAGCTGTTTTTAGGCACATATTGCAATTGATGCCTCTTCAAGGCTTCTCATTATTAAATAGTACACTATTTATTCTTCTTTTCATAAATAGACTTAAATATTTTTCAATCTACATTGACTTTTCATTCCATCTATAGTATTATAGCAATGAAAGGAGAAAGTCATATGGCAAAAATGATATCCCACTGTCCTGTATGCAGTACAAAACTAAATATTTCCACCTTAACTTGTAAAGGCTGCGGAATGGAGTTAAAAAATGATTTTGAATTAAATTCCTTCGACTCTTTAGACCCAGAGCAATATACTTTTCTCATTACATTTTTAAAGCACAGAGGTAATTTGAACGCAGTCCAAAAGGAACTGAATGTTTCTTATCCAACTGCAAAAAAACAATTAGACAATTTACTGGTATCACTAAATCTTTTCGATGACACAGCAGCAGATTCAACAGAAAATCAGGAGATAATAGATATGTCAACTTGGACAATTCCAGAAAACAGCAATAAAGCGTCCGATATTATTAAACAGAAACTGATGGAAAACGGCGGAAAAGCTACCGTATATACAGTCAACGGTGGTTCTCATGAGATTAGAGCTGCTTCCGATGGCCTTTCTTTCATCAGCAATAAAGTTAACATAAACCCGCCTTGGCAATATAAAGTATTTGATATAATCGTCGATTTGCTGGTTTCACAAGGAGGTACTGCTGAAAAAGGCAATGGAAGAAACTACAAACTCGGCGAAGGTAAATGCACCGAAAAAACAGTTGTTGGAGCCATCGGCTATCATTACTCAGGAAAAAGTTTCGGAGACTCTGTTTACGATCCAGTTTTTTTCTTAGCAGCCATCCTTGAATGGGCAGGCATCGCACACAATGGCCGCGGAGAACTCACTTTAACCGATAGTTACCGAAAGAAAATTAATCTGTAATTGTAGAGCTGATATAAAACATGAGCACCTTTAATAAGATTTTTATCTGAATTTTTTAAAGGTGCTCATAGCCGGTTCTAATATCTTTATTAATAACAGGAGGTAGAAGCATATGGATAGACTCGCCTTTCGATTTCATAATGAACTAATTGAAAAAATGCACATCGCCAAAAAAGAATGCCACTACAATCCAACAAGATTTAACCAAATGATATCAGAGATTGGCGGCGTAGAAACTGCAAAAAAGCTAATTGATAAAGCAATGCGCAAAGGCGACTGCTCCGATGGATTCAGAACCCTATATATTCTTAACCGTTTAGATTTGACGATGGAAGATTCCGTATGTAAGGAAGAATACCAAACTCTCTTTTCTAAAGAACTGATTGAATACTGTAGACATCTTTTAAATGGTTAATCAAAATCACCCTAGCCATCCACACATTTAGTGTATATGACTAGGGTGATTTTTTAGTTTAATAATCCTCAGCGTCATTAAGACACGTTTTATCAATTATCATTCATTCCAAATTCTTTAGATAGCAATTTATTTTTATAAAGCGCTTCACACTGCATTACGGATTCATTAGATGTCGACTTAGGCAAAACCTGCAAGATTGAAAATTGAAATTTGTGATAACGCTCAGGGGCCTTGCAAAGAAGTTCTTTGATTTTCTTGTTTCCCCCATCTCTTGTATCTATGTATGCTTTCCATCTGCCGAGAAGTCCATCATTTCCATAAGCGGACCCTACATATTGCTGTCCGGAAACCGTGTCCACAATTAAATAGACTGCTTTCACCGCTTCCAGTGCCGTATGCCAGGATTCATAAACCGGACGATTTTTAATAATCGTATTCAGCTGGTCAAAAGACAATATCAGATTCTCGTAGCCGCTGAATACTTCTGCCGCACGTGACTGAATTGCCACAATCGGTTTTTCCAAAGAACCGCTCTGATGCCATGCCAGTGTGCCTCTGCCCCAATCGATAATCAGCCGATCTTCATATTCCTGCAGCAAATCCACATGTTCCAGATTAAAATACCCATTTTCCCCTGTAAACCAATCGACATGAGGAAATCCTACAGGCATAACCTCCGGGGTTGCCGGTACAAATCCATCGACTTTGTACAATGCGTAGAATCTTGCCATCGTTCCCTCATCACCGATAAATACAGCCCAATAGTCAAAATCCTTTGCAAAATTCCGGCTTTGTGTTCTTGTATACTCCCAAATCATTCCTTTTTTATAGCAAGGTTTAAACTGATCACTTGTTAGTGAATGACGAATCACTTTTACTCTCTTGGGGTCAATTCCCACTTTTTGTAAAATGTCAGCAAAATTCAAGATTGCCATAAGTCACACCTCTTCAAAAAGGAAGATTCCCTCCATGGAAACCTCCCTTTGTCATTCCATCATTTAATCTACCACTACGCCGTCTTCAGCTATGGTAGTAACGATTTCACATCTTTCACCGTTTTCAGCGAACATAATCATGCCCTTTGACTCCAGACCGCGCAGTTTGCGTGGCTTCAGGTTGGCGACGATGATTACTTTCTTTCCGACCATATCTTCCGGCTTAAAGTCTTCTGCTACGCCGGAGATAATCTGGCGGCGTTCTGTTCCCATCTTAATCTGGAAGACCAGAAGCTTATCAGCCTTCGGGTGCTTCTCTGCCTTTTCGATAAGACCTACACGGAAATCAATCTTGTCAAAATCATCGTATTCGATTTCCGGCTTCAATTCCAGCGGAATATTCTCTTCTTCAGGCTCTGCACCAGCTTTCTGCATAGCATCCAGTTCCTCAAGTTCCTTTTCGATATCAAGTCTCGGGAAAATGGCTTCACCCTTCTTCACCTGTTCCTGATACATCATATCGAAAGTAAACGCGTCTTCCCAGACCACATCCGCATACCACAGACCCATCTGCTTTCTAATCTTGTCAGAGGTAGTATGCATAAACGGATGAATCAGAATGGAAATGATACGCAGAGACTCTGCCAGATTGTGCAGGCAGGTATCCAGTTCCGGCTTCTTTGCTTCGTCCTTTGCCAGAATCCACGGTGCTTTTTCGTCGATATATTTATTGGCACGTCTAACAAGAATCCAGATTTCTTCCAGCGCCATATTGAACGCGAACTTGTCCATCTGAGCTTCCACCTTGGAGGCCGCGCCAGTCGCGATTGCTTTCAGATCTTTGTCGATATCGTCTTCCGTGTTGCTTTCCGGCACGACGCCGCCACAATATTTTTCGATCATGGAAGCCGTTCTGGACACCAGATTTCCAAGGTCGTTAGCAAGGTCGTAGTTCATCCGTTTCAGCATCACTTCATTGGTGAACACGCCGTCCTGTCCAAAGGTATACTCGCGAAGCAGGAAATATTTCAGCGCGTCGATGCCATAACGGTCGATGAGCTTCACCGGGTCAACCACATTGCCCTTGGACTTGCTCATCTTGCCGCCTTCAAGAAGCAGCCAGCCGTGACCCAAAACCTGCTTTGGAACCGGCAAATCTAAAGACATCAGCATTGCGGGCCAGATAATGGAATGGAATCTAACAATTTCTTTTCCTACAAGGTGCACATCAGCCGGCCAGTATTTTTCGAAAAGTTCCGGATCGTCAGGATAGCCCAAGGCAGTGATATAGTTTGAAAGTGCATCCAGCCATACATAGATGACATGCTTTTCATCAATTGGTACCTGAATACCCCAGTCAAAGGTAGAGCGGGAAATGCAAAGGTCATCAAGCCCCTGTCTGATAAATCCCAGCATTTCGTTTCTTCTGGTTTCAGGTTCAAGGAAGTTGGTGTTTTCCAAAAGGTCAATCAGCTTGTCCTGATATTTGGAAAGTTTAAAGAAATAAGCTTCTTCCTTGGCTTTCTGCACAGGTCTTCCGCAGTCCGGACAGCAGCCGTCCACAAGCTGACTTTCTGTCCAGAAAGATTCGCACGGCGTGCAGTACAGACCTTCGTACTCGCCTTTATAGATATCGCCTTTTTCGTACATTTTATTAAAAATAGCCTGCACCCGCTTTACATGTCTGTCTTCAGTGGTTCTGATAAAGTCATCATAAGAAATTTCCATGGTCTTCCACAGCTCTTTAATGCCAGCAACTACACCATCCACGTATTCCTGCGGGCTAACGCCCTTTTCTTCTGCAATGGTCTGGATCTTCTGTCCATGCTCATCTGTTCCTGTAAGGAAACGCACGTCATAGCCTGACAGTCTCTTGAATCTTGCCATAGCGTCTGCCATAACTGTACAGTATGTGTGTCCTATATGAAGGTTGGAGCTTGGATAGTAAATCGGGGTCGTAATATAATAAGTTCCCTTTTTCTCAGTCATTTCTATTCATTCCTTTCGTCTCCTGCGCCGAATGGGGCGAGGCAGTTTCTATCTTTTAGGATACCACACAATGGTTGGGTTAGTCAAGAAAAGAGCATGCCACCATCTGACATGCTCCTTATCGCTTTTTATCCTTCTAAATCTTCTTCAGCCCAGTCATCTCTCGACCATTCTTCATCTGGCCAGTCTTCGTTCACAAAGATTTTCTTCATGATGTGGTCCATACCCACTACCAACGTAGTTCCTGCCACAAAGCCTACACCTAAAATTGCAAGGGCTACCTTTGCTGCTGCAGACGTGCCGCTTTTTCTTCCTTTATCCGCCTTATTCGGCTCCAGTTTATTTTTCTTGCTCATTTCATTTCCTCCGTGGTCAAAATTCTCGACTCATCCACTTGATTTTCACTTTAATTTATCTATATGTTCTCTTATTAACGTATTCCACAATTAAGCTTGCAGCCTCTTCTTCTGAAATATAACTGCTGTTGATTGCCAAATTATAGTTGGAGAACTGCCCCCATTTCTGGCAGGTATGGTAGTTATAGTAGTTTGCACGAGCTTTGTCATAAGTATGCACTGTCTCCTTTGCATCGGCGGCATCAATGCCATAAACATTGATGCAACGGCGAATTCTGTCTTCCAGTTCCGCATAAACAAAGATATTCGTCACCCCTGGCATATCCTTGAGAATGTAATCAGCACACCTTCCGACGATGACGCCTTCACCCTCCTCGCCAATCTGATTAATCACATCAAATTGGGTGATAAAAAGCTTTTCGTTAACGGAAACTGCCTCGCTCATCATGCCCTCACCGAAGTTCATTGCTGAAGAAAGGCTATACGAGAAGCTGCTCTTTGCACGAAGCTCCGCGGTCTCCACAATTTCTCTGGATAATCCACTCTTTTCTACCGCCATATCGATAATCTCCTTATCGTAAAATGGCACGCCCAGTTTCTCCGCAACAAGTCTTCCGATAATGCGCCCACCGCTTCCGTACTCTCTGCTGATTGTAACTAGTTTCTTCATAAAAAACACCCTTTCTGTTCTCTATCCTATCCCTTTGGATACTTCTATTATACCGCAAAAGTGTTCTAAAGTGAAGAATAAATTCTCTCCGCGAAGGCTGCGGCTTTTTCTTCCAGATTTTCCACTTTTAGAATGCTTCCCGGATTATTAGCAGTTTCTACCAGAGCAAAATTTCCCGGTAAAATAAAGTTCTTGTTGAAATTCATCGCACCAATCACCTGCTCCGCCACAATATCTCCGCCGCTGTAGCCGGATATCACTAGAGCAAAGACTCTTTTCTTTGAGAAGTCGTGGGTGCGGAACACAGAGGTCAGCCGGTTAATAAAGGCTGTCAGGTTAGCGCTGACCGCATCATTGTAATTAGGGCAAACCATCACCAGCGTATCGCATTTAATGATAGCAGGATAAACCTTTTCTACCATGACGCCACCATAAAAGCAGTCGTCCTTTTCGCCAAAATGCAGACAGGTCTCGTATTTACAGCCGCGGCAGTCAAGGAGCTGACCGTTTCGCAGAGAAATCTCCTCCACCTCTACATCGTCGTCAAAATATCTGCGTACCTTTTCCCAAAGAAGCAGACTGTTGGACGTCTTCCTGCTGCTAGCGTGAACCATCAACACTTTTTGCGTCTTTTCCCCATGAATTTCGAAAGAAAGAAGCCGCTGCACCAGTTTTTTCACCTGCCCGGCATAAGCCTCCGCCAAATCCGTATGATTCACTTTGCTGATAATCTGAAAATTGTATAAGGATCCGGTTGCTTCCACCAGAGGTTTGCCAGGGAAAGTACAGCCTGCCATGTTTGCAGAAAATACCAGACGCCGGGCGAGACTTTTGGTAAAAAGCTCTCCGCTGCCGTCCACAATTACTCCTGCACAAGCCCCTGCAAGGCAGTCCGGCACTTTGCGGAAATACTCCAGCATACGATAGTATTCCAAATTGATACCGGCTTCAGAAAGGCAGACAGCAAAGAGCAGTCTCCTGCCTCTGAGGTCGGTTCTTTCTAAATCGTCAGCGGTCAGAAGATATTCCGCCTTGACATTTTTAAGTGCTTCCGAAAGCACCTGATCCATCCGACTTTCCCTTTTAAATTCTTTGCAAAACGGTTTAATCACTGTTAGCAAATTCAATCGCCTCTTTTCCTTTTCACATACGTCATTTTAAAGTCAACAGATGCCTATATGCCTTATTAATCCGTTCATACAGCGCCTCCGGCAAAGGTAAATCCTCGTAGACAGGACCGTCTGCCTCCATGCGGTTTTTAATGCCGAGAAAAGCGCCGGTATTCTCATCTCCCAGATATAGAGAGCTGTAGTGCCACGCTCCCCGCAAAGTCAGCAGAATAGAGATGGCCGCAGATGAGATAGCAGGCGCGATATACGGCTTAAAGCCTAGCTCCCGAACCGCTACATTGGCATTCACCGTCAGCGCAGTCAGCTCCTTTGACAGTTCATCGTCGTAATGCACAATGCTGTCTGCAATCACCAAATCTTCTCCGTGAGGTCCGAAAGCGCGCCCCTCTTCTCGATAATGCGCCAGCCTTTGGTCTTTTCCAGCAAAATATAAAGCTCTTGCATTCATGACCCCCAAGCCGTAGCCCTGGATCTGGGAAGGCACAAGACCGCTGGAAGTAAGAAATGTCTTGCAAAGTGGATCTACGGGGTCTGATACCACCGCCACCAGTCCTTTGAAACGGGTGTCAGCCGCCATTTTTCCGTAGCGACTGATTAGTTCCTTATTTGCTTCAAGCTGTGCCATGCGCACATCGCCTTGACTTCCCAGCGGCGGCACACCTTTGCTTGCACAGAAAACAAACACATCACAGTCAAAGAGCTGTTCTTCGGCTACAGGCGTAACCTGCGGCAGCGATCCTGCCTCCTCAAAAGGATAGGAAATCTGATTCATTTCCATCTCAAGGCGCTGCAGGTTTTCCGCTGAAAGGTCGCAAATACCGATGGACGAAATCACATCACCACCCAGCAGCTTCAGCCCCAGAAGAACTGTTCTTCCCACGTCGCCGAGAGCCAGAACGTTAACCCGGTGCTTCTTCCCAGGCCTGACCGGTGCGCAGCCGCCTCGCTGCAAGCTGACAGGGTTCTTCACCCCCGCTTCCTTACATAAATCTTCAATTCGTTTCATATTCTTCCGTTCCTTTTTATCCTTTCAGCCGCATACGAATCAGCTTTTCAATATCGTTTTCCACATAAGCAGACGGCGCCAGATTTTCATCGTAGCTGATGCCATTTCCAATGTCCGGACGTCGCGGATAGGTGATAACCTCGCCCAGACGTTTCAGCGTCAGCTTTCTTTCAAAGGTGGCCTGATACTCCTGCTCCAATACCTTCAAAATGTCTCTGGCATTTTCCAGACAGGTCATGGAATAATCGAAGACCGCCTCTGTTCCGGCCTTGATAAAGGTAGGCATAGTGTACGGCAAAATCAGATTAATAGATGAATCTGCGTCTTTTGCCATGCTGTCGCCGCCGATAAACGGATAACTGTCCCTCTCGTTAATCCAAACCTGTAGGCTCGGCAGGAAATATGCACTCTCTGCCTTTCTGTTTCTCACCGCCATTAAATCTCTGCCATTTCCGGTCATAACACCCACAATAATTTCCTTTACCTCTACCTGATTCTGTTTCAAAATCGGGTCTAAAATATTCATGCGGTAACCTTTGTGCAAAAGATCATCAATCAGGATAATCGGGCGATTAAAAGACTTGATTGTCTTCGCTTGATTGTCAAGTGCCGCATAATGCTTCATCTCCGCAATATTGAAATGGCTCAAATCGCTGTCAAAATATTTTTCCGTGTGCAGCGCCTTTGTTACTGTATTCGGCACCACCACATCCGCCAGCGCCTTTCCAAAAGGCACCGACATGTACGGACCACGCTGCCTGTTTTTCGCAGGTTCCACTGGCACGCCGTTGAGCTTAGCAACCTTTCCGATAATCTTGTTGTGCACCGCGCTGGTATTAAAGGAAAGCACCAGCTGTCCGTGATAAATCCCCGTCAGCACCCGAAGCATTTTGTTGTGCGCCTCGTCAAGAGCATGCAGTACCTTAGGATTTTTGTTCAGCGGATTCTTAATTACAGTTTCAACGTCACGGAACACCACAATCGGCGAGCGCATGTCTACCGCATAAATCGGCGTCTGGCTGCCAGCTTCTGCAATATTGATAAAGCCTTGCCTGCGCAGCGCCTCAATAACCCGTGGATTATATCCTGCTTCGTCAGCCGGATGATATACCACATATGCAAAGTCTCGCGCCAAAAGCTCCGTTAGAATTTCTGTAATAAGAATCTGATTTACATTGGAAATCGCCCTTCCCTTCCCTACAAAGAGAGCGCCGATAACTGCAATACCGCCGGTGGCTTTATCTCTGATGTGGGAAGCGATAGCAGGATCACCAAACTCCGCAAGAAGCTGGCTGGTTTCCACCCTGTGGGCAGCTGCAAATGCCGCCATCTTCTTCTGTCTCACACCGTTTTCAATATAAAGCGTACGCACGCCTTGCCGCGACAAATATGTCTTGATTCGTTCCATATCATAGCCGCGGGAAATTAAATCCTCTCTGATTCTATCAAGACTATCCACATCTCTGTGCTCGTAGCTGCTGATCGTAATCTCCTTTGCCTGCAGCACATGTTTATATGCAGGCTCTCTAAGATAGAGATTTCTGTCGTAAATATAATTTTGCGCCACCGTATCAATCAGGTTGGAAATATCCCTGTTGAGGTCAATATTCTCTCTAATTCTGGTGGAACTGATATCTTCGTAGTATTTTTTCAGCCGCAGGTAAACCACCTCACCAGTAATCGGATAGCCCTTTTCTTCCTCTGCACCCTCCTTCTGCTCACCTGATTCTCTGGCAAAAGCGATGTGATTCAGGGTGTGAATAGAATCAGTCTCCGGCGGCGCTTTGTAGCAGGAAGCGTTCTTAATCACGTCAGTACCTACTGCAATATAAAGTTCCTTTCCGCAGAAAGTATCCTTCAGCACCTTGATATCCTGCGGATTTGCGATATTAACCGGAATATCCTCCGGGAACACATAGATATCCGCCTCGTCAGCCACTGACATATTCATGATTTTTCTTCTCTGCAGTCTCGGCTGAGTGTTCTTCGACCATGAAAACTCATCAAGAGCCATATACACTGTAAATCCCATATCACGAATCGTAGTGGCGACAGCCTTGTGTCCCAAGCTGAATGGGTCGAAGGTGCCCGGAAAAAATGCCACCTTGCGACTTTGCTGAAAATCAAAATTCCCCGTTTCAATCTGATTTTGACCGATATATCTGTAAATGTGATTCAAAACCGCCGCATTATTATAAAAGTCCAATGGGTCTTCCGTCTTTTCAGAAAGCAGCACTGCCAGTTTCTTATAACACTGACAGAAAAGCTCGTTCTTTTCAGCAAGACTCAGCACTTCACTGCCAAAAACTCTGGTGCCAAGAATCCAGAAAGCCTCCTCCGAACAGACATGATTATAGCTGGCATAAGCTTTCACCAGCAGATTGAGAAGTCTGAAACGGCGTTTCTCAGAGGTATTACCTTTCTCATAAAAATTCTCTTTATAAACAGAATAGTGCTCCAACATTACTCCAAGAGTGTTTACCACAGAAGATGCCGTCATTTCATTTCCAGTTTCCAGAATCTTTTGGAGCTCATCGATGGACTCATCCAGTTCCTTTGGCGGCAAATAGAGCATGATAACACCCAGGTAATCCGGAATGTATTTAGAAAACTGATAATCGCCCAGTTCCAACCCGTTAAACAGTTCTACGGTCAACTCATTTCTCTGCTCCGGCGGCATTTTTGCAATCATATGAAGCAATCCCTCTCCGGCAGCACGGCGCACCGTCACAGTCTCGCTGACTTTTACCAAATTGGAAAGATGCGTCGCTACATGAAGCAGTTTTCCTCTGTCACCGCTGCCTATGGCGTGTTTCAGCATAAAACCAATATTTGCCACCTTTTGAATCCACGGTGTGCCCGTCTTCAAGTCGTCAAGAAACATGGCTGCAAGCTGCTTATCAAAGTCCTCGTCTTTTGGCAGTTTCATCAGCATTCGCAGGTCAGTGTCATAACGCTCTTCCGTATAGGCGTCAAAATAACAGCGTGCCGCAGAAAGAACGCCGATATCCACGCTCCTGGAAAACCTTCCAAAACTGCCTTTTAGAAAGCTGCTCATAACGGCAACAAAGCTTTCTGTACACAAACTGCGGTCAATCACTGCCGCCGCATCAAGAAGCACCATGGCGGTGCTTTCCGTATGATTTTCCGTATCCTGGTAAAATTTTTCCAGAATGTCAAAATATTTATGCCTGCAAGACGGCTTGCAGTGGTTCACCGTAGCTCTGACGAAGCTGTCCAACGTGTTGGAAATCCACTTCTTATGCTGATCCGTCAGCTTATATGAAGGGTTTAAAATCTTCGTCAGATACTGTTCCCAAAGGGTCAGATTGCTGACAAGGAGGTCCGGCAAGGTGATATCAGTCGGCACTTCTTTCTTGTACTCTTCGCTAAAGCCTGCGACCATGCAGCCCATAATTTCTGCTGCCCGGCTTCTGATGTCGCTTTCCTTATGAGAAAGCAGTTCATAGAGAAATTTCAGTGTTAAAAGCTTTTGCTTTTCCGTCATATAGGTGGAGTACTCCCCCAAAATACTGATATAGGTTCGCAAATTCTTCCACTGCTGCTCACTTCTAGCAGCTTCTATGAGGCTGGCAAACTCGCTGTCCTGGTGGAAGCGACTCATCAGCCTGATGTTATGTCCGATGGCAGAAAACTTCAGTTGGTTGACAATCTCTTCTCCCTCCAAAAGAACAATTTCGCGCACCTTCGGATGCGGCGCTTCTTTCGGCTCTGTCGCAAAATCCTCTGGAAGTTCTGTGTGCACTCCGTTTTCTTCCATATAATTCTCAAAGTCTTTCAGTTTGTCGTAAACCTTTTGGTAGCGAAGCTTTTTCGCATCGTCCACGTTATCCAGCTTGCCCAAAATCACGTCATAAGCCTCTGCTAAACTGTAAAAATGCACTACTTCTGCACCCTTTTCATCTCGGCTGCTCTTCACGCGGAAGTCCGCATAAATCAAAAGCAACGACTCTACAGACAGGTTTTCAAGCTCCAAATCCCAAGTAGAGTGATTGGCTGCAATATGGCCAATGGTCGGCATTTGAAAACGGTTATAACACAAATCGGTATAGTAATAATGAAGGTAAGGGATTCTCTTTTCCTCACTTTTGCGACAGCCGTATTTTCCGATATCGTGCCCTGCTGCCGCGCCGGAAATCAGCGCCAAATCCACAGGCACCCCAGCCTTTGCAAGCTGTCTTGCTGCAAACATGGCGACGTAATGAACCCCGCTGATATGCCCAAGGGTGTTAAAAGGCGTAATATCAATACCGATACGCATAAACTCATAAACGTATTTACTTTTTACCAACTTGTGCATGTGGATATATTCCTGGGTATAACCCTTTTCCTCCACCTCGCTGTCTGTGAGAAACTGCATATCCTTGGTCGGGTCGAAAGGAAGATGCTCCCGCTCAAAGCTATATACGCTGCGAAGAATCTGCAAAAGCCAGCTTCTTCCATCGTGGTAAAAAGCTGCGCCGTCAGGTTCTCCCATCTCCGGAAATAGCTGGGCAAGAAGATAGCTGTAGCAGTGGCGCAGCCATCCTTCCTCCGGTTCCTCCGAAAGCTGCGGAATAATCTTTTTTACGGCAGCCAAAACATCTTGCGCATTGCATCGTTTATTTGCGATTCCAATTGCTGCCAGGTCTGCCGCCATGTGCTTCCACCGCTGTTTCTGCAGATTCTGCTCCATCTCTTTTCGGGAAACTCCGATTTCTTTTAAAAATGCTTTGTCCGTCAAATTCCGGCACAATGTTTCGTGGATTAAAACTTCCGTTTTCATAAGCCTTCCCCCTGGATTTGCACATATTATTTCTTATTATATCACGTTATTCAAACCGAGAAAATCCATTTTCACATCTGTACGCCTATTTTTCCAAAAAAGCAGCTGAAGCATTTTTTGCTTTTGCAGAACTTTACCCTTTATTCATGAAAAAAAAGGAAAACCCTTTGCTAGGCTAATGTGCATCAGAACAAAATACATGTTCCTCAGAGTTTTTTTAAGAAAATGACGAAATAATTATCGATTTCTCTTGAAAAAAACGCTCAATCCTTTGTGAATTAGTGTGAAGTACTCATGTAGACGTTATTTTACTTATAACTTTCCTTTTTTTGCGCCTACAAAGGGTGAAGTTCTGCAAAGTGAAATTTTCCTTTGGACCCGATGAGAAAACGATTGAGAAAATCAAAAAGCGCTCTAAATTATCGTGTGGGCACAACAAGAAAAAGAACCCTTCATGAATTAAGTAAGCCAGTTGCTCCTACAAAATTTCTTTCAAATTTCGTTTCTTCTGTACACCGCTTCCAATTCTTTCACAAAATGCTGTCATTTCTTATGCGCATACGAAAACAGAGACTCTATTCTTTCAATAAAGTCTCTGATCTGTTTTTCTAAAATATCCCTTTATCCTAGTTCCTCAAACTGGGAGTTATACAAATCAGCATAGAAACCGCCGGCTGCCAGCAGCTGGTCGTGATTTCCCTGCTCAATGATGTCGCCTTCCTTCATGACGAGAATCAAATCTGCATTGCGAATGGTAGATAATCTGTGCGCGATAATAAAGCTGGTTCTGCCTTCCATCAGATTATCCATAGCGCTCTGAATTCGCTCCTCAGTACGAGTGTCCACAGAAGACGTCGCTTCGTCTAAAATCAGCACCCTGTTATCTGCCAAAATGGCTCTGGCAATGGTAAGCAGCTGTTTTTGTCCCTGTGAAACGTTGGAGGCGTCTTCATTAAGTTCCATTTCGTAGCCGCCCGGCAGTGTTCTGATAAAGTGATCCGCATGGGCAGCCTTTGCCGCAGCAATAACCTCTTCATCCGTCGCGTCCAGTCTGCCATAGCGAATATTCTCCATAATCGTCCCTTTAAACAACCAGGTATCCTGCAGCACCATACCAAAATAATCACGCAGATTGTGTCTGTTGAACGCTCTGATATCGTGTCCATCCAAGAAAATGGAACCCTCCTGTACATCATAAAACCGCATAAGCAGCTTTACGATGGTAGTCTTGCCCGCACCGGTCGGTCCCACAATGGCAATTTTCTGTCCTGGCTTTACATCAGCGCTGAAATCCTTGATGATAATCTGCTGCGGGTCGTAGCCGAAACGCACGTGATCAAAGCGCACCGCGCCCTGCGGATCTTTCAGCTGCACCGGATTTTCAACAGTCTGCTCTTCCTCTTCTTCTGCGAGAAACTCAAAGACACGCTCGGATGCTGCCGTCATAGACTGCACCTGATTGATGACCTGAGCGATCTGCTGAATCGGCTGCGTGAAATTCTTTACATACTGAATAAATGCCTGAATATCTCCAATTCCGATGGTGCCCTTGATAGCCAGAAGTCCTCCGGAAATCGCAACACCGGCATAGCCCATATTGCCTACAAACATCATCAGTGGGTGCATGAGTCCTGAAAGAAACTGCGATTTCCAAGCAGATTCGTAAAGTACATCGTTAGTCTCGTCGAATACCGTAATGGTTTCGTCTTCCTTATTAAACGCCTTAATAACCAAATGACCCGCAAAAGTTTCTTCCACCTGTCCATTGATATTGCCCAGATACTTCTGCTGGGTGCGGAAGTGTTTCTGTGAATACTTTACTACCACCGACATCAGGATTGCTGAAATCGGCAGAATCACCAGCGCAATCAAAGTCATCAGCGGTGAAATAGATAGCATCATGACCAGTACACCAATCAGCGTTGCAGTCGATGTAATAATTTGGGTAATGCTCTGATTCAACCCCTGTCCTAATGTGTCCACATCATTGGTAATGCGGGACAGCACCTCACCGTAGGTTCTGCTTTCAAAATATTTCATCGGCATGCGGTTAATCTTTTCAGAAATCTCCCTTCTCATGCGGTAACAGATTTTCTGGGTAATGCCGCTCATAATGAAGCCCTGCACAAAGGTAAACACCGAACTTGCGGCATAAAGCCCCAAGGTAATCAAAAGGATCTGCAGGATTTTGTCAAAATCAATACCCCCAGTACCTCCGATTTTCCTCATCAGTCCCTCTGCAAGTTCGGTGGTAGCGCGTCCCATGACCTTTGGTCCCAGCACGTTGAACACCGTTGAAGCCGCAGCAAAGAGCATAACCACCAGCACGGCAAACTTATATCTGCCGATATATGCGAGGAGCTTTTGAAAGGAGCCTTTGAAGTCTTTCGCTTTCTCGCCGCCCATCATAGCACCCATCGGTCCGTGTCCGCCAGGTCCTCTGCGCCTAGGCTTAAACTCCCTTGTATCATTCTTCACTGTCATTCACCTCCCCCTCTGTAGTCTTCGGCAGCTGTGCACTCTGGGATAGACCTCCCAGTTCCTTTTCCGAAAGCTGAGAACTTGCAATCTGCCTGTAAACCTCACAGTTTCTCATCAATTCCTCGTGGGTTCCCTTGCCCACAATTTCTCCATCGTCTAATACCAATATCTGATCTGCATGAAGTATGGTGCTGATACGCTGCGCAACCACAATCTCCGTCGCATTTTTAACTCTGTCAGCCAGCGCTTTGCGAAGCTTTGCATCAGTTTTCATATCCAGAGCAGAAAAGCTGTCGTCAAAGACGAAAACCTTTGGATTCTTTGCAATGGCTCTTGCAATAGCAAGACGCTGCTTCTGTCCACCGGACACGTTGCTGCCGCCCTGGGCGATATAGCTGTCAAATCCCTCTTCTTTCTCTGCGATAAAATCCGCTGCCTGCGCGATTTCTGCTGCCGCTTTGATTTCTTCATCAGTAGCCGAAACCTTGCCAAAGCGAAGGTTAGAAGCAATGGTTCCAGAAAACAGAACCCCCTTCTGCGGTACAAAACCAATTTCCTCACGCAGTTCGTGCAAAGCCAGTTCCCTAATATCTACACCGTCTAAGGTAATTTCTCCTTCCGTCACATCATAAAATCTTGGAATCAGATTTACCAACGTCGATTTTCCAGCGCCGGTACTTCCAATCATAGCTGTCACCTTGCCCGGCTCCGCTTTGAAACTAATATGATGCAGCACGTCTTCCTCTGCGCCCGGATAACGGAAGCTGACATTCTTAAATTCCAGCACGCCTTTGTGCTCTTTCAAAGCCTTCGGTTCTTCCGGATCCCCAATAGAGGATTTTGTCTGAAGCACTTCATCGATACGTTCTGCAGCAACGCCAGCTCTTGGCAGCATAATGGACATCATAGTCAACATGAGGAAAGACATGACAATCAGCATGGAGTAAGTAATAAATGCTGTCATATTTCCCACCTGCAAATCTCCACTGTCGATTCTCTGTGCGCTGACCCACATAATCAGAATGACCAGACAGTTCATAATTAACATCATGCCCGGCATCATAAAAGTCATCACCCGGTTGGTAAATAGCTGCGTTTTCTTCAGATTCTCATTGGCAACATCAAAACGCTCTTCTTCGGTCTTTTCTCTGCCAAAGGCTCGAATAACTGAAAGACCTGTCAAAATCTCTCTGGAAACCAGATTCAGATTGTCGACCAGTATCTGCATGAGTTTGAACCTCGGCATTGCAATAGAAACAAGCAGAAGCACAAATCCCATAATTACAAGGACAGCCATCGCGATAATCCATCCCATGCCTGCACCGGTTTTTGCCACCTTATAAATGCCGCCTATGCCCAAAATCGGCGCATAAAGCACCATTCGAAGCATCATAGTCGTTACCATCTGAATTTGCTGTACGTCGTTAGTACTTCTGGTAATTAGCGATGCAGTAGAAAATTTATCAATTTCTCCATTGGAAAATCCGACTACATTCTTAAATACCTTGCCACGCAGGTCTCTGCCGACTCCTGCGCCGATTCTTGCAGCCAGATAGGAAGTGCAGACCGCTGCCGCCAGCATAAGCGCTGCCATGAAAAACATGCGAAACCCTGCACGCCAAAGATAGTCAGTCTGTACTTTCTCCATGTCGATACCTGCTGCCTCATTGCAGGAGGCAGCATAAGCAATCCCCATAGACTTTAGAGTATCTTCGCCTACAGAGGTAATCATTTCCTCCATAGAGGTTCTGGCATTTCTGATGGCTGCCTCGTCCATCTGTCCTTCTGCAATCATACGCTCCATCAGAGGACGCATGTCAACATAAGTCGACACATTCCCTTCTTCATCTTCCGCCTGAAAGCTGTCAATATCGGTGCCCATGAGAGTTTCAATCTCTTCGATAGACATATCGTCTATTTTCGATTCCAATTCTGCCATCTGTGGATTCTGAGAAACCGCCTCTTTGATAGTATCTTTAAAGTCGCCTTCGCGCATGTGACCCAACTGATAAGTCAGCGCTACAGCAGTTATCAGCTTCTCGTCGACTTCTTCTAGAACCTTTTCATCCTCTGCATTCAGTCTGTAATCGGCACCGTCCTCTACATAAATCTCATTCCACAGTACCGCTTCCTCTTCTTCCATAAAAACTTGCGCTTCACGAAATTCCTCAGCAGTGATTCTCTCTGGGGCGATATGCTCCACTCCCTTTCCTGTAATACCAGTATCTATAATATCTGCTGTGTACTGCGGCAGCGCCAGATCACAATAGGCCTGCACCGTAAGCAGCAGCACAATCAGAAGCACAGATTTCCAGTACGGAATTATGTTCCTAAAAATTCTCTTCATTCACTTTCCCCCTTCTTTTCATTATACTTTCGTTTTTCTATTTCTATTTTGGAAGTTTCCACAAACTTCTGCAGGTAGTCGTTAAGTTTTTGCATGGTGTCTGCCCCCAAATTGCCAAACACTGCATCAGAGAATTCTTCCATAATGCAGTCTGCTTCTGCAATGCGCGCGATTCCTTTCTCCGTCACCTTAACAAAAGTATTACGCCGGTCTTTCTTATCCACATCACGCAGCACCAGTTCTTTTTCCTCCAGCACACGCAATGCTCTGGAAATAGCCGGCGGCGGCAGATGCATTTCTTTCACAATCAAAGAGACTTTCACCCCCCCTTGGTCGACTCCGCTGCACCTTTGACAGTGCTGTATCATCTTCAGCACACCAAGTTCCCCGTGACTGATGCCCGGCAGCATGCTGGAAAGATTCAATTTCCGAAAAGAATGCATGATATCAAAAAAATTTTTCTGTTCCTCTCTCATGATTGGTCTCCTGTTCTAAACTTACCGCAAGAAATAGTTAACACCGTTAATAATTTTAATACGTCAAATATTTTAGCACGCAACTTTATTTCTGTCAACAGGATTTTTGCACGTGAAATACCCCCTGCAGATACGTTGAAACTACGAAGTTGTGCAAATCCATGCTTTTATTCGCCGAATGCACAACTACGCTACTGCAAAGTTGTGTAAATCCGATAAAGATTAATTTTTTTGCACAACTATCTCGTTAAAATTCTACTTGTCCGCAATTTTCTCTCACCCGAATTGTGCATTCATAATAAAATAGTTTGATTTTACTCAACTTCCTGCCGGAATTATATGATCTAAAAGAATAAGGTTGTGCAAAAACCTGTGTTCAGAAGCAAGATACACAACCCATCATGACAACAGTTGTGCATAAGACAAAAGATAAGCCGGATTTGCACAACCGGGCACAACACGAGGTTTTGACAACAAAAAACAAGGCGCCCCGTCCTTTCAGCTGACGGTTTTGCGCCCTGCAGTTTTCTAAATCGTTATTCGTTATACAAATGCCTGATAGATGGCACGGATTGCCGTATCAAAGTCACGATTCTGTACTCCAACGATAATGTTCATTTCGCTGGAACCCTGATCGATCATTCTAATGTTAACCTCCGTTTCGGCAAGGGCTGTAAACAATGCCGCCGAAACGCCGCTTCTGCTGCTCATGCCGTGGCCCACTGTAGCAATGAGGGCGATATCCTCAAAAGTTTCCATGTGGTCAGGACTCAGCTGTTTTTCAAAAGCTTCCAGAAGTTCATCGAGTCGTCCGTCCAGACTTTTGTTGGAGACTACGACAGAAATAGTATCAATCCCGCTCGGCAAATGCTCAAAGTTGATATCCATATCCTCCAAGATTGCCAGGATTCTTCTGACAAAGCCTCGTTCACTGCTGAGCATATTTTTGTAAATCGCAATAACGGTAAAATCTTTACTGCCCGCAATGCCTGTTACAACATTTGTATTGCTTTCATCGTGCTCTGCCGTAATAATGGTTCCTGGATCCTCCGGCAAATTCGTATTTCTAATGTTAATTGGAATATTTGCAATTCTTGCTGGATAAATCGCGTCTTCATGCAACACCGACGCTCCCATATAAGAGAGTTCCCGCAGTTCTTTATAAGAAATCTTATGAATCGGCTTCGGATTTTTTACAATTCTCGGATCCGCCATCAGAAAACCAGATACATCCGTCCAGTTTTCATAAATATCCGCATCCACTGCTCTTGCCACCAGAGAACCTGTAATATCAGAACCTCCTCTGGAGAAAGTCCGCACCTTGCCGTCCTCTGCATTACTGCCATAAAATCCAGGAAGTACAGCCCTCTCATGTTTTGCAAGCTCTTTGCGAAGCGCTTCATCGGTCGCTTCCTGCATCAGTCTGCCTTTATTATCAAATAAAATAAGCCCTTCAGCATCAACAAAATCATACCCTAAAAAAGCTGCAATCAGTACAGCATTTAAATACTCACCACGACTTGCAATATAGTCAGAAGAGCAGCCCTTTTTCAGATTCTCTTTAATGATATCAAAGTGCCCCTGCAGGTCAACGTTAACATTCAAATTCAGCTGAACCGCCATAAATCTGTCCGTAATAACCTGAAAAACCTGTTCATAAGGCAGGTTATGTTCCATATGAGTCTTGCACAGATACAAAAGATCTGTAATTTTATTGTCTCCATCAAAACGTTTTCCCGGTGCAGATACAACGATGTACTTGCGGTCAGGGTCTGCTTCGATGATTTGCTTCGTCTTCATCAGCTGGATTCCGTCAGCAACTGAAGAACCGCCAAATTTCGCTACTTTTATTCCCATCTTCTACATTTTCCTCCATAATCAACAATCTTCTCTATTATATTATAACAGGAGATGTCTTGCAACGATTTTTTGTATCTTGTCCACAAAAAATCATTACTTTTGTGTTGCTTTTTCATAACAGTTCTCTGTAAATTTCCTCCGTTCTTGCGTCAAAGCACACCATCAGCACTTCTTCAATTCCGCTGCCCGAATGTGTTTTCAGGTAATTCTGTACCGTTTTCACCGCAATTTCTGCTGCCTCCACCTTTGGATAACCATAAACACCAGTGCTGATTGCAGGAAAGGCGATGGACCTTATCCCCAGTCGCTCCGCTTCCTCAAGACTACGCAAGTAGCAGCTTTCCAGTTTTTCTGCCTCGCCGTGGGCGCCTCCGCGATAAACAGGTCCCACCGTGTGAATTACATACTTTGCCGGCAGATTATATCCCTTCGTCACCTTTGCATCACCCGTTTCACAGCCGTGAAGAGACCGGCACTCTGCAAGAAGCTCAGGTCCTGCCGCTCTATGGATGGCGCCGTCTACTCCTCCGCCGCCAAGAAGGGCATTGTTTGCCGCATTGACAATGGCATCTACAGGTAACGTTGTAATACTGTCCGTGGTAATTCTAATCATAATTCCTCTTCCTTCCTCAGCCAAGCTTTGAGCAGTTTTTCTCCGTCTGCTCTGCTTTCCTTATCTCCATATAGGTACATCTTTTCCGGGTGCCACTGCACGCCCAGTACCTTCCCTCTGTTTTCTTCCATTTCGACAGCCTCCACCACTGTATCTTCTCCATCATTCCAGAAAGAAGCTACCTGTAAACCACTACCTATACGTCCTGCCCCCTGATGATGACGTGTATTGACAAAAGAATTCTCACCAAAGAGTCCATGCATACACGTACCTTGAACATGGATCACGCTGTGATAAAGCTCCGGCTCCCTCCTCTTGTGAGCCTCTGCGCATGGCAAATCCTGTATCAGCGTGCCTCCAAAGTATACGTTTAGAAACTGCATGCCTCTGCAAATCCCCAGCACCGGCATCTCTTTCTCCATAGCAAGATCCATCAGTGTAAGCTGCGCGCTGTCCAGTTCATCGTTGATGTCGTTGGAACCTTGGTCTTCTTCTCCCCAAAGCTTCGGATTCATATCCTGCCTGCTCCCTGGCAGCACCAGAGCGTCTGCTTCTGCCAATTCCTCCTCCGACAGTGATAAAAAAGGTTCTGCACCAAGTCTTTTAAATGCGTCTATATAGTCTTTGTACTCCTCTATAGCCGTCTTTGCGGCTGCAATCATAATCTTTTTCATAGAGTTTATTTTAGCAGAGTCCGCCGTAAAAATCCAGTAGCAACGCTATTAAAAAACGAAGCATGTTCCCATGCTCCGTTTTCTCTAAAGTCCATTTATTTACTCAAATACTCATCAATCCCTGCCGCTGCAGTTTTTCCTGCGCCCATAGCTTTGATTACCGTAGCTGCGCCGGTTACTGCGTCGCCGCCTGCGAAAATGCCGGGACGATTTGTTGCAGCAGCGCTGTCAGCGCCAATACCTCCACGGTCGTTTGCCGCCAGCTCCTCCGTGGTATCCAAAATCAGCGTGTTCAGCTTTGTGCCGATGGACATGATAACCATATCTATCGGAATCACATGATTTGAACCTTCCACTGTAACCGGTCTGCGTCGTCCGGAAGCATCCGGCTCGCCTAGTTCCATGGTGACGCATTCAATGCCTGTTACATGACCTTTTTCATCGCCTTTGATAGCAACCGGATTGGTCAGCAGCTTAAATACAATCCCCTCTTCCATAGCGTGATGTACTTCTTCCGCTCTTGCCGGAAGCTCATCCATGCTGCGGCGATAAATAATATAGACCTCGCTTGCACCCATGCGCTTTGCACATCTTGCGGCATCCATAGCCACGTTACCGCCGCCGACTACGGCAATCTTATCAACCTTCTGAATCGGTGTATCATATTCAGGCAGGTATGCCTTCATCAGATTGATACGGGTCAGATACTCGTTGGCAGAGCATACACCCAGCAGGTTTTCACCAGGAATCTTCATAAAGGATGGAAGACCTGCGCCAGTTCCGATAAACACAGATTCAAAGCCTTCTTCCTTCATCAACTCGTCGACAGTGATAGCGCGGCCAACGATAGCATTGGTAACAAACTTCACACCTTTTGCGGAAAGCTTTGCAACCTCAGCCGCTACAATCTCCTTCGGCAGACGGAACTGCGGAATGCCGTAAACCAGCACGCCGCCGGTCTTGTGCAAACTCTCGTAAACAGTTACTTCATAGCCTTTGTTGATCAAATCTCCCGCACATGCAAGTCCTGCAGGACCCGCACCGATGACAGCCACCTTGTGACCATTGCTTTCAGCAGGTTTGATTTCTTCATCGCCGTAGTTTGCAGCATGCCAGTCGGCGGCAAAGCGCTCCAAACGACCGATGGCAACCGGCTCGCCCTTGGTACCGTGAACGCACTTACCCTCGCACTGATTTTCCTGCGGACATACCCGGCCGCAAATTGCAGGCAGTGAACTGGTTTCACTGATAATCTGATAAGCTTCCTCAAATTCGCCTTCGGCGATTTTGGCAATAAAGTCAGGAATTTTAACCATGACCGGGCAACCGCTCATGCAAGGTTTTTTACGGCACTTAAGGCAGCGCATAGCCTCGCTTATAGCCATCTCCTCCGTATAGCCGCTGGACACCTCTAGAAAGTTCTTGTTGCGAACATCAGGCGCCTGTTCCGGCATTGGACATTTTTCTCTTGTTAAATTAATCATGGTAACGAACACCTCCTGTCAAGCGACAAACGTGAGCACGGTCAGTTGCTTCCTGCTCCGCATAGTATGCGTTTCTCTGAATCAATTCGTCCCAGTCAACAAGACTTCCGTCAAATTCCGGTCCGTCTACGCAGACAAATTTATCCTCGCCGCCGATGTTAGCGCGGCAGCCTCCGCACATGCCGGTTCCATCAATCATATATGCAGTCAAAGACGCTACAGACGGAATGTTGTGTTCTTCCGCCAGCTTGCAAACTAACTTCATCATAATCGGCGGCCCCACTGCAACGATTTCGTCGTACTGATTTCCCTCTTCAATGAGGGCTTTCAGCTTGTCGGTGGTAAAAGCCTTTTCGCCGTAAGAACCGTCATCTGTCACCATGAACAGGCGGTCCGTCCCTGCGCGAAATTCCTCCTCTAAAATTACCAAATCTTTATTTTTAAATCCGGCAATCATATCGACTTCAATGCCGTGGTCATGCATACCCGTTGCCAACGGATATGCCAAAGCGTTTCCTGTGCCGCCGCCAACCACGCAGACCTTTTTCAATCCATCCATATGGGTCGGTTTTCCAAGAGGTCCTACAATATCTGCAAAACAGTCGCCCACTTCCAGCTGATCCATCAGCATAGTTGTTCTGCCCACTGCCGCATAAATGAGGTCGATAGTGCCATCCTTTTCGTTATGTCCTGCCATGGTGAGCGGAATTCTCTCACCATATTCATCAGTTCTCAAAATGATGAACTGTCCCGGTCTTGCCTTTCTTGCCACCAGCGGAGCGTAGATGACCAGCCAGGTAATATTGTCATTGAGCTTTCTCTTGCTCACTACTTCAAACATTTTCATCGGGTGATCCTCCTCTCCTAATTATCAAAGCTCTTTTTCTGGTTCTGCAGATGTGCGTATCTGTCCATCGCCATTTCCTCTGCTTTAGCAAAGAGCTGCTCTGCTCTTTCAGGGAACTTCAGCTGCAGGGAGTTGTAACGAACTTCTCCCATGATAAAGTCTCTGTAGCTTTCGCTAGGTGCCGGACTGTCAATGGACAGCGGGTTCTTTCCTTCTGCTGCTAGGTCCGGATTGAATCTGAGCAGATTCCAGTAGCCTGCGCGAACCGCGTTTTTCATTTCCAGCATTGCCTTGTTCATGCCGGCTTTCAGCCCCTGGTTGATACAAGGTGCGTAAGCGATAATCAGGGAAGGCCCGTCATAGCTTTCGGCTTCTCTGATTGCACGCAGGGTTTGCTCCGGATTTGCACCCATTGCAACCTGTGCTACATATACATAGCCGTAAGCCATAGCAATCTGGGCTAAATCCTTTTTCTTTACCGCTTTACCAGAGGCTGCAAATTTTGCAACAGCGCCGATTGGCGTAGCCTTGGAGGACTGTCCGCCGGTGTTGGAGTAAACTTCTGTGTCAAAGACCATAACGTTTACATTTTCACCGGAGGCCAATACGTGGTCAAGACCGCCATAGCCGATATCGTACGCCCAGCCATCACCGCCGAAAATCCACATGGACGGTTTGATGAGCATATCTTTATTTTCTAATACGTATTTTGCGTCAACGTTTTCATCTGCAACTTTCGTACAGGCCTCTTCCAGAATTTTTCCAGTTTCTTCCGCTGCCTTAGCATCGTCCATAGAAGCAAGCCATGCCTTTGCAGGAATACCTACTGTATCCACAAGCCGCTCTACTGCTGACTTCATTTCACCGCGGCGCGCCTGCATAGACATTGCCATACCCAGACCGAACTCCGCATTATCTTCAAAGAGCGAATTTGCCCACGCAGGTCCTCTGCCCTCTTTGTTTACAGTGTACGGTGTGCTCGGTGCGCTGCAGCCCCAAATAGAGGAACAACCCGTCGCATTGGCGATATACATTCTGTCACCAAAGAGCTGCGTTACCAGCTTTGCATAAGGAGACTCGCCGCAGCCCGGACATGCGCCGGAGAACTCAAGAAGCGGCTGTTTGAACTGGGAACCCTTTACGGTATTAACGCCAAACGGTACTTCCTTTTCAGTCACCTCACTGAACAAATAATTGTATTTTTCCTGCGCTGCAGAAACCACTTCGTCCTCTGCCGGTACGATTTCCAGCGCCTTCTTTCTGGCAGGGCAAACCTGAGCACAGGATCCGCAGCCGGTGCAGTCCAGTGCGGAAATACCCAGGGTAAAGAACTTACCAGAAACGCCCTTCATAGCAAGATAATCTCCGTTTACCGAATCGATTTCTGTTTCGTCCAGTACAAACGGTCTGATGACGCCGTGTGGGCATACGTAGGAGCACCAGTTGCACTGCATGCAGTTTTCCTTGTTCCATACAGGAACATCCGTGGCAATGCCTCTCTTCTCAAAGGCTGCCGTTCCTGCCGGAATACAGCCGCTAGCTGTCGTCAGGAAAGTTGATACCGGAACGTTATCGCCGGTCAAAGTATTGGTCGGTACCAGAATATCGTTGAGGTAATCGGTGTGCGCCTGATCGCGGCCGCAAAGCTTTGGAACCGGTGCATCATCAGGAGCGTCAGCCCAGCTTTCTGGGACTTCTACTTTATGGACATTGGCAACACCGGCATCAACTGCCGCCATGTTCATCGCAACAATTTTTTCGCCTTTTTTGCCGTAGGTATTTTTGATTGCAGCTTTCATATAGCCTACTGCTTCCTCAATTGGAATAATATCAGCCAACTTAAAGAATGCAGCCTGCAGTACCGTATTGGTTCTTCTTGCGCCGAGACCGATTTCCTTTGCGATAGAAACAGCGTCGCAGGTATAGAATTTGATGTTGTTACGGGCGATATATCTCTTTACTGTCGCAGGCAAGTGGGTATCCAATTCCTCATCGCTCCATACGCAGTTGAGAAGGAAGTAACCGCCCGGCTTTACGTCCTGCACCATCTCATAGCGGTTCAGATATGCCGCATTATGGCAGGCAACAAAGTCAGCCTGTTTTACATAATAAGAAGATTTAATCGGTTCATCGCCAAAACGCAGGTGAGAAATGGTCACACCGCCAGACTTCTTGGAGTCATACTGGAAGTATGCCTGTACCTTCTTATCCGTGTGGTCGCCGATGATTTTTACGGAGTTCTTATTCGCGCCAACTGTTCCGTCTGCACCCAGACCCCAGAATTTGCAAGCCTTTGTTCCCTTTGGCGCAACGTCAGGATTTTCACTGACAGCAAGAGATAATCCGGTCACATCATCAGTGATGGAAATGGTGAATTCCTTCTTCGGCTCATCTGCCCAAAGATTTTCGTAAACCGCCAGAATATCACCCGGTTGCGTGTCCTTCGAGCCAAGACCGTAACGCCCGCCTGTTACCAGACATTCCTCAAAGCGACTGCCCCGCAGTGCGGAAATTATATCAAGATATAAAGGCTCGCCTACGCCGCCCGGCTCTTTGGTTCTATCCAGTACAGCAATTTTCTTCACCGTTTCAGGCATCACGTTTAACAGATATTTGGTAGAAAACGGTCTGTAAAGATGAACTTCTATAATACCGACCTTCTTACCCTTTGCAAGGAGATAGTCCACAACTTCTTCCGCAGCGTCGCATACAGAGCCCATAGCTACGATGATTTCTTCTGCATCAGGCGCACCGTAATAGTTAAACGGTTTATAGTTTGTGCCGATTTTAGCATTGACTTTTTCCATATAGGTATTGACAATATCCGCAGTTTCCAGATATGCCGTGTTGCACGCTTCTCTGTGCTGGAAAAAAGTTTCCGGCTGCTCCGCTGAACCCATGCTGTGTGGGTGCGCAGGGTGAATAGAACGTGCCTTGAAAGCCTTTACTGCGTCCCAGTCCACCATTTCTTTTAAATCCTCATAGTCCCAGATTTCAATTTTCTGGTTTTCGTGAGAGGTTCTGAAACCATCAAAGAAGTGGAGCATTGGCAGCTTTCCTGCTATGGTTGAAAGATGCGCTACTGCAGCAAGATCCATAGCCTGCTGCACGGAATTTGACGCCAGCATAGCAAAACCAGTCTGGCGACAGCCCATCACGTCGGAATGGTCCCCGAAGATGGAAAGGGCGTGAGTTGCCAGTGCTCTTGCAGCCACATGAAATACCGTCGGCGTCTGCTCTCCGGCTAGTTTATACATATTTGGAATCATCAAAAGTAGACCCTGAGAGGCAGTGAAGGTGGATGTATAAGCACCGGCTGTAATAGAGCCATGCACTGCCCCGGCTGCGCCGCCTTCTGATTCCATTTCAATGATTTTTACTTTTTCTCCAAAGATATTGGTTCTATCCTGAGAAACCCATTCGTCCATACTCTCTGCCATCGGAGATGATGGTGTGATTGGATAAATGGCTGCTACCTCAGAAAAAGCATATGCCACGTGTGCTGCAGCAGTGTTTCCGTCCATGGTCTTTAATTTTCTCACCGTAATCACTCTCCTTTCCTCATAGCAAGAGCTGCTTCCTGTAAATAGCTGTACTCTGGCACTTCCCGCTCCTTAATAATACCTCTGGCGCAGATATACTGACAGACCTGACAGTTTTCGCAGATTTCTGAATCGACCACTGCATGCGCTTCTTCCATATAAATCGCACCGTTTGGACAATTTGCCGCACAGTCGCTGCAGCCGACACATGCGCTGCTGCAGACAGAAGCTTTGTCCTCGTAATCTGCGGTGGATACACACGGTACCATCTTTGCGCCTTTGTACGGCACCATGACAATCAACTTCATCGGACATGCGTAAGTACAATCTTTACATCCCACACATTTGTCAGGATCTACCTGCGCACTTCCGTCTACGACTTTGATTGCGCCATAGCGACAGACTTTCGTGCAGTCCCCCTGTCCTGTGCAGCCGGTAGTGCAAATACCGAGGTCTTTCGCGTCCAGTTTAGCCGCTTCAGCGCAGGTTGCTGCTCCCGCTGCCTGGTATGCCTTCTCGTTCCTACTGCCGTTACATCTGACAAAAGCAACCTTTTCCTTTAATTTTGTTAAATCATGCAGGGTATCCACGATGATTTTTTTCTTGCACTTCACTGTACATGCCACACAGCCGACACACTTGTCATAGTCAATGACTGCATGGTTATCGACAATTTCCACTGCGCCCTCCGGACAAGCACGAACACAGTCCCCACAGCCGATGCAGCCATATCCACAGATTTCCCTGACTCTGTCATCATCCTCATCCCGATTGGAACACGGAATAAAGTTGGTCGCCTCTCTTGGAATCATGCGGATAAGCCCCTGTACACAAGCGCCTTCAGCCGCACATGCACCGCAACCGTTACACTTTTCAGGGTCGATGATAACATCTCCGTCAACCAGCTTCATAGCGCCGAATCTACAAGTCTTTGTACAGTCTCCGCAGCCGATGCAGCCATATCGGCATTCGCCCCGCAAAAATCCTTCGGCAACCGCCTCGCGGCAGGTTTTTCCTGAAAAGCGCTTTTTCCCTGCGGAATCACCACTGCAGGCAACGAAAGCAATTTCATCCTTTGCCGCTTTACGTTCTCTTCCCGTCACTTCTGCAATGGCATTCACAGCTTCCTGCGTGCAGGCAGGACAAAGAGCTACGCTCGATCCGTCTGCAATGCTTTCTGCACAAGCCCTGCAGGTTTCCTTGCCGCAACCGCCACAGCAGTCAGCGCCTGGCAGAAGTGCTAAGATTTTAGCAATCATAATAGAATCCTCCTTTTACACAAAATCGTTATTTTACACGAAATATTCTGTATACAACTTTTTTTCATATTACATTTATCATATTTTCAAGTCAATACAAAATGCCTGTTGCTATTGAAAATCCAATGTTCTTTTTGAAGTACATGCATCACAAAAAAACAAAAAACGCCAATTTTCAACGCTTTCGTACTGTTAGGTGCTAAAGTGCTTTAATTGGTTAAACTGTGTGATTTTAGGACGGTTTTTGGATGATTTTCCAAATTTAACGCCGTAAGGCGCAATACAGTTTTCCCATCCATTTTGCGCGCAACCCTATGAAATTTTTATATCTAGTCACCTTCATTACCGCGCCATATTTAAGTTCGTTTTTCCTTCTTATGGCGTCGAAGGGTTGAAATACGCCATGTTCTATAGACTTTTAACAAAGAATGGCGGCGGCACGCCATAAACGGATAAAATCTACTAAATAGCGGCGCTGTGCCGCCAGGTTCATTTTGAATTAATGGAAACATGGCGCAATCTCCAAAGCAGATAATCATATGCACCTGTCATTTTTCTGCAATGCTTTATAAGTTCTGGATTTGCCCGCCATTAGTCTGTAAAAACACGATAAATATGGCACTTTTTATCACCTTAACGCCAGACTTTCAACAAACAAGACAAAATGTGGCGCCCATTTCCCTTCCATGTATAACACGCTTCGGATAGCCCATTGAACTGAGACACCAATTCCTGTATAATATCTATTATATTGAAACAAGGAGGCTCCTATGAACTACACAGATTTTCACGGGAAACAGATTTCCCGCCTTGGCTTTGGCATGATGCGCCTGCCTATGCACAAAGACGGCACCATCGACTACGAAAAAGGGCAGAAAATGATTGATATAGCGTTGGCGAAAGGTATCACCTATATCGATACTGCTTATAAATATCACGACGGCGAGTCGGAAAACTTTGTCGGCGAAGCGTTGTCCAGGCACCCGAGAGACAGCTACTGCCTGGCGGACAAAATGCCTTGCTGGCTTTGCGAAACCGCAGATGATCTGCGCAAAATCTTTGAGGATCAGCTGCGCAAATGCAAGACTGACTACTTTGATTTTTATCTGATTCACAGCCTCGGTGAAGGCGACCTTGAAGCTGTAGAAAAACTGCAGGTCGTTGACTACTTATCAAAGGAAAAGGCTGCAGGCCGCATTCATCATCTGGGAGCGTCCTTTCACTGTGGGCCTGATTTTCTCCATGAAACTCTGACAAAATATGGAGACAACCTGGAATTTATTCAGCTGCAGCTCAATTATTTTGACTGGGAAAACGGAAACGCAAAAGATGTCTATAAGGTTGCCCGGGAGTTTGATAAACCAATTGTAGTTATGGAGCCGATTCGCGGCGGCATGTTGGCAAATCCGCTCAGCGAAAAAGCCTGTCAGATTTTAAACAGCACAGGCACTGGCGCAAGCTATGCGTCTTACGCCCTGCGCTTTGTCAATGAGCTGCCAGGCGTTCTTTGCACCCTGTCCGGTATGTCCGAACTTTCTCAGCTTGAGGAAAACATCGAAATCTTCCAAGGACCTACTTTGAGTGAAGCTGAAAAGCAGGCAGTCGACGATGCAGTAAAAGTCCTTCAGGCAGACATTCTGGTTCCTTGTACTGGCTGCAACTACTGCTATGAATGTCCGCAGGAAATCAAGATTCCGGATATTTTCAAACTGTACAATGAAGCAGCAAGCAAGGGTTTTCACTATATTTGGGGTTCCTTATCAGGTCAGTACAATGCGATCACGCCAAACAGAAAAGACTGCATCGGCTGTGGAAACTGCGAGTCCCACTGTCCGCAGAAAATCAAGATTATCGAGAAATTAAAAGAAATCGATAACAAATATAAGGAGCTAGCTGAAATCGGCGAGTAATTAAAAGACACTGCATTTCCCTTTTGGGAATACAGTGTCTTTTGGTTTGATGTGATTTAATACAGCTCCGTGTCATAGCTGATGTCCTGATTAATCTGCTGACAGGTATCTGACAGCTGGTAATCCTCCTGTCCAAAAGCTCGTTTGTGCAGCCACTTTACGTTAGACTCCAAGGTCATCGGCACCACATAGGAAATGCCTCTAAGCAGGTCAGCCCAGTATTCATTCGGCCAGCTGACGCTCTTGCCAAAATGATATCTCGGCGCCTGAATTACCGCTGTATACATCTGCGTCTGACTCATATTGGTTCTGATATTTGGAAATACCGTGTCAGACAGTTCTTTTAACTTCCATGGGTGGGTCAAAGCCTTTTTCATAACTCCTGCAACCACAGCTTTGTAGCGTCTGCTTCTGCCTGCATCACCCCCGCTGGTCTTTCTGATTCTGCAGTAGGTCGTTGCCTGTACACCATCTAGCGTCTGTTTGCCTGTTTCCGTTATTTCGTGATAATCTCGTCCGACATTTTCTGCCGTATCCGGTCCCCAATGGTTCATATCGTTGATTTCGTTTTCCTTGACGTTGACGGTAATACCACCCAGACAATCCACTGCGTCTGCCACAGCTTTCCAGTTAAAGATGACAAACTCGTCAATATTCAAATCCAAACTCTGATTCAATGAGGCGCAAGTATTTACACCACCCGCATAGTGATGAGCATGGGTAATCTTGTCCAAAATAGATGTGCCATCCATATATTCCATTCTCAGGTAAGAATCACGCATGACAGAAATCAGTTTTATCTCTCCAGTAGACTTTTTAATACTCATGATGATGATAGCATCAGTTCTGCTGCCGTCATAACCCTCATCAGCTCTGGAATCTACGCCCAGAATTGCAATATTCCTATATCCGCTCAAATCGTCTTCTACCTGCGGATCAATAGCAAAAGCACTTTTCTCCGTTTCCACCTTATCAAAATTTCCCGTCAAAGCGTAGAATAGCCCGGTAAAAGCCAACAAAAATACCATGAACAGCATGATAAGATTTCGGATAAGCTTCCCCGGTCTAAATCTATATTTTTTCTTTTTCTTCTGTTTTTGTTTGCCTTTCGTTGATGCGCAGGCACCAGTACCAGCAGATTTGGCAATGCTGCCTGCCCTGCTTTTAGTCTGGGACTTTCCGCTTTTACGCCTTTGCGCTTCCCGGGCATAACGTTCTTCTTCCTTAGCATATTCCGGGTCTGATAACTGCCGTATCAGTTCCTTGCTGTATTTCATGCCCTCATAATTTTCAGTTTTCTTATTTCGATCGCTTCTCAAAATTCTATTTCCCCTCTTAGTGTGATTAACATCGTACTTTCGATTATACAAGGTTTTTAGTAAAATTTCAACAAATAGTCCATGATGAAAGTCTAACGATTTTCCTACAAAAAAGTTCTAATTATCTGCCCCTTTCAATTCCCATCATTACGTTTGCTTATGTGCTTACTAAAATTTTTTTGTTAGTTATTTGTGTATTTTTATGAACGGACACTGGTACTGCGTTCTGTAGATGATTTTCGAATCACAAGACATCGCAAGTGTCTTGAGCGTTGGCAGAGATTGAGATGATTTCTGAGGTGCTACCGCTAGTATGCGATCCTGTTATGACAAACGAGATAGTAGGCTATATGAAAGAACTTTCAATTCCAGAGCTGACTCCTGTTCCCGACACATCAGCCATTGCTTCTGAAGATTTTGCGACCATCGCTGAGAAAGTTCCCAACGTATTCATGTATCTTTTGGCTGGATATATGGACGAGCGAGGAGATGTCCCTGCACATAATCCCAGGCTTCAGTTCAATGAAAACGTCTGCCCAATCGGCTCTGCATATTTAACGCAATGCACAGTCCGGTGGCTAAAAGAACATCAATAAATCAAACGAAGACGACCTTGCTTTCCTTTTCGGTCTTGATCCCCTTCCATAACATCTGTTACCAAAAAACAAAAATACCCATCCGATGATGGGTATTTCCGTTTTGGTGCGCCATAAGGGACTCGAACCCCTAACCTTCGCATTCGTAGTGCGCTACTCTATCCAATTGAGCTAATAGCGCACGAACAACTTGTTCGTACCTACTTATTATAGTTCAATTCATCGAATTTGTAAAGAAGTTTTTTTGTTTCAATTATGATTTATCTATGTTAAAATAAATCCCTACACTATACCACCAGACTTTTTTTCTGTGATATAGTGGTTGAGAGAGAACGGAGGTGAGAAACTGTGACCACATACAAAACTGCGGAAGTTGCCGCAATCATCGGAATACATCCAAATACAGTACGATTATACGAAAAACTGAAGCTGATACCTAAGCCAGAACGGCTGCCAAATGGGTATCGCATATTTACAGAATTTCATATAAAGCAATGCAAACTGATACGCCTTGCATTTCAAGTAGAGGTATTGCAGAACGGGTTAAGAAAAAACATTGCACAAATGCTTACTATATCAGCAGCAGGAGATTTTGATACAGCTATTACGCTTACGAAAAACTACTTAGGACAAATCGGGAGAGAACGCCGGAACGCGGAAGAAGCCATTGAAATTGTAAAGCAAATTTTATCCGGAGATATTGAGAAAAATTCGCAGTATCAGAAGCGAAAAGAGGTATCAGAACTGCTCGATATTTCTATGGACACGCTCCGAAACTGGGAAATGAACGGCTTACTTACAGTAAAAAGAAAAGATAACGGGTATCGAATCTATACCGATGAGGATATACAGCGGCTAAAGATCATTCGCACATTAAGATGTGCAAATTACTCCTTAGAGGCAATCCTTCGTTTGTTGCAGCAGCTATCCCAAAATCCAGATGCTGATATTCGAGCCACCTTGAATACACCGAAACAGACTGATGATATTATTTCTGTCTGCGACAGACTAATTGTCTCACTGTCAGTAGCAGAAAAAAATGCTATTGCGATTTTGGATATGCTGTACGATATGAAAATTGAATTTTCATAAACCCTACACTTTACCACCAATGTTTTCATTGGTGGTATTCTTATTTCACAAGAAACAAAAGGAGGTCTTATTATGCAGACTGTAATCAATGTAGAGCGATTATCAAAATCCTACGGCAACCTGCTTGCAGTAAACAAAATCAGTTTGTCCGTAAAGCGTGGAACCGTTTACGGACTTCTTGGCGCAAACGGTGCAGGAAAAAGCACAACAATCGAATGTATCTTAGGTACAAAAAATGCCGACAGCGGAACAATATCAGTCTTGGGGTATAACCCTAAAATGGACAGGCATCGCCTATTTCAAAATGTAGGCGTTCAGTTTCAAGAGGGCGATTATCAGCCGGAAATAAAAGTCTCAGAGCTATGTGAAGAAACTGCTTGTCTTTATGACGCTCCTGCCGACTGGAAAAAGCTTTGTGAACAATTTGGAATAGCAGGTAAAATTGGAAATATGTTAAAGAGCTTGTCCGGCGGGGAGCGTCAGCGCTTATTCATCGTACTCGCCTTAATCCCAAACCCGGAACTGGTATTTCTTGATGAATTGACTACAGGGCTTGACGCAAAAGCCCGGCGTGATGTCTGGAAAATATTATCTGAATTAAAAAGCAAGGGGTTGACTATCTTTTTAACTTCCCATTTCATGGACGAAGTGGAAGCCCTATGTGATGAAATTTGCATTTTGAGAAACGGCAAAATCATATTTTTCGGAACCGTTGAGCAGGCAAAAAAAGTCAGTAAATGCGAGAACTTTGAAGACGCTTATCTTAGGCTTTCCGGTGAGGAGGTAGAAAAAGAATGAAATCATTTGGAACACTTTTAAAAATTGAATTGAAACTAAACATCAGAAACATGAATATGGTTATTTTCGCTGTTATTGTGCCACTGATTGTCTTAGGTTTGCTTGGCCTCATTTACGGAACAAAACCCGCCGCAGACGGAGCGCCATACACTTTTATGGAACAGTCTTTCAGCGCACTAAGCTGTATCTCCATTTGTGCGGGTGGGCTAATGGGTCTGCCCCTTGTCGTATCAGAATATCGGGAACGAAAAATCTTGAAGCGTTATCAAGTCACCCCTATCAGCCCAGCAAAATTACTTTTGGTAGTATTTTTGATTTATATTATCTATTGCATCGTTTCAATACTCACCCTGTTCCTTGCCGCCATGCTGTTTTGGAAAATAAGAATACATGGGGCTTTGCTGTTATTCTTGGGAAGCTGGCTTTTGACTATGGTATCGACTTTAAGTATCGGATTGTTAGTTGGTGGAATTGCCAAAAATATGAAAAGCGCAAGCGTAATTGCCTGTATCTTATATTTCCCCATGCTGATTTTTTCAGGTACAACGCTTCCCTTCGAGGTTATGCCCATTACCATGCAAAAAATTATCAGTATCTTTCCATTGACACAGGGTATTCAGTTAATGAAAAACGCATTTCTTGGGTCACCGATTGAAAATGCTATATTCCCGGTTGTTATTATGAGTATTACCGCATTAATCTGTTTTGCTATTTCCATAAAATATTTTAAATGGGAATAAACATCTTCTTTGGCTTTACTTCAGTGCATTTGAGCTGTCCCGTTTTGTACGCTACGCTAAAAAAAGAAACTGCACTTCCTACCCTTCACATAAGGAAGTGAAGGGTACAAGGGCATCTCTGTATCAAATTACGGTATAGTCTTCGTGGCTATGCCGTTTTTTCTTCTTTGGAACGCTTCTGTTTCAAGCGTTCCTGGAACATTTCTTCATATTCTTCAGCGGATGGGGCGTTGATAATACCGACTCCATTATAGTGAATATCAATAGGATACACTGTCTTTCCGTCTATGACCTCTTTCTTGGATACCATGATGTAGTCTATAAATTCATTGACGACGGCAGGCGTAAGTTCCTTGATTTCGGTATACCTCTTGACCTTTTCCACAAAGGCTGATACATTTGCAGTTTTGTCATCCTGCATTTCAATATCCAATTTTAATTGGGTAAGTAATTCTTTCAGCATTTTCTGTTCGGCTTCATAACTTGCCGACATTGTTGCAAAACGCTCATCGCTCAGTTTTCCCGATACATTATCTTCATAAATCCGCTGAAACAATACGTCAAGTTCAGCAATACGCTTTTCACATTTGGCTAATTCACGCCGCTTCTTGGCAATTTCTTTCCGCTGTTCTTCGCTTGATTTGTCAAGCTGCTCCTGCACAAACTGTTTTTCAAACGCCTGCACATAGAACAGCACACGCCGCAAACTTTCAAGCACTAAGGCATGGACAACCTTTTCACGAATATAATGTGCCGTACAGTTTGCAGTATTCTTGCGGTAGTTAGAACAGAAAAAGTATGCCTGCTCTCGGCTGTAATTGTTCGTCACGCTATAATACAGTTTTTCCCCGCAGTCGGCACAATAGAGTAATCCTGAAAAAATGCTGACTTCGCCTGTACGGTTTGGTCTGCGCTTGTGGCTTCTAAGCTCCTGTACAAGTTCCCATGTTTCGCTGTCAATAATGGCTTCATGGGTATTTTCAAATACTTTCCATTCCTCTTTCGGTCTGTGAATCTTGGTCTTATCTTTAAAAGAGCGTGTCGTAGAACGGAAATTAACCGTATGTCCGCAGTATTCAAGCCGTTCCAGAATATCCGCAACTGTCCTTGCCGCCCATTTATGTGGAACAGCAGGAAGTACAGATGTCTTTCGCCCTTGTGCCTGCCAATGCTCTGTTGGCGTTGAAATACCCTCCGAAAAAAGGATATTTGCTATCTGCGTCGGTCCGTATCCCTCAACGCATAGGCGAAATATTTTGCGTACAACCTCTGCGGCTTCTTCGTCAATCAACCAATGGGCAGGATTGGCTTCGTTCTTCTTGTAACCGTAGGGGATAACCGTTGTAAGAGGTTTCCCCGACATGCCTTTGTTCTGGAATACCGCCCGTACTTTCTTTGAAGTATTCTTGGCATGCATCTCATTGAACCAGTCCTGCACAGGGAGAAAATCACTCAATCCGTCCTTTGTGTCAATATTGTCCATAATGGCAATATAGCGGATGCCCAGACGGACAAAATCTTCTTCCAATAGCTGACCGACAACAAGGCGGTTTCTGCCAAGCCTTGAATGGTCTTTGACAATAATCGTTCCAATTTCTCCCGCCTCGGCAAGCTCCATCAGTTCCATAAAAGACGGTCTTGTGAAGCTGACACCAGAATATCCGTCATCTACGAAAAATTGGGGATTCTGAAATCCGTTATCCTTTGCGTACTTGCTGACAATTGATTTTTGATTAGTAATGCTGTTGCTCTCCCCTTGCAGCATATCGTCACGGCTAAGCCTGCAATAGAGGGCAGTAATTTTTTCTGACTGTCTGTTCAAAATAAACTCCTTTCCGACAGTCGGATATGATGTTTGTAGTGATGCTATTCTACCATATCTGCCGTCTTACTTCAACGCTTTAAAGTGCGAATTAAAAAATATTTTCATACCTCTGTACCTAATATCCGATTAACTTTGGTTATCATATCTTCCCTTTGTTCTTTATTGAAGTGAGAACAGACAACATAATAAATACCATCTATCTCCTTTACAAAATCCAAATCTTTTGGTTTTGAAATTTGCCCAAAGAAAGAAAGGCGTTTCTCTTTCGGCAAATCAGCAAGCATATCGTAAATGTTGTTGATTGCTTCTCGAATAGCGGTATCTTCGGTAAATTGCTCCTTTGTTCTTTTGTCTATATAGTTGTCCATATGCAATAATCCTCCCATGAAGAATAGAGTGAGAAAAAATATCCCTCACCCTATAGTCCTTGAAAAAGTTAAAATTTGCCCTCTATTGCTTAAAATCTTTTAGCTTTTTCCGTAGATGCTGCATCCTTGCATAGATAGCCCCTGCGGTTAAATGCACAAGTGGGGCAATCTCCTTTGTGGAATAGCCCTGCATTTTCAGCAGGACGATTTGTAATGTGCGTCTGTCCACCGTGATTAAGGCAAGGTACAGATTTTCGCTTTCAATCTCGTCCAGTAAATCAGAAACAGACCTTACTTCCGCCTGCTTCTCCCTGTCTGCTATACCCTCAAGGTATTCTCCGAAATCGCTCGCCCATCGGTAAAACCGCCTGTTGGAATTAAAATCTGCCCTGTCATCTGTGCGGATTTGCTCAATGACCGCGTCATCAATGCCACACTCACGTAAAATCTTTTCTTCGGCTTCTTTCCAGATGCGCCATTTTCTCTCCTCTCGTCCGTGGTTGTATGTCATCTTTATTTCCTCCAATCAAAACTGATTGAGAGGGCAGGCAAAAGCCCCCTCATTTTCCCAAAGGAAAAAACAAGGGGGCTGAACGCCTTAAATTTAAACCTCCATTATCTTTCTCAGTTTCGCAAGGATTTTAGTTTTGCGTTTATTGACAACGCTCTGTGTTATGCCTAACCGCACTCCAACTTCCCGCTCAGGAAGTTCTTCAAAGAAGATTGCTTTTACCAATGCCTGCTCACCATCCGACAATAAGGGCAGGGCGGCTTTCAGCCTGTCCACCATTACCGCATGGACAACGATTTCCGCAACGTCCACCGCTTCATCAACAATGAAATCAAGCACATTCCCCTCACTGTCCGTAAATCCCTCCAATGAAAGCAACTTGTGGTTCGCGTCCAGTTTTTTCAGATAACGCCAACGTTCTTTATCCCGATAAAAATCTGTGTACTGTTCTCGCACAACCTCAAGCAAACAACCCTGCACGGGGATAAATAGCTTGTCCATGTAACTTTGGTCGGTTTGCCTGCGGCGGCAGAAATCTTGATAGGACAGTTCCACATAGCCGCCATTCTCTTTGATATATACTTTTCTTGGTGTATACTTCACCGTAAGTACCTCCCATCTGAATTTTTGAAATGCTAAAATCCAGATAGAGAGGGCGGCGAACGACAGCCCACACAAGAACTAGCCCTGCGGAACATTCCGATAAAAAACGACAAAAGAAAAACCGCAAAGGCACTGTGACCTCTACGGTTATAGGATATATATATTCCGTTAAGCGGAGATTCTACTTCTGGTTTTATGGTGAGAAGTAGCGTTGTATGGGCAGAAACTTTTTTAACTGGCTTTCCGACAATCCCCGATATGCTATGTATGAATAAACTCTGCAGTACATGAGTAGATAGAATACTGCCCGAAAAAAGAACATAAAAAATCCCTCCAAACTTTAAAACAGGTCTGGAGGGCTAAACTATTCTCGTTTGGGCGTGAAGATACAGCCCACCAAAACGCTGTTTTTTTATTCGGTGGGCTATAACTTAAAATACAAGCCTTATCCCAAAGACTTCAAATTATTTCTATATTCCTGCATCTCCCTTTCGTCTGTGTTATCTATAACAAATTGCAGTTCGTTTGTTACCTTTTCACGGTCATAGGGAAGATACGCCGTTACGGGCGTGAAATTAGATACCGTGTTCGCAAACAGGTGTGTGCGTATATTTAGGTTATTGATTAGGATTTGCAATTCACGGATACGCTCTTTTTCTTCGGCAGGTACAAACAAGCCCTGCTGTGCCATCTGGTAAAGCTCTGTATCTGGAAAAAGTGTGAGAGAGTCCACGGAAATAAAATACGGATTAAGCTGACTGAACAGCTCTGCACTATTCCTTGCATTTTGGTATCCGCCGCCTTTTCCCGCAAGCCCTGTCATATAAACAAAGTAGTATTCAATGCCTGCTTCGTCCAATTTCCTGCATTGCTCCAGAATATCCGCCGAGGTATATCCTTTATTGGCAAGGGCAAGCGTTTCATCATCGCCGCTTTCCACACCGATGCTCAGTCCGTTAATACCCATCGCTCTTAATTTTCTAAGCTGCCATACCTCTTTGTTTTTAATATCACGGATGCTCGCAAACATAGCCATTGTCTGACACTTAATCAGATAGTCCCTTACCGTCAATGCCCGTAGTTTAAGATTTTTATAGCTCATTGCGAACGGGTTAGCTCCCGTCCAGAAAATCCTTCGGGCGTTTGGCTGATAGCTTTTTATCTCCGCTAAATCTTCCTCAAATTCCTCAATGGGCGACATTCGGAAGCACTCATTTTTATACAGGCTACAAAACTTGCATTTGTTATAGGTGCAGCCAGAGGTAGCCTGTATGATGACCGAATGAGCTTCATACGGTGGTCGCCAAGTTCTGCCTGTAAAGTGCATGATTGCCCCTCCTTTGACTTACAGATGATGAACGCTTTTTCTATACCGCTGTAATTCTTCTTCGCTGACATTTCCTATGATTTCATCGAGAAACGCCAACAGTTTTTTCTTGTCTTTCGGCAGTTGCCCATGAAATTGGTACGCATTGGAATCTCCCATTGCCGCAAAAATGGTCGGTATCTGCAAATTTTCAATGAGCGTCCGTACCTCTTTGTATTTTTCAAGTTCGCCTTCCTCTTGCCAGTTTCCACGCTGTATTTCAGCATAAAGTTCAGAATCGGGATAAATCGTAAGCATATTTGCTCCGATAAGCGTAGGGTGTATCTGATTGCATATATCAGCCGTCAATTTTGCTCCGATTTCTCCACGACCTGCTCCAGAAATGCTCACCAAGTAAAAGAAACTGTAATGAATGCCTGCTGCATCTAATCTCTGGCATTGCTCTATAATGTCCGCCGAGGTATATCCCTTGTTCATAAACCGCAGGGCTTCGTCATCGCCTGTTTCTATTCCTATTGTCAGACCGTCATATCCCATAGCCCGCAGTTTGGCAAGTTCCTCATCGGTTTTAGGGGTAACATCTGTAATCCTCGCAAACGAGCCGATAGATGTAACTGACGGGAGATATTTGCGGATTAGCTCTGCAATCGCAGTTAATTTGTCATAAGACAAAACAAAGGGGTTAGCTCCCGTCAAAAATACTCGGCAGGTACGCCCGCTGTTCCAACCTTTTGTTGCTCTTTTAACCTCCCGTAAATCACTCTCAATATCCTCCAGAGGGGACATTCTGAATTTGAACGGCAAATCATTATACAAGGTACAAAACTTGCATTTATGATGCGTACAGCCTGCCGTTACCTCTAACAAAAGTGATGCCGCTTCATACGGCGGTCGCCAAATTGTTCCTGTGTAGTGCATAAACACATCTCCTTTTCTGTAGTCTATACTAATTATACTTGCGTACAATGATTTTACAAGTACTGTACTTTTTTATAGTACCTATATTGAAACGGTACATTGATTTTTGAGAAAAGGTGTGTTATACTATTTCAGAAAGGAGTGGCAGGAATGAAAAAAAGTACATTGGCTGTTGAACGCTGCAAAACAGTTTCTACCATACAAAAAATCTTGGGCGGTAAATGGAAAATTGAAATCATCTATTACATCGCCTTTCGGGATATACACCGCTTTGGAGAGCTTCGCAGACATATCGGTGACATTACGGAATCAAGCCTGACAAAGCAGCTTCGGGAACTGGAAGCCGACGGCTTTATTACCCGTTATGACTATAAAGAAGTACCTCCCCGTGTGGAGTATAACCTTACTGACTTAGGCAAGAGTTTCATTCCCGTTTTTGAACACATGAAACAATGGGGAGATGAAAACCTCGGCGAGTAAATAACGCACATTATCTGGCAGGCACATAAATAGTTAGGAAGTAATACTTATGGCAACAAATAGCATACGCTACATATATAATTCTAATATGGGCATGGAATTGATTTTCTGTGAAAATTCAACAATATCCTATCCCACTCATAACCATGTTTCCGTGCTTACAATCGGCATTGTGTTAGATGGCTCTATTGTGCTTACTGCGAATAATAATGTAAAGGTTTATGAAAAAAATCAGACCTTTATCATCTGCCCATATATGCCGCATAGCATTTCAACACATAGCAGCTATACTTTGCTAAGTTTATGTATTGATAAAAATATTGCCGCACACTATTCCGCCGATAAAATAAGGCATAACATAATGGCTCTGTTAATGAATGCTTTAAATACAGAAAGAATCAATCAGTACCAGACATTACAATTATTGGACTGCTTAAACTCGTTTGCCGCCTATACAGATTGGCACTCTGAAAGCCAAAATCCATTTATCAATAACCTAAAAAAGCAGTTGGAATTATACCCCGAAGCCAAAGTTAGTATTGAAGAAATGGCTCAAAACGCATTTATCAGTAAATACCATTTCATCCGAAGTTTTAAGGCAGAAGTGGGACTTACACCGCATCAGTTTCAACTTCAAAACCGCATTCGCAAGGCACAACGATTGATGCACAATGCTGAAACAATAACAGAAGTGGCTTTGACCACAGGTTTTTGCGACCAAAGCCACTTCATAAAACAATTTGAAAAGCAGGTAGGCTTACCACCGCTAACTTATAAATTATCTTCCCAAACAATCTTAAAGGATACCTCTATACCATTTGGCAATATTGAGGAAATTAAAACTGGGAAATGAGTTAGCACAATGCAGGCATAAATTTTGCAAACAGATAAAGACCATCTTCTCCTGCAATGACTTCATGCGGTACTCCGATAGGAAAAATGGAAATTACGCCTGCTTCATAGGGCAGCTTCGCTCCATTGTTCACACAGATGCCTGCACCAGAAATAACTTCATGTGTTTCTAATTGCTTTTCGTGGATATGATTGCCAATCTTTTTATTAGGGGCTATTCTCACAAGATGGAAGCTGAACTGTCCATCTGTCTTTTCGGATGTGATAATATGTTTTAATTCTACACCCTCGAAAGTTGGATGTTTCGACCATGAAATAGCGTCAAAGGCTACCGTAGCATTTGGTAAAAGTAACTTTCCTCCCTCATTGAATTTTTCAAACAGATTTTTATAATCCATTCTCAGCACTTCCTTTCAAATTTTATTGACAGTGTTCCTGCCTGCAAATATCATATCAATAAGCACAAAATTTGAATTGTAAAAAATTGCGGAATAAAAACAGAGCCAGTAAGCAGTGAGTGATACCCACTTGCTATTGGCTCTGCATCCTTTTTATGGGGTATTAGGGGCAAATGTCCCTAACAAGCGAATTTGGATAACCAAATTCAGTGCTTGGTAAGACATATCACTTCAAAATATTACTTAAATATCAACAGTCCTTTTGATAATTTTTTATCCCATCAATGCAAATATTTTTCTTGTTTTCAAATACTATAGCAACACTATAACGTGCCCTTGTAATTGCAACATAGAGCTTTGAACGACTTGATGCCGCTAATTCTTTTGAATGATTTTGAATCCATTCTAACATAGGTTTCGTAGGATAAATTACTGTTCTATCAAAAGATAATCCTTTTGCTTCCCCAAAATTCATTACACGATAGTTGTTATTAACTTTCACATTTACCTTATCTCTTAACTGCATAGGGTCATATTTATCTAAATATTCAGCTAATTCTGATGGTTCAATAAAGAATACTCCATCATGTCCTGTAGTTCCTTTTTCAACAAAATTACAAGGGGGATATTCTGGATATATACTGTTTGCAAAGTCACATATCCGTTTTTCGTTTCTATAAGTAGTATTTAAGGAAGTTTTATCAATTTGAATATCTATTTTTTTACATTGTTCAAGAATAAATTGTTCAATCTTTCCATCACTATATTTTCCATACTTTGTTTCCTCATGTGTATGATATGTAACTTGTCTTGGGTCACCGACCATTATTAAATTTGAATCTGATTGCAAAAGCAAACGTACTATTTCAAGGTCAAATCCAGCTAAATCTTGAACCTCATCTATGAATATATTGGGATAAATTCTGCTTAATCTATCAATTATTAATCCATTTACTGCATCGTTTGCCTTGCAAACAAACTTCGATATTTTATCGGAATATATCATCATTCCTTTACTAAAGTAGTGGTTTCTTGGGTCAGATTCTGGATAGTAAACTGGAAATTTACCCCTATATTTCAAACCTGATTTTTGATTAACTAATAACAATCCTTTTATATTTTCTTCCAATATTACACTCTGATAAGGCTTAACCCCATGCTGCAAAAGAAGCGAAAACCATGTTTGAATATAAATATTTTCTGGTATAGAACCATTAATCTCAATAAATTTCTTTCTAATTTCAGCCTCATTTGCTTCAGTAAAAGTTGTAATTAGAACTCTTTTGTTTGTTGTTTTTAAAGCTTCTTTTATTAGAAAGGTGGTTTTTCCTGAACCTGCAGCAGCAATAACTAATTTATTCATTATCACTAATCGCCTCCATAATATAATTTGGAAAAACAATAGTCTCAGATGTATTAAATATTGCCATAGCACATTCCGTTTTATTATGCTTCATGTATTTTCGCAAATCATCTTCATTTGCATATTGTGTTCCGAATATCAAATTAAACAAATTTAAACTATTTGCTTTTAGTAATTTGGGTTCCAACGTGTTGTAATTATAATTTTTTTCTCCAATTTTAAGTGTTCCAGTGTCAACAGTTTCATCGTAGCAAATATTAATATTAGGTTGTTTGTTATCCCCCAAATAGTCGCTGTATTTGGTTTTTAATGCGTTAGGGTCTCCATCATTATCAGTTACTACCGAAACTTTCTTATTTAAAATTGAAGCCAATTCTAAAAATCTCAAGAATGAAGTTCCTACCGAAATAACGTCTATTCCGTCTTGTATAGGTAATCTGCCATTATTGTTACACATGTATGCTTTTTGTACCACCAACTCGTCCGAATCACCTTCAACAAGGATTGCTTTCTTACACAAAATTAATCTTAGAGTATCATATCCTGCTATTCTTTTGAAGAATTCTGCTGAATCCAATTTTGCAATTCTAACTATATTATGGTTATCTAACAATAACAAATTTTCAAGCCCCAACTTGTTTGCTACAAAGCTACTATGAGTAGATATGATAATTTGTTTATTGCCATATTTACTCTCTATTGATGAAATTAATTGATTTAACTTAGAAAAGGATAAATGACTTTCGGGTTCTTCTAATAAAATTATACTTGCGTTTTGTACTTGCTTATGTGTTAAGGCTAATTCGGTTTTCATAACACATTGTGCCCCTTTTCCAACATACCCAAAAGGTATATTATTTAACTGGGTTACAAGGCTATTTTCCCATGCATTCTTTGTTCCTAAATCCACTGATAACGAAACTTCACCATCTATAATTGAAGATTCTTTACTAATTCTATCGTTAATTGCTTGAATTGAAGGGTCTTCCATAAATTCATCTCGCATATTCCTATGTGCTTGGGCAACAGATGTTACTTCTTCTGGGGAAAGTAAATCTTTAACTATACGCGAAATATAAACATCTGACCCGTTTTGATAACGATAATTTGAAGAATCTATCATTGCTGACTTAATAGGAATACTTCTTATCGTTATTGCTTGTCGTGCGAAAGATATCCATGAAACATCATAATATTCAATAGGTAAGCTTGACAATTTTTTTAATGCTATGAGTTTAGCATATTCATCATTATATTTATCGTTATAAAAAATTCTAAATTGAAGTCCTTCAACTTTATTTAACCGCTCAGTATTATTGTTTCCTTCAAACTCTGGACATAATGACCCCTCAAAAAATATTTCAATTAGGATTTCTGGTGGAGATAATGGGGTTCCTCTATTCACTGATTCTATATATTCTGCAATCACTTCCCTATTAAAAAGGTATTGTGACAATTCATTGCGAATATTACGACCACCATACATACCTGTTAATGCCAAATGTATGGCTTCTAAAATAGTTGATTTTCCAGTTTCATTATTTCCAACTAAAATATTTAAACCTTTATTAAGTTTTAATTCAAATATTCCTTTGTAGCTCTTAAAATTACAAATTTTTATTCTGTCTATTGCCATATTTCACAACTCCTTATATTTTCTATTTGTTTGTTTAGAAGCTATATATTGAGATTATATCATATGGAAACCTTAATTTTCCACCATAGATTGAAAAGGATAGCGGTATCAGCTTTTGCCAATACCGCTCCTCAAACTAGTTATAAGTCACTTCATTTAAAACAATTTCTTCTACTTGTTGTCTAATGCAATTCATCTTCCTTGTCCACTCAATGGGATTATCTTCTTTTAATTGTTCGGTGATTTCTTGCTCTTGTTTCATTTGTTCCACAATCCGAGAAAATCTTTCGCAGGCTTGATTATCAATCTCAGACAGATATTCATTGAGAACACCGTTTGTAAGCAAATTAATATAAGTCAGTTTGAGGTACTCTTGTAAGTATCTCAAATGCTGTTGTCCATAAATACCAATATCATTTTCTTCGCTCTTAGGAAGTGTAAGATTTGGAATTAAATAATCACTTTCATTATGGTATGTACCGCCGAATTGTTCGAACAATGATTTCATTGTAGTTGTCCTCCATTAATATATTTATTTTCCTACAAATTCATCATATCCAACCGTCATTGCAAATACTTATAAACGCCGCAAGGGACACTTCCTTATGTGAAGTGTCCCTCTGTGCAGTTTCTTTTTTAACAAAACCGGCAACGACCTACTTTCCCAGGCAGCTTCCCACCAAGTATCATCGGCGCTTGAGAGCTTAACTTCTGTGTTC
>NZ_CALPCF010000010.1:0-117085 GCF_943192965.1 Senimuribacter intestinalis
ATCCAAGAAAAAGGATGGTTTTATCTAATACGGGTGAAAGATTTTAATCAATATTCATCCGGTATTCTGCATGGCTTGGAGCTGCCGGATACTGAGGAATTCGATGAGTATATCGATTTAAAATTAACTCGGAAACAGACTAATGAAATGAAAAAGCTTTTTGAGCAGAGAAATCACTATCGGAGAATCGCGCATAATAAACCATTTGACTATCTGCCTGTTAAGAGCAGAAAATCTGATCCTGCAGTACTTTATAATTTGCCATTTCGCATTGTACGCTTTCCAATATCAGAGGATTATTACGAAGTTGTAGTAACTAATCTGGATACTGATGAATTCCCTGCGGATACTCTGAAACAACTGTATGGCATGCGGTGGGGAATTGAAACTTCATTTAGAGATTTGAAATATACAGTAGGACTGCTTCATTTTCATTCAAAAAAGGTGGAATACATACTTCAAGAAATCTTTGCACGGTTAATCATGTATAACTTTTCAGAATTGATTACCTCGCACGTAGTCATTGAAAAGAAAGACAGAAAGTATGAATATAAAGTCAATTTTTCTGTCGCAGTACATATATGCCGTGAATTCCTGCTTAGTATAAATATCCCACCTAATATTGAATCACTTATTGCAAGATATATAACGCCCATTCGGCCTGGACGTTCAAGGCCTCGTGAAATGAAAGCCAAACAGGCAATAAGTTTCATGTATAGAATAGCATAGATTTTTGAAATATACATTATTTTTTTGACAAGGGAACGCTCTTGTCTATTTGTTGCGTTTTTAAATCTACAAAAAAACAATTTATCAGCTTGAATCAAAGGAAAAAAAGAGAAGTTAATATCGCGAACAATACTAACTTCTCTTTAAATCCCTTAACTTAATGCCATTGATTTCCTATGTGCCGGGGTTTTCCTTTGCCATCTGATATGCAAGTCTTGGCGATCCATCTTTCGAAGAAATGATTCCGCAGTAAGTAAAACCACACTTCTGAATCAAATGCTGCATGATTTTGTTGTCCTCGTGAGTGTCAATACGAATATTGTCAATCAAGGTAAATCCGAAATCCACACACTGCTGCAACAGCCCTTTCACCGTGCCGTTTCCTGCGATTCTGTGAATGGTTCCGTAGGCTCTGTCGTTTAGCCACTGACCGCCGTCAATTCTGTCGTAGGTCGGATCAGCACCTATAATAAAAGCAAATACGCCACAGATACTGCCTCCATCTTCCATGACGTAAAGATTGCCCCTTTTCATATCTCCCTCCAAAAGTTCTTTTTCGGGGTAACCCCAAATCGCCCACTGGGTTGGATTTCCGTTTTCCGACATGAAATTTCTGGCATAGGCATAGATATCCAAAATCTCTATAAAATCCGTCTCAGCGGCTTTTCTGATATTCATAAGCAGCCTCCTTATTCTTCTCTCGTTAAATGGGTGAACTGTGCACCAACTAATTCTGCCAAATCAACCGGTGAAAGCTCTATCTGCAGTCCTACCTTACCGCCACTGACGCAAATCCTCTGATGATTCTTCGCCCTTTCGTCAATAGCAGTCGGAAATAATTTCTTCATACCGACCGGAGAGCAGCCACCTTTGATATAACCGGTAATTTTCGTAATATCTCTCGCATGAATCATTTCGATATTCTTTTCTCCAAAATGCTTCGCCGCCTTCTTTAGATTCAGTTCACATGCCACAGGAATCACACAGACGTAATTCTGTCTACTATGTCCTACGAGAACCAGAGTCTTAAATACCATATCAGGATTCTGTCCTACCTGCTCTGCCACTGAAACACCATCTAAAAAGCCCTCCGGCGCTTCATAAGTATGTAGCTGATAAGCAATCCCTTTCGCCGCCACCATGCGTACCGCATTGGTTTTTGGCTCTTTTTCTTTCTTTGCCATGTCTGTATCCTTTTTTTATGAAATCCATATTATTCTATCACAGGAACGATAAAGTGACAATAACTTTGAATATATCTTCCAGTTTTCATAAAAACTCTGTTGGGTTTTCAAAACTGCCAAAAATGGTTTCTTTTTGCGGACAAAATCGAGATTTTGAAAATCGTTTGAAGAAAAGATGAAAACTGGAAACAAAATACATTGCAACAAGTGCTGAAATTTACAGCTAATATTTTTTCATTTTAACACCGAAATTAAAACATCGCACTGCAGGTTTCCCGTGCAGTGCGATGCAGTTTTCATCAATGATACTGATTAGCCCAGTAATCCAGCGCCAAACATTGGTGCGAATACTACGGATACAATTGTCATCAGCTTAATCAAGATGTTGATGGAAGGACCGGAAGTATCTTTGAACGGGTCACCTACAGTGTCGCCTACAACAGCAGCCTTGTGAGGTTCGCTTCCCTTACCGCCGTAATTTCCTTCTTCGATATATTTCTTAGCGTTATCCCATGCGCCGCCTGCGTTGGACATCATGATTGCAAGAAGTACACCTGCAGACAGTGCACCGCCCAGCATACCTGCAAGAGCTTCAGCACCTAAAATAAATCCAACTGCTAAAGGCGCAATGATTGCCATCAGACCTGGCATAACCATTTCTTTCAGAGCAGCACCAGTGGAGATATCTACGCATCTAGCATAGTCAGGCTTGGAAGTGCCTTCCATGATGCCTTTGTCTTCTCTGAACTGTCTTCTAACTTCTTCAATCATCTGGTTAGCTGCTTTACCTACAGAGTTCATTGTCATAGCAGAGAACAGGAACGGCAGCATAGCACCCAGGAACAGACCAATAATTACGATTGGGTTCAGCAGGTTAATTCCTACTTCGGAAATGCCTGCTACTTCTGCATAGGATACAAACAGAGCCAGTGCAGTCAGAGCAGCAGAACCGATAGCAAAACCTTTACCGATTGCAGCGGTAGTGTTGCCTACAGCGTCTAATTTGTCGGTGATTTCTCTAACTTCGTGTGGAAGTTCAGACATTTCTGCGATACCGCCAGCGTTATCGGATACAGGACCGTAAGCGTCAACTGCTACAGTCATACCTGCTGTGGACAGCATACCTACAGCTGCCAGTGCGATACCATAAACACCTGCAAACATATATGCTACGAAAGTAGCTACACAAATCATGATAATTGGCCACAGAGTGGACATCATACCAACGCCCAGACCGCTGATAATAGTAGTAGCAGCACCTGTCTGAGACTGTTCAGCAATTTTCTTAACGGAACCGTAATCGCCGGAAGTGTAAACTTCTGTAATCTTACCGATTGCAATACCTGCAACCAGACCTGCAATAATTGCAAATGCATAAGTGAAATCACCCAGCATATACTTACTCATAACCAGAGAAGCAACGATTACAATGATACCACTGATGTAAGTACCCATGTTCAAGGCATTTGCAGGGTTGGAACCCTCGCTGCCTCTTACCATCAGGATACCGAGAACAGAAGCGATGATACCTACTGCAGAAAGCAGCAGCGGGAACAGTGCAGCAGTTGTTTCAGAGAACATTGCAGTTTCTGGTGCATTGGCAACAGCAACGGAAGCCAGAGTAATAGCGGAAATGATAGAACCTACATAAGATTCAAACAGGTCGGACCCCATACCAGCAACGTCACCTACGTTGTCGCCTACGTTGTCAGCGATAACAGCAGGGTTACGCGGGTCATCTTCAGGGATACCTGCTTCTACCTTACCAACAAGGTCAGCGCCTACGTCAGCAGCTTTGGTATAGATACCGCCGCCTACTCTTCCGAACAGCGCCATAGACGAAGCGCCCAGACCGAAGCCTGTGATACATTCTGTAACAGTTGCAAGATCCAGTACGCAGAACACTACGCCAAGACCGAAAAGTCCAAGACCGGATACGCAAAGACCCATAACAGCGCCAGATCTGAATGCAATCTTCAGCGCTTTTGGCATACCTGCTTCTTTGGCAGCCCATGCAGTTCTTACGTTACCTTTGGTTGCCACGTTCATACCGAAGAAACCTGCCAGTACAGACAGCAGCGCACCAATTAGGTACAGTCCTGCAGTAATCCAGCTTTGCAGGCCAAATCCGATGAGCAGGAACAGCACAGCAATTACGATAACCATGGTCTTGTATTCTCTCTTTAAGAAAGCCATAGCACCTTCTCTGATGTATCCTGCGATTTCCTTCATTCTGTCAGTACCTTCGTCAGATTTGCTGATCCAGGAGGACAAGCAGAAGGCTACCAACAGTCCGACCGCAGCCGCGATTGGTACAATCCAATTCATAATATAATACCTCCATTTTCTTGTCTGGTTTATAACGCGTTTAAAGAGGCACCGCATATGCACGCGCCTCTTATAAAACCAAACAAATATTTTAAATTAAATTATTAACTAAACATTGAAACAATAGCAAGTGAAAGCACGATAAATAACACAGCGCATACGACTGTAATCTTGCTTAAGATTGCTTCGTATCCTCTGCCCTTTTTCTTTCCGAAAAGCTGTTCTGCACCGCCTGCAATAGAACCGGATAAACCATCGCTGTTACCAGACTGCAGAAGAACACTTAAAATCAGAACGATACTTGCAATTGCCAGTAATGCCATAAGAGCGATCTTCATCTTATTCCCTCCTTTAAATTTAACCATTTAACTTTATCATAAGAACCACGAAAAATCAAGTGTTTTCCTGCTAAAAGTTGACAATCTCCATAAATTTAGACGAATCCAGACTAGCCCCGCCAACCAGCGCGCCGTCAATCTCGTCCATATCCATAATTTCCGTTGCATTTTCAGGCTTTACGCTGCCTCCGTACTGGATAATCACTTTATCACAGGTATCTTCATCGTAAAGACCTTCGATAGACTTTCTGATCCATGCGCACATTTTTCCTGCCTGCTGGGGACTTGCGGTTCTGCCGGTACCGATTGCCCAGATTGGTTCATAGGCTACCACCACTTTAGCAGCATCCTCTGCAGAAATTTCTGCAAAAGCCTTTTCTATCTGCGCACATACAACTTCCTGTTCGATCCCAGCGTCTCTCTGTGCCAAATCCTCGCCAACGCATAAAATCGGCGTGATTTCACTATCGGTTAGGATTTTCTTCAGTTTCAAATTTACCGTCTCATCAGTTTCTCCAAAGTACTGACGTCTTTCCGAATGACCTACAATACAGTAATCTACACCAATTTCCTTGAGCATATTTAGTGAAACTTCTCCAGTAAATGCACCTTCTTCTTCAAAATGAACATTCTGAGCACCGACACCGATTCCGCTTCCAGAAAAAGCCTGTACCAATGCCGCAAGCTGCGTATATGGTGCACAAATTGCAGCTTTTACGTCAGTATCTCCATACATTGTTTTCAGTTCCTTTGCAAAAGCAAGCGCTTCTTCTGTGGTTTTATACATTTTCCAGTTTCCTGCAATTAGTGGAATTCTCATCTCTATTCCTTCCTATTCCTATAAAACATGCAGAGGAGACTTCTCCACTGCATGTAAGATTACAATAAATTATTATTTTTCTTCAATGACGGCAATGCCCGGAAGTACTTTTCCTTCCAAAAATTCCAACGATGCGCCGCCGCCTGTGGAAATGTGGCTCATCTTGTCCGCAAGTCCAAACTGCTCTGCTGCCGCTGCAGAATCTCCGCCGCCAATGATTGTCACAGCATCACTCTCTGCCAGAATCTCAGCAATTGCCTTAGTTCCCTTTTCAAAGGTCGGCATTTCAAAAACGCCGACAGGTCCGTTCCACACGATAGTCTTCGCTTCTCTCAGCACTTTACCATAAAGGCGAACCGTTGCTGGTCCGATATCAAGTCCCATCATGTCAGAAGGAATCCCATCCCTGTCTGTAATTTTTGTCTCTGTTTCATTGGCAAATTCCTTAGCGCAGACAACATCGACAGGAAGCAGCAGTTCTACACCTGCCGACTTAGCCTTTTCGATCAGCTCCGCTGCAAGATTTATATTCGCTTCATCTAAAATGGAAGTTCCGATCTCCAGTCCCATTGCTTTAAAGAAAGTATAGGACATACCGCCGCCAATAATCAGCGTATCGACTTTCTTCAGCAGATTTTCAATGACAGGAATTTTGTCTCCTACTTTGGCGCCACCCATGATGGCAACGAAAGGTCTGCTAGGATTTTCAAGCGCATCTCCAAGGAACTTGACCTCCTTTTCGATGAGGAATCCTGATACTGCAGGAAGATAGTCCGCAATACCTGCTGTAGAAGCATGCGCTCTGTGCGCTGTTCCAAAGGCTTCCTGAACAAAAATTTCTCCAAGATCAGCCAGTTCTTTGGCAAATTCTGCTCCATTGTCCGTCTCTTCTTTGCGGAAACGAACATTTTCAAGAAGCATAACTTCACCTTCTTCTAAGGAAGCCGCCATGTCTCTGATGGTGTCGCACACCACTTCAGGGCAGCTCTGAAACTTCACTTCGCAGTCCAGCAGTTCTGCTAATCTGTCTGCTACAGGTTTCAGTGTAAATTCCATCTTCGGCTCACCTTTCGGTCTTCCCAGATGGGACATGAGAATCACTTTAGCGCCCTGCTCTCTAAGATAAGTGATTGTCGGCAGTGCAGCTTTGATTCTGTTATCATCTGTGATGACACCGTCCTTCTGGGGAACGTTGAAATCACATCTTACAATTACTTTTTTTCCTTTGAGCGCAATGTCTCTAATGGTTTTTTTCATATTTAGCCTCTTTACTTTGCGTGATCTACTTCATACATATGTTTAATCAGCTCTAAAGTTTTGCTGGAATATCCATACTCATTGTCATAGAACGCAATTAATTTGAAGAACTTGTCGTTGAGTTCGATACCTTCTCTCGCATCGAAGATAGAAGTATGCGGATCACCGACAAAATCTCCGGAAACAACTTCATCATCCACATACTCAATAACGCCGTGGAGATAAGTTTCTGACGCCTTCTTAACAGCTCTGCAAATCGCATCATAGGACGCGGATTTTTTCAGTACTACATTCAGGTCGATTACAGAAACATCAGCAGTCGGCACTCTATACGAAATACCTGTCATCTTACCTGCCAAAGACGGAATAACCAGCCCTACTGCTTTAGCAGCGCCTGTGGTGGATGGAATCACGTTTCCAAATACGCTTCTGCCGGTTCTCCAGTCTTTCATGGAACGAGCATCTACAACTTTCTGTTTTGCTGTTGCAGAGTGGATGGTCGACATCAGTCCCTGTTCAATACCAAAGTTATCTTCCAGAACTTTGCAAAGCGGTGCCAAACAGTTAGTAGTACAGGATGCGTTGGAAACCACCTGCATATCACTGGTATATTCATCTGAATTAACACCGTAAACAAATGTAGGCGTAGTCTTATCCTTTGCTGGTGCAGATATGATGACTTTCTTTGCACCTGCCTTTACATGGTCGAGCGCCTTCTCTGTTGTAGTATAAGCACCTGTCGCTTCTACTATGTATTCTGCGCCGCATCTGTCCCAAGGAATGTTCTTCGCTTCTGATTCACTGAATACAGGAACTTTCTTGCCATCAATGATGATACCTTCCTCATATTTATCTAAACTCTTAGGAAAACGACCAAATGTCGTATCATATTTCAACATATAGATTAGGTAATCAATGTCTGCGTTACGAACGTTAATGCCTGCGATTTCAATTTCAGGCATGTCCATTGCAGCTCTGATTACCACTCTGCCGATTCTTCCGAATCCACTAATACCAACTTTAATTGCCATAATTTACCTCCATAACTCTCTTTATATCAAATTAAAGTATGTCAACTGTATTGGTGCAAGCACCATTTTACGACTAAATTCTGCCAATTGAGCATCGCTTAACAAGCTTGCCCTCTTGGGAATTTATAGCATAAGGCATTCCCTTCAATTTCTTTCAGAAATTGGGGGGCAAGTGCCATTAGAACCTGCGCCGCTTGGAGGAAGACAGGATATTCATGCCCTCCCTATACTTTGCAACAGTTCTTCGGGATATATCAATTCCCTTATTTTTTAATATCTCAACCATATCCTGATCACTGTAAGGTTTCTGCGGATTCTCTCCTGCGATAATCTCTTTGATGATGGACTTTACGCTGTTGGATGAAACACCCGTGCCATCTTCGCCTGAAACCCCGCTGGAGAAAAAATACTTGAGTTCAAAAACGCCGCGAGGGCTCTGCATATATTTTCCATTGATGGATCTGCTGACAGTAGACTCGTGTACGCCAACATCCTCTGCAATCTGCTTCAGCGTCAGGGTTTTCAGCGATTTCTCTCCGTTATCGAAGAAATCCTGCTGATACTTAACAACAGCGCTGGCCACGTTATATATGGTCTGTTTCCGCTGCTCTATGCTCTTGATCAGCCATACCGCCGCATTGAACCGGTCGGTCAGGTATTTGTTCAGTTCCTCATCCTGCTTCGCTTCTGCCGATAATTTATTATAATAAGAACTCACCATCAATTTCGGCATGCTGGTATCGTTGTTCATCACCTGATACTCATCGTTGACTTTCTCGACAATGATGTCCGGCACCACATATCTGGTCGCTTCGCCGGAAGAAAAAACTCTGCCGGGTTTTGGTTCCATGGTCTTGATTAAATCAGCGATCTGCTGTACTTCCTGATTTTTAATGCCAATCGTCTTTGCAATGTAAGCAATCTTATTATCTGCCAATTCCTCCAGCATGTTCTCAATGATATATTCAATCTCATCGGTCAAAAGTCCCTTGGCAGCAAATTGGATGATCAGACACTCCCGCAAATTTCTCGCTGCTACACCGCAGGGATCGAAGGTCTGAATAAAATTCAGCACTTCTTCCACTGTATCAATATCCGCACCAACTGCCTTGGATATCTCTTCCACGGACATAGTTAAATAGCCATTGTCGTCAATGACTTCTATAATATATCGTCCGATTGTCGCCATCTGACCTGTCAGCCGGGAAAACTGCAGCTGACTCATCAAATAGTCGGTTAATGTATCTTCTTCATATACATATTGCTCATAAGTATAATCATCATCGTCATCGTCATCAGGTCTGTACTCCCACTGACGAAAACTCTCTTCTTCGTAGTCCGCTTCTCTGATTTTTTCTCTGATGTCAACTTCCTGTGCATCGTAGGACTTCTCCGCTTCTAATACGGGATTCTCCAAAAGTTCGTTCTGCACATAATCTGAAAGCTCCTGGTTGTTAAACTGCAAAATCTGGATGGCCTGAATCAGCTCTGGTGTCATGGAGAGCTTCTGAGTCTGTTCAATTGTTAATTCGTAACCAAGTTTCATTTACCCATCTCCTATGCAAATAGTATACCACATTGAGCCAGTTCTTTTCAAGGGAATTACTGTTTTTCTATGCAGCAACTTTTTTGCACCAAAACTCCTACGCAAGTTCAGGAAATCCTAGCTGGCGAAGTGCTTCAAACAAAATAATGTTCGCTGAGTTGGAAAGATTGAAAGAACGCAATCTGGTGTCTTCACTCATAGGAATGCGCACTGCCGTGTCCTCGTGTTCTTTGATGAAATCTCTTGGAAGACCGGCAGTTTCTCTGCCGAACAAAATCATATCTTCATCTTTATATGTTACATCAGTATAAAGATGTCCGCCTTTCGTAGTCGCCAGATACATAGTATGATCCTTAGAATACTTTTCCATAAAATCATGTAAGCTTTCGTGAATTTCCAGCTTTACATAAGGCCAGTAATCAAGACCTGCTCTTCTCACCGCCTTATCGTCTATAGAAAACCCTAAAGGTTTCACTAAATGTAAAACCGTGCCTGTTGCAGCACAGCTTCTTGCAATATTTCCGGTATTAGGCGGAATCTCCGGTTCCACCAGTACAATGTGTAATGCCATAAAAAAACCTCCGTCCTTACATCATAAATCTTTTTTGCAGAAATATAAAGACAAAATTACTTTTTTGTTATATAATTTTTAGCAATGGAAATTTTGTACAAGGAGGCTGTTATGAAAACAGTAAAAATCGGAATACTCGGTCTGGGTACCGTAGGTGGCGGCACTTACGAAATCCTGCAGACAAACAAGGCATTAATCGAAAAAAGAATCGACCGCACCATTGAGGTCGTAAAGGTCTTAGAAAAGAATATGGAACGTGTAAAGGCGCTTGGACTCCAAGAAAACCAGGCTACACAGAATCCTGACGATATTTTAAAGAATCCTGACATTGATATTGTGGTAGAATCTCTGGGCGGTATCGAGCCGTCCACTACTTTCATGCTGACTGCCATGGAAAACGGCAAAGGCGTTGTTACGCCGAACAAAGCTGCTGTCGCAGCTAACTTTGACAAGCTGCACAAAGCTGCAAAAGAAAATGGCGTAGGTTTCAGATTTGAAGCCAGCGTCGGCGGTGGTATCCCTGCCCTGACTGCAATCACAGAAGCCCTTGCAGGCAACGAGTTTACAGAAGTCATGGGCATCTTAAACGGCACTACCAACTATATCATGACAAAAATGACCGACCTCGGTCTTGATTACAACGACGTGCTCAAAGATGCCCAGGCAAAAGGCTTTGCAGAAGCTGACCCGACTGCTGATGTTGAAGGTATTGATGTAGCCAACAAGCTTTCTATCCTGATGGCTCTTGCGTTCGACAAATACGTACCGCCTGCCGAAATTCCTACCGTGGGTATCAGCAAAATCACTATGGACGATATCAACGCTGCCAAGGAAAAAGGCTGCAAAATCAAACTGATTGCCCACGCAAGGAAAACCGGCGATACACTCGAATACAGTGTAAAGCCTATGGAAATCGAAAACTCTCACCCGCTTGCCGGCGTATCCAACGAGTTTAACGCAATCTATGTAACCGGCAACGCCGTTGACGAAGTGATGTTTTATGGAAAAGGCGCAGGCGCCCTTCCAACAGGCAGCGCAATCGTAGGCGATATCTTAGCCATTGCAAAAGAACTGTAAGAAAACGTTTATAAAGGAGGAATCACCCATGAGCTTATATCAGGACTGGCAAGAGCTGATTGACAATCAGACAGAAGACACTTTTGAGGCCTTCTGGAAAGAATATGCAGAGACAGAAACCAAGCTGTACTCTCATATTTTAGAAAACCATACGGAGCACCTTTCCGGTACCGTAGCTGAGCTGGTTGAAAAATTTGAATGCAACAAGACTATCTTTGTCGGATTTTTAGATGGTATCAATTCCAGCTTAAACAAGGAAATGGATTTAGAGTCTGTCACTGACGACACTGTCATCGACCTCGACATCGACTTTGAAAAACTCTTCTTCAACATGCTGAAAGCTGAAGCCGACTACTTGTTTAGCCTGCAGCAGTGGGACGGCGTACTCACCGAAGAAAAAAGAATAGAAATCGTAAAAGAGTTCAAGCGTTCAAAGACTGTTCGTGTCGAAAAGAAGCCGGGCAGAAACGACCCTTGTCCTTGCGGTAGTGGCAAGAAATACAAGAAATGCTGCGGTAAATAAGAACCCCACCCTCCCACGAAGCAAAGCTTCGGGTGGGTGCCCGGGAACCTTGTTGTCCTCTGACAATAACAACCCCACCCTTCCACGAAGCAAAGCTTCGGGTGGGTGCCCGGGAACCTTGTTGTCCTCTGACAATGACCTTACAAAGCGGGCGGTCTCATTGATTGAGACCGCCTGTTCTTTATTTCCACCATTTAAGTCAAATAGACGCCCATGGGGCGTCATATTTTTTTGTAACTAGTAATCATACGGTAGTTTTTGCTGCGTAGAATCCGGCGCGCCATAATCTCAAGATTTTTTTGGATATCCGGCGTTCACCCCATGAAAAACGCCATCTTCTAAGCGTTTTTTTGTATACATGGCGTCAGCCATCCGCCAAACGCCATATTGGGATTCATTTTCATAAAAAACTGGCGCGCACCTGCCGCCTAATACCCACTTTTTTGATATTTTACTGTAGGATGCTAAAGTTTTTCCGACTATCTGTCTGCATTTCTTTCTGCCGCCGCCATTTTTTCTAAAAAAGCTTTTCTACCTGGCACTTTCTCAAAGGTCCGCGCCATGTATACAGAAATCAAGTTCAAAATTGGCACGGGGTAAATCATCGGCATATCTTAATTCTCTTTCTGCCAGGTTTACTCCCGTACACGAATTTGCCTGACTAACTGCTTCAAGCCGGCGCTCTGGTCGAAAATCAAAACAAAAGCTGTCTCATTTTATTTTGAGACAGCTCCAATCATGTTAAATCAAAATCGGATCGCACGGCTGACTGCTCGTGCTGGTTACAGAATTTCTTGCAATGAGGAAGTAGTAGTACTGCTGCCCCGGTTTTCTCAGCGAATCAAAATATGTTGTCTCCTCTTTAATCGTTGCCTCAAGCCAATAAGGACCGTTTATCGTTCTGCTGCAGTAGAGCTCATAACAGTCTGCGCCTTTTACTTCATTCCATGACAACGTAACGGATCCATTCTCATCATCGTGAAGCACTCCGGAAAAACCAGTTGGCGGCTGCAGCTGTATATCTACATAAACAGCTTTGGAGTAAGCTGAATTCCCGCTACTGTTTCCAGCATAAACCGCCTTTACACGGTACCGGCAGATACCTTCGATATTGCTTACCCTTGCAGTATAGGTCAGATTTGTAGTAGTCTTTACCAGTTTTTCTCTGTCCGTTCCAATTTTACGATAGACTTTATAGCAATCTGCTTTAGCTACCTGTCCCCAAGACAGTGTAATCTTACTTTCCGCCTGATTGTTTTCTATGGTAACTACAGGTGTCGCCAGCTTCAGCGTGTTTGATACGATATTGCTGTATTGGCTGCCACTGGTTTTGACCGCTTTAATTTTGTAGTAAGCTTTTTGTCCCATGTCCACAGAACGATCAAGAAAAACCCTGTCCTCTGTCTTTCCAATGCGCTTATAAGTTCCGGTTTTATTGTAGCTTCGGTACACATCGTAGCGGGTTGTATTAGTGGTCTTCAGCCATGTCAACCGAATTCCGCCAGCTTCCATATCTCGCATTGAAGATACCGTTGGGGCTGCATAAGTTTTGTACTTAACTGGTTTTTTCACCATAGTCAGATAGCTATACTGTCCATACATCGAGAAAAAATCATCGATAGTGCCACTGTAATACTGCACCGTATTGGCTCTGTCATAATTATTGTCAGCCCAATAAATATAATCTTCCGTCACCTTTAAAAGCACCACGGAATGACCAGACCAACTGTCAAACTGTCTGGTATTGCAAAAACGAATATGCGTGCCCGCTTTAACACCAAGACATTTTTTTAGGAAATTCTTCTGGGTATTCTTTAGTCCTGTAAAATAGTTAACATCGTTTTGCGCTGCCAAAAGTCCGTTGATAGTCTCAGCAAACCCCCAGCATTCTCCACTCTTTGGAAAAGTGCTCAGGTGCTTGTACTTACTCATGGCATAGTCAATGGTGGAAGAGGCGGTCTCGTTTGCAGTACAATCCTGTCCTGCATACCCTGTACCTGAGTCAGCTACAGCTTCTTGCGGCTGCAATATAAATGACACACTCAGCATCATGGTACATGTCAAAAGTAAAGCCAAGGCTCTTTTTTTCATAGCTTGTCCTTTCTGTCCTGCTTTCGCAAACGCTTTATAAATGCTTCTCACAAAGTTCCTTTATGCTGCAGTTTTCGCAAGCAGGCTTTCTGGCGTCGCAGCAGTTTCTGCCGTGGAAAATCAGTGAATGGTGAGTTCTCGACCATCTATCTTCAGGGATTACTTCCATCAGCGCCATCTCTGTTTTCAACACGTCTTTTTCGCTGACAAAACCGATTCTGTTTGCCACTCTAAATACGTGAGTATCCACCGCAATACGCTGATGTCCAAATCCTACAGAAAGCACTACGTTAGCAGTTTTCCTGCCTACACCCGGCAGTTCCACCAATTTGTCGTAGTCCTCCGGCACCTTGCCGTCGTATTGATCTGCCAGCATTTTCGCCATCTTTACGATATTCTTTGACTTCGTCTTGTACATGCCGATTCGCCTGATATACTCGCTAACCTCCTCCGGGTCGGCATTTCCCAGTGCAAAAGCGTCCGGATAAGCTGCGAATAAATCCGGAGTCACCTGATTGACGCTTTTGTCTGTGGTTTGTGCGGACAAAGCCACCGCTACAATAAGCTGAAATACATTTTGATGATGCAGTGCGCACTCTGCGTCCGGATAAGTATCCTCCAAAATGTCTAAAATTTCTTTAATGTGTTCCTGTTTCATACCTAGCATTATACAAGAAAAAACAATCTTTGACAAGTCCGAGCAGACAGACCACCGCAAGCCACGCATCTATTTTGCTTGACAAATGCCCATTCCCCTCATATAATTGTATACGGTTAAAATCCAGGAGGAAAGAAATGTCTATTATTCAATACTTAGAAGACGGCAAAACAGGCAATCAGCCCCTATCCACCAATCTTTACACAGAGCTTCAGGAAGACGTTTTAACTGGCAAACTAAAGCCCGGTGAAAAATTAACAGAACAGAAAATCTGCAATGAGTATAAAGTCAGCAGGACACCTGTCAGAGAAGCATTGAGACAGCTTGAAATGGACGGTCTCATTGAAAATATTCCCAACAGAGGCGCCTTTGTCCTTGGGCTTTCCACACAAGATTTAGAAGATATGTTTACCCTTCGCAAAGATTATGAAATTCAAGCTGTGAGATGGGCTATTGAACGCATTACAGAAGAAGAAATGCAAGAACTTGAGGAGACCTTTGAATTCATGGAATTTTATACCATGAAAAACGATATTAACAAAATGATTAATATCAATACAGCATTCCATCAGATTATTTACATGGCAACGCATAACAGAATGCTGAAGCAAATACTGTCTTCCTATCAGACTTATTTGAAGCACTGCAGCCCATCCAACTACTACGCCCCTTCCTACCTGAACGATGTCCTTTTGGAACACCGCGCTATCTTCGAAGCATTTAAAGCCGGCGACATCGAAGGCGGCGCACTGGCGATGAAAGAACATATGGAAAATGGCAAAAAACGAAAATTCAAATAAATAATCAAAAACTATTACAGCCTCCAGCAAAGCTTATTGCGGGAGGCTGTTCTTGTATTCTCTATTTTATTTTACCTCAAAAATCAGTTGTTCTCCGTCAGAATTGATGACCACTGTATCCCCGTCTGTAATTTCACCCTGAATCAGCTTGGAGGCAAGGGCTGTTTCGATATTTTTCTGCAGATATCTTTTTACAGGTCTTGCACCATAGGCCGGATCGTAGGAATTTTTTGCAATGAACCTCTTACCCTCTTCCGTCAGGGAAAGAATAATTTCACGCTCAGAAAGGCGTCTCTCAAGTCCCTTTAAGGAAAGCTCGATAATACTTACAATCTGGTCTTCTGTCAGCGGACTGAAGACCACGATATCGTCGATTCTGTTGAGGAATTCCGGACGGAAGTAATTCTTCAGCTGGTTTTCTACATCTTCCTTGGTTTTCTCATCAATCGAGCCGTCAGGCTGGATGTTTTCAATCAGCTGACTGCTGCCGATGTTGGAGGTCATGATGATAATGGTATTTTTGAAATCTACTGTTCTTCCCTGATTATCGGTCAGTCTTCCATCATCCAGAAGCTGCAGCAGAATGTTGAATACATCCGGGTGCGCTTTTTCAATTTCATCGAAGAGAACCACGCTGTACGGCTTGCGGCGAACAGCTTCAGTCAGCTGACCGCCTTCATCGTAGCCCACATATCCCGGAGGCGCACCGACCAGTCTGGACACTGCGTGCTTTTCCATGTACTCGGACATGTCGATACGAATCATATTCTTCTCCGAATCAAAGAGAGACTCTGACAAAGCCTTGGCAAGCTCAGTTTTACCAACACCAGTAGGTCCAAGGAAAATAAAGGATCCGATTGGTCTGTTTTCGTCCTTTAAGCCTGCCCGTGCGCGAAGAATGGATTCTGATACAGAAACAACGCCTTCTTCCTGACCGATGACTCTGCGGTGCAAAATTTCCGGCAATTTGAGCAGCTTTTCCTTCTCCGACTCTACCAGCTTGGCGACAGGAATGCCAGTCCATGCAGAAACTACTTCTGCAATTTCTTCCTCGCCGACCTCTTCTTTCAGCAGGCGATTTTCCTCAGCCGTTTCAGCAGTCTGCTTATCAGTTTCAAGCTTTTTCAAAAGCTCCGGCAGCGTACCGTATTTCAGCTGCGCTAGTTTTTCAAGGTCGTAGTTTCTTTCCGCCTCTTCCATCTGGTGCTTTACTTCTTCTATCTGCTCCTTGGTACTCTTCACCTGGGTAATCGCTTTTTTCTCATTTTCCCACTGGGCACGCATCGTGGCATTTTCCTCGCGAAGCTGGGAAAGCTCTTTTTCAAGTGCGGAAAGCCTTGCCACCGATCCGCGGTCTGTCTCCTTGGAAAGAGCTTGCTTTTCGATTTCCAGCTGCATGATTTTTCTGGAGATCTCATCAAGTTCCGTTGGCAAGCTGTCGATTTCCGTTCTGATTTTGGAAGCTGCCTCATCCATCAAGTCAATGGCTTTATCTGGTAGAAAACGATCGGAAATATACCGGTCAGAAAGAGTTGCGCAGGCAATGAGAGCGCTGTCTGTAATGCGCACGCCGTGATGAATCTCAAAGCGTTCCTTAAGACCACGGAGAATGGAAATGGTATCCTCCACTGTCGGCTGATCCACAAGAACCTTCTGAAAACGTCGCTCAAGTGCTGCGTCCTTTTCGATATACTTGCGATATTCATCAAGAGTCGTAGCGCCAATGCAGTGAAGTTCTCCTCTGGCAAGCTTTGGTTTCAGCAGGTTTCCTGCATCCATGGAGCCCTCTGTTCTTCCTGCACCTACAATATTGTGAATCTCATCAATGAACAGAATAATTCTACCATCGGACTTTTCGATTTCGTTGAGAACGGCTTTCAGACGTTCCTCAAACTCTCCTCTGAATTTGGCGCCGGCAATGAGGGCTCCCATATCAAGAGCAAAAATCGTCTTGTCTTTCAGTCCCTCCGGCACATCGCCGTTTAAAATTCTCTGTGCCAGCCCTTCTACTACGGCAGTCTTGCCTACCCCCGGCTCACCAATCAAGACCGGATTATTCTTAGTTCTTCTGGAAAGGATCTGAATTGCGTGTCTGATTTCGCTATCACGCCCAATAACCGGATCCAGCTTTCCCTCTCTTGCCATCTCCACAAGATCACGACCATACTTATTCAACACGTCATAGTTATCTTCAGGATTCTGGCTGGTAATACGCTGGTTTCCTCTCACTTTAGAAAGAGCCTCCAAAAATTTCTCCTTGGTAATCTGATACCTAGAAAACAGCTTTGCAGACGGCGTGCCTCGTTCAGCAAGAAGCGCCAGGTACAAGTGCTCAACACTGACATATTCATCTTTAAACTGCTCTGCTTCCTTCTCTGCAGAAAGCAGAATCTGATTCAGCCTTCTAGAAGCGTAGATATTGTCCGCATTTCCGGAAACTTTCGGCAGTTTCTCGATGGCTTCCTGAAGCTCAGCAATCATATAGGAAGGATTGACCTCCATGTACTGCAAAAGCTTCGGAATCAGACCGTCCTTCTGCATTAGCAGCGCTAAATGCAAATGCTCGCCCTCCAGTACCTGATGGCCCTCTGAAATTGCAATATTCTGGCAGTCCATAATGGCGGACTGTGCATTCTGTGTAAATTTTTCGATGTTCATATGCTTCACCCCCGCTTCAAACATCACTATATTTGTACTATTTTTAATCTCTGTCTCTATTTTATACCCACTTTTTCAAAAAGTAAAGAACTTTTTAGCACTCATCATCAACGAGTGCTAATAATCTTCAAACCAAAGAATGCCCGCATAGCCATCTGGCATACACGGGCAGCTCATAACTTCGCAAAATCTTTAAAAAATAATCAAATCCATCAGAAGCTGATATACAAAGTTGACGCAAGGCACCAGCACAACATCAGTTACGTTAAAGATAATCAGCGCCAGCAGAATAAGAAATCCTTTGTCGTAAACCTGATAATACCAGTTGTATTTCCGCAGGTCGAAAATCTCGGTCAAAATGCCGAACCCATCCAGCGGCGGCACCGGCAGCAGATTAAATACCATCAGCACCACATTGACCGATATGATGTAAAACAAAACGTCTAAAAGAACATCTCCGAAAGTGCCCATGAGCCAAGGTGGATTCATGATAAATAAGCCTTTCAGTACAAACGAAAAGACGATAGCAATGAAGAGATTCATCACGACTCCCGCAAAGGACACCAACATTTCGTCCCGCCTTCTGTGTTTATAATAGCGCGGATCAATTTCTACAGGAACACCCCATCCAAATCCCGCGATTAGCAGCGCAAAAAAACCAAAAGGATCAATATGTGCCGCGGGGTTTATGGTTAATCTTCCCTGCAGCTTCGGAGTTGGATCCCCTAGCTTATAAGATACAATCCCGTGTGCAAATTCGTGAAAAGATAAACCTATAATAATGCCAGGCAAAATCAAAAGTTTATCCATAATCCATTCTCCGGCATCTACGTATGGATTAGAAATAATTCTAAGTACAATCAGTGCAAAGAGCAGCACCAGCGCCGGTGAGCGTAAAAATCGTTTCAAATCTTTTTTCCTTTCCCAATATATTTTTAAATATTTTATCACATTTATGGGCAATTGAAAATACTATAATATAAACGGTCAAAAAAGAAAGGTGGTTTTTTATGAGTAATACACTTGTATGTATCGATGTCTATACTGTCTCAGCAGGTGATACCCTGTACACAATTGCAGAGAAATATGATCTGCCAGTCAGTCTTTTGATGAAGGTTAATCACATTACCAATCCATACAATCTGCAAATCGGAACCAGACTCTGTATTCCGGGAGATCCTTCCCAACTTCCAAAGCCGGAAGAACCGTCAAAGCCAAAAGTGATTACCCACGTGGTAGAAGCTGGAGACACTCTGTACTTAATTGCAAAAATGCATGGCGCAAAGCTGGATGATATTATGCAAGCCAATCCATCCATCGACCCATACAATCTGATGATTGGAACCGAGCTTTGCGTTCCTCTGCCGTAAATCTTTCACTGTAGAAGTAGTACGCCTCTGTTGCATTAATGCCTTGTTAACGTGCATAAAATCGATATTTTTTTTCAAATATATGCACACTGGCCACACTGCGCCCAACAAATATAGTTCGCAGAGAAGTATGCGTTGCGCACGTTGCCTTTTCTTCTCATTCATGGTAGAATAAAATCAGCTAACAAACTGGGAGGATACAATTATGGAAGGCACATGCAGACTGAAAAGGTTTTTACAGAAAGAACATACCCCTGCCGAGAAAGCTATGCTGGTTTCTGCTGCTGCGCTGATTGGCGCTGCTGCAGGCATCATTCTCTTTTCCGCAAGCGGCGGCATTAACATCGAAATCTCTATCGGCTCTCACAACGGCTGCCATAACACCGGCAACGGCTGTGACAATAACAGCACCAGATAATCGACAAATCAAAAACGCTTCGGCAAGCCATCTTGGGCACCTGCCAAAGCGTTTTTTCGTTTCACACTTTTTTTGCAAATAAAATTAAAGTTTTTTTAGTTCTTCTTCCAGTTCTATCAGCACTTCTTGTCTCGCATCAATCGCCGCAGTGAGATCTAGTGCAGCCTGCTCTGCGCCAGCCCCTGCTTTAATTAGGTCATAATAAATTCTGCCCAGCTGTGCAAAATCCACTTCTAGTTCTTTCTTTTCTCCATTAATCTTTGTTTTAATCTTCGTTACTTCAATTGCATCGTTTGCCTTATCACCGATAGCAGCAGCGGCATCGGTCAGCTTATCTAAAAAAGCCATATCGATTCTCCTTTCACTATCTGCAGTTTGTTAATCTGCTTTCTTTTCCTTCAATATATCTCTTCTTTGCAGCAAAGGATTCCTGCTCCAAAGATACATCCAGTTCCTCGTCGTTTAACGCAAGCCCTGCTTTTTCGGCTGCCACAGTAATAATTTCCTCTGTAAGCCATGGATTGGTTACAAGCATAGGTCCCAGGGTGTTGGTGAAAATTGCATTTTCTGTCAGAAAACCTTCCTGTCTATCCTTTCCAGTGTTTCCATAGCCATAAATCAGCTGACCGAAGGCAGGCTGCACATCGCAGATAAAATCCGCCATCTGAATCTGGTTTCCCAGCACTTCCACTTCCTTGCTTCCATATTTACAGCTAAAGTACACATCGTCACCATATACCGCATCATTTTCCTTCGCAACTGCATCCAGAATCCCCAGTCCCTCAAAACTGCTGCCGTCGGCTCTCTGCACTTCTTTGCACCACAGCGCCATAGACGTTCCGGTTGCCAAAAGCACCTTGCCGCTTTCGATATAAGCCTTAAAAGCGTCAGCCTGCGGCCTCAGATATTCCAGTACTACTGGAAAAGACACGATTTCTCCCGGCGGGCAAAAGATGATATCATAATCCATCGGATTAAAATTCTCGGTATCAAAATCAATACGATCTATCGAAGTTTCCAGACCTTTCAGCTTTGCAATCTGCTGCAGCGCCAGAATATTTCCCCTCTCTCCGTGAAGATACAACGTATCCGGGAAAAGCCACGCAATTTTTAAGTCTTTCATTTAATTTCCCTCCTTATCGATGTACTTCTTCATGTGTTCAAAAGTATGCAGCCACGTAATCAGGTAAATATTCTTCGTTTCTGTCTCCTCAATTTCCTTAAAGATGGTCTCTACCGCTTCAGTTTCTGCAATAGAAATCTTTGACCGATCTACTCCCTCGTAAATCAATCTGTTGGCAGTATCAAAGCAAACCGCTTCGGAAAAGCAGAAGTATTTCTCAACGTCAGATTTTACCAGACCTGACAAATCACAGTCAAAGGCGTAGAAAGAGTTGGTATAGTGTGGAATCAGGTCAATAAGAGGACACAACCCAAGGCACACCATCTTCGTTTCCTTGTCTGCAGCCATGACGTTGATACAGGTCTGCAAAGTTTCCGGATTTTCCTGCTTAATCCGCATGTATTTAATGGTTTTATCTTTATATTTCAAAATCTCAAAGCGACCGCCCACATTTTTGAAGGAGCCAAAGGCTTTTGCCGCATCAGCAGGTTCTATGCTGCCAAGTTCCTTGGCTACTGCAAGCGCACCGGCATAATTGTAGCACATATAAGGTGTATCGTATGGCATATCAAAGGTTACATCACCAAGCTTAAACTTTCTCGCCGCAAAATCCACATCGGTAATGGTGTAGTCTGCTCTTTCGTCTGAAGATAGACCGCAGTAGCTGCAGTGGAATTTGCCAACGCCATCGTTGTTATAATAATCGAAGATGATTTTGTGCCTGCAACGAGGACAAGCCATAGTCGGAAAGCTCTCATCTTTGGTGAAAGACTCGTTATGACGATTAACACCGTAAGTTACGATGTTTTCAGATTTGTCTCCAAAAGAGCGGGTTCTCGGCTCCTCGTTATTTAAAAAGAAGCGAATGCCGTCAGGCAGCCCGTCAAAAATTTTTCGGTAGATAAAGTCCGGATCGCCGTTTCTCTGCACCTGATCCTTCTGCAGATTGGTAATCATGATATTCTGTGCCGGAAGCTGCTTATGAATCAGCGGCAGATAACGCTCGTCAGTCTCAAAGATGATATAGTCCGCCTTAATACGACCAGTCAAGCTGGATGCCTTAGAAAGCGCAGTCGCAACACCGTAAATCAGGTTTGCACCCTCTAAATTGGCGACTACTTTTTTCCCGTTTGAGCGGAAAATATGCGTAATCAGATTGTTGGTCGTCGATTTGCCGTTGGTGCCGGTAATGAACAGCACCTTGGAATAATCAATTCCTTTAAAGTGAGCCACCATCTGTGGGTCAATCTTCATGGCTTTTTCGCCGGAGAAGTTGGAGCCGCGGCTCTTGTCCACAATGTTGATGATGATGTTGATGAGCTTTGCAAACCAAAGCGCGAGATAAAATTTCATTGGTATCCTCCCGTTATAATATATCTGACAGCAGTCTTGAAATGGCTTCTTTAAATTTGACTGCTGTAGGTCTGTTGTTGTAATCCTTTCGCGTCAGTTCGTGACCGTGTTCCATATCAGTCAGAAACTGCCTGTCCATCCTTTGGCCAAAGTCTTTATCGTAGATAAAGGCGTTGGACTCAAAGTTAAGCCGAAAGCTCCGCCTGTCGAAATTGGCAGATCCGACCGTCGAAACTTCGCCGTCCACCACCAGGGTTTTGGCGTGAAGAAAGCCGTTGTCGTAGATGAAAACTCTGGCGCCGGAGCGAATCAGTTCGCCGCAGTATGCGTAAGTGGCCCAGTATACAAACATGTGATCCGGCATGCACGGTATCATAATCCGCACGTCTACGCCGGACTGCGCCGCCATTTTGAGAGACTCCAGCATGCTGGGGTCTGGAATAAAATATGGGGTCTGCAAATAGACCGACTTCTGCGCGTAGGTAATCATCTTCATCATAGAACGCTTAATCTCTTCTCTGACGGAATCGGGCCCGCTGGAAACAATCTGCACAGGACTTGTCCCCGCATCCCTGGGCGCGCCCAGATAGGCTTCGTCCAGCTCCAGCTGCTCTTTAGAAGCAAACCGCCAGTCCATGATAAAGCGGGCGTTGAGATCCTGCACGGCACCGCCCTGCAGTCTGATGTGCGTATCCCGCCAGTAACCGAACTTCCGCTTCTGCCCCAGATATTCCTTCGCGATATTAAACCCGCCGGTATAACCGATTTCGCTGTCAATGACAACGATTTTTCGGTGATTGCGGTAATTCATTTCAAAATAAAGATATTTCAGCTTGGGCTTAAAGAAATAAGCGGTCTTTCCGCCGGCCGCCAGAAACTCTGAAAGCCGCCAGTCATTGATAAACCTGCTTCCCAGAGCGTCCATCAAAAGCCTTACCTCTACCCCTTCTCTGGCTTTCTTTGTCAGCGCTTCCAGAAATCGCTTTCCTACCTTGTCGTCCTTGATGATGTAGTACATGACGTTGATGGATTTCGTCGCGCAGTTGATGTCGTGAAGCAGACTCTCAAACATCTCTTTGCCGTCCACCAAAAGTTCCACCTGATTGTTCTGGGTCAGAAAAGCGTTGCCGTAGACCTGATTCAGCTTAATCATATGTTTCCATCTGACTGCCGCCTCACCGGAAAAAGGAAAGGCTCCGCTGTCCATGGCTTCAATCTGCTCTTTCATTTCCTCGTTCATCGTCATCATTTCTCTCTCAGACAGCCTGGAAATCTTGTGTCTGGAAATATTCTGCGATAACATCATATAAAGGAAAATACCAAAAATCGGCAGTACAAACAAAACCAGAATCCAGGCAAGAGATGCCGCCGGATTCTTTCGCTCCAAAAAAATAATGGTCAGTGCTATGATCAGATTGATACTGTAAATAAAAGCGCTCCAGTTGCTGTCTGTAAACAAACTGATAAAATATGTCATCTCTAAATCCCCTAATACTATAATTTGTCCATTTTCATATTTTATCACAACACTGAAAGATTTTCCACATATAAATCAGCGGCAAGCCTATGAAATCTGTTTCCCTGCTTCGAGATTTGCTTGAAGTCTGCTCGAAGTCCGCTTCGGATCTACTCAGAAAGTGAATTTCGATTCTGGAAATCGGCTATCTAACCGTAAAAAGCTGATTTGAACAAATATGGTCAGATTGGCGTTTTCAAGCCGCTTGCTGATAATCGTTAATAAAAGAAATGCCTGCTGGCAGCGAGTCTCACTGCCAGCAGGCGCTTCTTTAAGAATATATATGGCTTTATCATTCGTATTTCTTCCTCATTTCTGTAACGACTTCGTCCCACGGTTTTACCATGCTCTATTATAAATATGCTTGTAATATTCCGCTATTAAATCCTAAATTCACACGCAAAAACTAAGTCTTCGCTTTTATGATATTCGGCATCCAGAGTTACATCACAGTCTTTTATAATTCTGTATGTTCCATGGGGTAATTTCCCATAATCTTTTTCCCAATTCACAGTAAAACTATATTCACCAGTTGGCACTTCATAAGCTACCATTACAAAATTCAAATACGGTTCTACATCGCTCCATTTTCCTAAGACTTTTTTCTGCAATGCGTAGAATTCCCCTGTACGCATCTGTAGGTCGGATTTGTTATTGATAATGAAAGTTCCCTTTTCTGCGGTAATAGCTTCTTTATCAGAAGCTGGATAAAATTCTAAATAACTGGCAATCACCGATTCCTCCGACAGTCTTTCTGACCAAATATCATTTAACGTGCTGCGATGATGCAGCGTAATTCCTAATATAGCAATAACTAATACGAATCCAGCTATTATTTTTATATATTTTCTCATCTTATTTTAGTATAAAGTTATGTTTAACCTTGATACAATATTTCCCTCCTCAATAAAAACTTTTCACATAAAGTAATATGCAAGATTTATACCATAAATAGAATTAATTTGAAATTTATATTGTATTAACTATTTTCAGCTACCCCAGACTTCATGACTTTCTATATCAAACTTTATCTATTTTAATTTAAAACATATATATGCCTGTTTAATCTTGTTTTAATCTATAGGTGTAAAATTTTTATTGATAAAATTTTGCCTGCATATCAAATAATTCGCGATACAACTTATTTGCCTGATACAGTTCATCATGGGTTCCATATTCTACAATCTTTCCATCAACAAAAACTGCAATCTTATCACAGAATTTACTGCTGGATAGACGATGTGAAATGAATATTGTCGTCTTACCCTTACTCATATCGTTAAAATGCTGATACATTTCGTATTCTGCTCTCGGGTCTAGTGCAGCCGTCGGTTCATCCAGAATCACTACAGGCGTATTCTTAAATAGTGCTCTTGCCAGAGCAATCTTCTGCCCTTCGCCACCCGATGGTTCGAATCCATCCTCTTCAAAATTTTTATAAATACTAGTGTAAATTCCTTTAGGAAGTTTCTCCAACTTGTCGCCAAAACCGCTGCGCTGCAGACAATCAATAATTTCTGTATCATCACACTCTTGATTGAAACAAACGTTTTCCTTTAATGTAAAGGAAAACAGCCTAAAATCCTGGAAGACTGCTGCCATCAAACTTTGATATGCATCATACTCAATTTCTTTTATATCGACCCCATTAAGCAGAATCCGTCCCTCTGTAGGCTCGTACAATCTAGTCAACAGTTTTACAAAAGTTGTTTTTCCTGCTCCATTTTCACCCACAACGGACAGCTTTTCTGCAGGAGAAATAGTAATATTTACATTTTTAAGCGCATAAGTACTTGCCCCTGGATATTTAAAAGATACGTTTTCAAACTGAATCGTATACCCCGCTGCATTGTCCTCAGGAAGTTGCTTTCCATGTCTCATTTTCTGCGGCATATTTACATACTTCTCCAGTTCCTCATAATACATGCCGAACTGCCTAATTCCAACAATGCTAGACATAACATCGTTCATCGCTGCTGAAAATTGTGCAACTGCCCCTAAATACATTGCAAATGAACCAATTTGAATATGGCGGCTTAATACATTAAAAATCAGATAAGCATAGGTAATTCCATCACGAATTAACGAAGTAAATGCGGTAAAATATTGAGATTTATTCATTACTCTTATTTGTTTTTTATAAAATGCGTCAGACTCACCTAAGTGCTTTGAAATCTTGCGAATTAGAAACTCCTTTAAATTATAAATTCGTTCTTCTTTTCCATACTCAAAATTCTCAATAGCATTTAAAAGATACAGACTTCTACGTTCTATCGGCGCTTTCTCCATATCCCATGAAACATATTTCTTTTGCACACGAGATTCTACCAAACTATTTAATAAAACCAGTATGACGAAAACGAATACAACTCCGACATTCAATGTGCTAAGTACAGCGATCAGTCCAGCAAAGACAAAAATTTTACCCACAATATTAAATGCGTAATCTAAAACCATACCAAACCCATCTCCATCCGCATATAAAATCTTATGGGCTTTTTCTTTTGTATCTAAGAATTCTGGATTTTCTAGAGATTCAAAATCGCAAGTGACTAGTTTTTCTGCCATCATACACTGAAAATCATTAAATACTTCACTTTTCGATGTAAACATAGCACCACGTAAAAAGGCAAGAAGAATTGTTCCCACAAAGTTAGTTAACACGAGAATCCCTACATATATGCCCAGATACTCTAGCCGTTGTAAATCAGTCAATTCATCAATAATATACTTGGGCATAATGACGCTAATCAGTGGCACTAATGCCGTTACCAACTGAAATGAAGCCGCATAAAAAATATACTTTTTATTAAATTTCCAAATTAGTTTCAATAAAAACCGAAAACTCTTAAACATACTTCTACTCCTCCCTGTCCTCAATCCAACATACTTCCATATGTGGACTGTTCTTTGAATACTTAATTTCTTTTATACAATTTGTTTTAGGCAGAAAAATAATCGTTTTACCTTTATGGATTTTGACCGCAATTTGTGAACATTCCACACTGGAATGTTGAAAAAAAAGATATTCTTTACTTCTCAAATACATAAACTTACTAAAAAAATTTGCAAAATCTTCAAAGCTATCCACTTTCATCAAAATAGACGTTGGAATACTTGTCTTTATATAATCTCGTTTAAAACCTGTTTCCACACAGATTTCAGATACAAATTTATTCGTCATTGCAAATAAATCTATAATATAAATACAAGAATGATGCATTATGTAATTCACTACATGCCCATTACCTGAAAGAGAAGAAATCCCAACTAATCCTACCTCCTCATACTTTCCTTCCAAAATGTAGTTTCCAAAACTAGCAACTGATGCACAACAGCCTTGATTTAATCGCACAGCATCATATCCAGTCCTATGCTTTTCCCATTGCAAACCATTATGCTGCTCATAAATATTATCATCTACTACTTCAAATCCTCCAATTTGAAGTAACTGTATTAATTCATAAAGATTCTTTATTTTCTCTCGCTTAATCTCTGGAGATTTATTTTTCAGTTTCTCTATATCTTCATTTGTAAGTCGGCTTTTTCCCAATGTATTAACAGGAATCCAATATACACCTGGATAAATCTTAGTATAAAAAGCAGCATTTTCTCTTAGATTAACTGTATCTTTTGTCATTATAGCAACTCCTATGATAAGAAATCAATACACTCCTGAACTAGTGATTCCATTTCAACCATTACACCTAATGTGTAAACCTTCTTCTTTGTTTCCTCAGCGACCTTTTCTTTATATGCTTTGATTTCAGCTTCATTAGCTAAAATTTTTTGTGTTAACATAATTTGCCAGTCATTAGGATACGTTAGAGGAGAAACAACAATCGATAAAACTGTACAGTCCACTAAACTCTCAATTGCGCAGATTGTACGTTTTATGTAATCAATATTATCGAATAAGTTGACACATAAAATGACTATATCTGGATTTGTTCCAAGTAAAAACTCCAATTGCGTTAAATGAGTTTGTTCTATATGATTATATAGCATAGGGACTGTTCCTGATTGGCTTCCTGTTAATATAAGGTCTTTACCTTTTTTATCAATATGAAACAAACTGCTATTAATTGATTCTATTAGGAATTTATCTGTAATATTAACGTTTGAATCATATCCAAAAGGGAATGAATCATCCATTCCAAAAAGTAAAGATGACGGTTCGGTACCAATCTGCCCAATATCATAGCCATAATTCGTAAATATTTTTCTTAAATATAATTGTAATGTAAACTTTCCTTGTGATTTTAATTGCCAATGTAAATTCCGGTCACAACCGGTAAACCAGGTTCCCTTAAGCGCTTTTTACCTTATCTTTCTCTATATTCCATTTTTTCAGCTATTTTTAGCAGTGTATCTTTATCATGCTTTCCTGTCATTTCAATACATAGCTGTCTATCTTCAGTTGACCAATAAATACTCAAAGAATCATATTCTTCAGTAACCATCAAGAATCCATTATGATAACCTATTTTAACTTCTTCAATAGAAGTATGTTCTGTATCTACAGTTATAGCCGCATCCATAGGAATTTCTCGAATACGGCACTCCTCCCTCGCATCTGAAGAAAACAACATAACTTTTTCAAACTCAGTTTTTTCTGCAGCCTGTAAAACAAATCCTTCTGGAATATATGTCGGATACCAGTAATCCTTCCAGTCACCAATCAAATCATATTCATCCTGTGAAAGAAGAGCCGCTGAACCCTCATCTTGAATAGAGAAAATCTGATAAATTTTCAGCCTAAACGCATCAGAACTTTCCAGCGTAATTGCCGAAAAAGTCACGAAGCAAACCATAATCATTGCTGCAACTTGCACAAAATGCCTTTTACGCTGTATTTTTTTCTTTTTTGCTTGTTTTTCATCAAATTCTCTAGCTAGATTTAAAATTTTTGGATCCGGCTCGATATCCATAATACTAATCGGTTCCCCATCTTTTTGAAAATACATATCCTCAGGTAAATTAAATTTCTCTCTCATACTGTTCCTCATTATCTTTATTATTTCAACGATTTAATCCAACATCCTTCTTAGCTTCATTAAAAGTCTCTGCTGACGCATTTTTACTGTGCTTTGTTTAAGTCCCATGGCATTTCCAGTTTCCTTTACACTAAGCTCCTGATCAAATCTTAAATCAAGCAGCTGCCTTTCTTCCACAGATAGACCGATCCTTATATTATATAATCTTTCCAGATTCTCTTTCAGAATAATCTCTTCTTCTGCCGACTTAGGAATGTCTGAAAGCTCTGCAACTTTTTCAAGACTCCTATTTCGCCTTACCTGAATTCTATACTGTTCACAGAACTCATTCTTTACCATGACTCTAATATAATTGTGAACCCATAAAATTTCATGCTCAAGATAGAATTCTGGTTGCTCTGCAACTTTAAGCCATATAATCGAAGAGAGTTCCTCAGCCGTATACCAGTCATTTGTATAATCTCTGATAAATAAGTATACCAACCGATGAGCTGATGCATATAATTCTTCAAACGATTCATACTTTTTCTTGCCATCTCCCATAACTAGATTCTCCTAAATAATCCTTTACTACGATTCATTTCAGATAAAAAACTTTCTATTATGAATATCACGCAAGATTCATACCATAAATAAAATTGATTTAAAATTCATATTATATGAACTATTTTTAAATACTGTAAGCCGCATAACTTACTATATCATATTTAACTAGTTTCACCTTTAACCAGATATATTCCTGTTTAATCTTATTTTGTCCTGTTATCCTAAATATAGCCTTTATCCCAATATACTCCCAATGCACGCTTCATCACCCTGTCCAGATTGTCGCTGCTCTTTTCACCGCAAGCTAATGATATTGCCGTCACATAAGAAAAAGAGGACTGCCCTGGCAGTCCTCCGCTCCACACTTATAAAATAATACAGATAAAATAATCCTTCCCCTCGTTGCTGATCTTCTGTAGTGACCTCTGCACCTTGACCTGCAGGCTTTCCGGCATTGCGGTCAGCTTACCTTCCATCTGCTCTGCCACCAGCTCCTGCAGGGATTTTCCAAAGAGATTGGTATCCCAGATATCGCTGCTTTCAGTACCTTCAGCATTCTCCGCTACATCAAACTTTTCCATCAGATATTTTGCCAAATCCGCAGACTGCTGTTCCGTCCCCACAATAGGTGAAATCTCCGTGCTGATATCGGTTCTCACCATGTGCAGACAAGGTGCCGAAGCGACCAGTCGCACGCCATACTTGCTGCCCTGTTTAAAGACCTCCGGCTTTCCCAGATTCATTTGTGACAGTTTTGGATGAACAATTCCATATCCGGTGGATTTTACTTTTTCAAGAGCCTGCGCCATATCGTCGTAGGCGCGCTTTGCACCGGCGTATTCAGAAAGGAGCATAAACAGTTCTCTGTCGCTTCGTACCGGCTGACCGAGCAGTTCCTCCATAATCTGATAATAAAGTCCTTCCTGCAGCTTGACATCGATGTACACTCTGCCCGTAGCCATTTCGGAATGCTGAACAGACACTTCCTTCACATGGGCATTAGCAGAAAGCATTTGTACCGTCTGTTCCACACTACTGATGGTATCTATGCCGTCCATCCACTCACAGACAGTCCTGACAATCCCCGCCTTAATATAGTGGTTCTGAGAAAGCGCATCCATATATTCCGGCAAGTCAATAAAGATTTCACTGACTGGAAACTGTTTCAAAAGCTCATCAAAAATCTGCTCCGGCACACTTCTATCCATTACTGCACAATCAGCCGCAATCACCGGCGCTGCATATTTTTCCGAAAGTTCTTTTGCCAGGTTCTGACATGCATTAGATGCCGGTATCGCACTGTTCAGCACAATGACAAAAGGCTTTCCCAGCGCCTTCAGCTGAGAAACAGTCTTTTCTTCTGCCCCCTCGTAAGCCTCTCTTGGAATTTCCCCAAAACTGCCGTCACAGGTTACCATAATGCCGACGGTGGAATGGTCGGTGATGACTTTCTCGGTTCCCCTCTCTGCCGCCTGTTCAAAAGGCATTTCCGCTTTATCCCACGGTGTCTTTACCATGCGGCTTTTTCCATCTTCCTGATGTCCAAGGACACCAGGTACCAGATATCCCACACAGTCTACCAGTCTGATTTCCATGGCTGCATGATTAATTTTTACTTTGACTGCCTCTTCCGGCACAAATTTCGGCTCCGTCGTCGTAATGGTTCTGCCGTCGCCGCTCTGGGGCAGCTGATCCACCACCCTGGTTCTGGCATATGTATTTTCAATACCCGGCACAACAAACAGTTCCATAAATCTTTTGATAAATGTGGATTTCCCCGTCCTGACAGGTCCTACCACACCGGCATAAATCTCTCCGCCGGTTCTCTCCGCTATACTCTTATAAATATTTCCATCAGTCATACCTTCATCCTCTTTCTCACATAACTTATTCAGAATATATGAAAAAACCGCCATGGATATGACGGTTTTGTAAAAGTTTTAGTCTTCAATTTTGTACTGGATTGCATTGATAATGGCTGCAGCAATATTACTTCCGCCCTTTCTGCCCCGTGCCACAATGGCAGGCACCCCAAGCTTGATAATCTGCTCCTTAGATTCTACTACATTGACAAATCCCACCGGTACGCCGATGACTGCCGCAGGTCTAAGCTTTCCTGCCTTTACTAAATTACTGATAGAAATCAGCGCAGTGGGCGCATTGCCGATTGCAAAAATAACCGGGCGATCAAGCTGCGCCGCTTTTTCCATGCTGACCAGAGAACGGGTTACACCTCTTGCCTTTGCTTCCTGCGCCACATCCTCGTCTCCGATAAAGCAAAGCACCTTCCCGCCGTATGCCTCGATGCGTTTCTTGTTAATGCCCGCCTGCGCCATCTTGGTATCCGTTACAATATATGCGCCGTTTCGGATGGCGTCCTGCACGGTTTCAATAATACCATCTGTAAAGTATAAACTATCCGCATACTCAAAATCTGCAGAGGTATGAATGCAGCGCTTAATCACCGCCTCATAGCGAGAATCCAGTTTCTTGTCGCCGAGAATTTCTCCAATCATTTCAAAACTCTTTGCTTCTATTTGATTAGGTTTAATATTTTCAATTTTCATTATGCTTCAATACCTGCCCTTGCCGGAATTCCCTTGTCGTAAGGGTGCTTTACTTTGTCGATTCTGGAAACATAGTCAGCAAGTTCCTCAAGCTCTGCAGTTGGATATCTGCCGGTCATTACGACCTCAAGCTGCTCCGGACGATTCTTCAAAAAGTTCACAATCAGCTGATCGTCGAGAAGTCCTGCTTCAATGGAGCCAAGCACTTCGTCCAGCACCAGCATATCGTAGTGGTCGTTTTCCAGCATTTTTACCATATCTGCAAATTGCTCTGCATTAATCTGTCTGGTTTCTTCCTTTTCTTCTTCAGTCATCTGGAAGGAAAACTTTTTAATCGGTTTCGTTCCCAGTACCTCAATGCCCGGCAGACTCTTTAGAATCTTCAGCTCGCTGCTGTCTCCGGATTTCAGAAACTGCATAAACAGAACGTGGAGACCGTATCCGCAGGCTCTTACAGTAAGACCCACAGAACAGGTTGTCTTTCCCTTTCCTTCACCACAATAAATGTGTACTAAGCCTAAATCATTCTTTTTCATATTCTTCCTCCTGTTATCTAATCAAACTGTAAATCAAATCCATATCCAGTGCAGCGCGTAAATTGTCTGCAAGAATATCATACTGCACCTGCTTATACGCGTCAACATCAAATGCCTTTACATCAGTAAAATCCATGCCTCTTTCAGCCAGAAGAGCCTCTATGACGGCTTTTGCAATTTCCTCTTTGTCAAAAATGCCGTGAATATAGGTGCCGTAAACATTTCCATCGTTTATGATATTGCCACTGGCGCCCGAGGTGCCCATGTGGATTTCATAGCCTTGATATGTTTTGCCTGACAGAGCAGCAAAAATGCCATCTACGTCAGATAGTACCCCTGTCGCATTGGTTCTGATTTTCTCATTCCCAAATTCAGTACTGTGGGGGAGCAGACCGATTCCGCTCATCTGACCTCCATGTTCCACACCCTTTGGATCTGACAGACTTTGTCCCAACATTTGGAATCCGCCGCAGATGCCGAAAATCGGCTTTCCCTTGGCATGGTGTTTCAAAACGGCAGCCTCAAGCCCTGACTGACGCAGCCACAAAAGATCTGCCATGGTGTTCTTTGTGCCCGGCAGTATAATGAGATCCGGATTTCCCAGCTCATGAACCGACCCTGCGTACCTTACGCCCACCCCGTCAATATATTCAAAGGGATTAAAGTCGGTAAAATTGGATATTCTCGGCGTGCGAATGACAGCGATATCCACAAGAACCTCACCTTTACGGTTTGCAAAGCGGTCAGTCAGACTATCCTCATCGTCAAGATCCAGTTCCATATAAGGAACTACGCCTGCCACCGGTACGGAAATGATATCTTCCAGCATGCGAAGCCCTGGTTCCAAAATTGTCACATCACCTCTGAATTTATTGATGATTACACCTTTGACTCTTTCTTTTTCTTCCTCGTCAAAGAGCAGCATAGTACCTGCTAAGGAAGCAAAAACGCCGCCTCTGTCAATATCTCCTACAAGAAGCACCGGCGCATCCGCCATCTTTGCCATGCCCATGTTCACCAAATCTTCTTCTTTTAAGTTGATTTCCGCAGGGCTTCCCGCCCCCTCCATGACGATAACATCGTAGTCCCTGGAAAGACTCTCAAAAGCCTGTCTGATATTTTCACGAAATCTTCCTTTTTCTCTGTAAAAATCTTTTGCAGTCAGAGTGCCATACACTTCCCCGTTGATAATGACCTGCGAGCCCTTGTCGCTGGTCGGCTTGAGCAGCACAGGATTCATACGGCAGTCCGGTTCAATCTGACATGCCTCCGCCTGCATCACCTGCGCTCTGCCCATTTCCATACCATCTTTGGTGATAAAGGAATTCAGCGCCATATTCTGCGCTTTAAAGGGAGCTACTTTATAGCCGTCCTGCTTTAAGATTCTGCAAATTCCCGCAGTTACCACACTCTTTCCGGCATTAGAGCAGGTTCCCAGTATCATAATTGTTTTAGCCATGGATAGGTTCCTCTCTTCCCTCTGTAATTTCTCCAAGACACTTTAAAAAATAAATATTTTCCTCTCTGGTTCTTACAGCGATTCGGTAATACTGCTCATCAAGAGAAATATAATTGCTGCAGCTTCTTACAATAATATCAAAGGCTTCCAGCGGTTTTCGGATATCCCTGGCACTTCTGAAAAAAATATAGTTCGCCTTTGTATTATACACTTTGTAGCCCAAATCTATCAATCCTTTTACAAGAAACTCCCTATTTTCTTTGATATATGTTTTCGTTTTCTCCACAAACCCCGTCAACTCAAGTGCCGCACAGCCTGCTTTTGCTGCTACAGTCGATACCGACCAAGGCTGCAGCGTCTCTCTGATGATTTCCGCCTGTACAGTATTTGCGCAGATGCAATATCCCAGTCTAAGTCCAGCCATAGCATATATCTTTGTAAATGCCTTTAAAATAATAACGTTTTCAAGGCGTTGCACATCAGCCATAACCGAATAGCGCTCTTCTTCGTCCAAAAACTCTGTAAAGCACTCGTCTATGACTAAAGTAACACCGCATCTTCCACATTTCTGCGCAATAGCAAGCACCAATTCCCGCTCTGTCGGTATACCAGTCGGATTGTTAGGATTGCAAAGAAACATCATATCCATACTCTCATCAATAGCTTCTAACACATCTTCCTGCAGCCGAAATCCTTTCTCCTCTGCAAGAAAGTGATAGACTACAGTACTGCCGCAAGTTTTCAGCGCCTGTTCATACTCCGAAAAAGTCGGCGCCAGAACAAGTGACTTCTGCGGTCGCAAGCCTAAAGCGATACGAAAGATGATGTCTGCCGCCCCATTGCCGCAGCAGATACACTCTTTCGGCACACTGTGATACAAACTAAGCGCCTCAGTCAGCTCCCTGTTCTGCGGGTCAGGATAGCTTTCGTACCGGTCTATATGTTCTGCAATCGCCGTCTTCACTTCCTCCGGCATGCCGAGAGGATTGAGATTAGCTGAAAAGTCATAGACCTTGTGGTCGTATTTATAAATATTTCCGCCATGTATTTCTTTCATTATAGTAACTCCAAACAGGTTCTAATCCCAAGGAAGATGATGAGGCATAAAATCGCTGCACCATACATCAGCTTCACGGTGTTTTTGATGTCGGATGCTTCGATTGGTCTGTCATCATCGCCGATGGTCTTTTTCTTGTAAAGTTTTCCGAAGTAATATGCGTCACCGGCAAGCTGTACATGCAATGCACCAGCACAGACAGATTCCGGATGGGCGCTGTTGGGGCTGGCGTGATTTCTTCTGTCTCTTCTGTAAATCTTCAGTCCATTCTTTGCGTCAAAGCCGGTAAAAAATGCTGCCGCCACCATAGCAAAAGCAGTCAGTCTTGCCGGAATATAATTCCAAATATCATCGCTGATGGCAGACACTTTGCCAAAATTGATATACTTCTCGTTCTTATAGCCCACCATGGAGTCCAGCGTATTAACCGCCTTATAAAGCATACCAAGGGGCGCGCCGCCCACTGCCATAAACAGCATAGGCGCAATAACGCCGTCAGAGGTGTTCTCCGCCACTGTTTCCACCACAGCCTTGGTAATCTGCCTAAAATCAAGATCTTCCGTATCTCTTCCCACAATGTAGGACAGATATTTGCGCGCACCTGCAAGATCGCCCGCCTCAATATGGTGATAAACACGCATACTCTCGTCTTTGAGCGACTTAGCCGCAAAAATCTGATAGCAAAGCAAAGTTTCCACCGCATATTTCAGATAAACATGAACCATTGCAGCTGCCTGCAGCAGCCCCCAGCATAACCCGAAGGTCAGCACAGGAACACTTACTGCCAGCACTGCTCCTGCTGCGATTTCACCGCCTTTGTTCTTTGGAAACAAAGCACGAAGCAGCTTTTCTCCCTTCGTAATGAAAAAGCCAATCAGGCGAATGGGGTGCGGCAGCCACGGCGGATCGCCAAAAAGACAGTCCAGCAAAAAAGCAATTAAAATGATGATGACTGTTTCCATCTATATGCCTCACATTTCCTTACAAAATTCTCCCCAAAAGCAGGATTGCTCCACAGGTGAATATGGGGATATCCAGCGAAAATTGTCTCACTGCTGCAGACAGCCTGCCAGTGTCTCTTTCCCTTTTCCGCAGTAAAACCTTCACCGTTCATATCACTGTCACTGTAGTGAAACTCATGGCAGGCAATGGTGTCCCCTTTCCCGCACATTAGATTGTCACTGTTTGCAGTCAGCGTTTTATATCCAAAGCGAACCAGACTTTTCGTCATCACAGATTGACCGGAAAGAACGCCCGCCATGGGAAAGATTTTTCCGTCTTTTTCTATGGACTTTCCCAGATACATAAAGCCGCCGCATTCTGCATAAACCGGCATGCCGCCGGCTGCTGCGCTTCTGACAGACTCAAGCATCGACTCATTAGAAGACAGCTCGTAAAGATACTCCTCTGGATAGCCGCCGCCTAAAATCACGCCGCTAATCCCGTCTGGAAGTTCTTTGTCCATAAGGGGTGAAAAAGGTATCAATTCCGCCCCCATTTTTTTAAGTAAAGTAAAATTGTCCTCGTAATAAAAACAAAAAGCTTTATCGCGGGCTACCCCAATGGAGACCGGCTTTTCCAATACCTGTGGTACGCAGATTTCCTCGCACTCTATTTCAGCCGCCGACTGTGCCAGCTCTAAAATTCCTTCCAAATCCAGCGTTTCGGCAGCCACCTTTCCCAAGACTTCCATCTTTTCTTTCAGGTTTTCTATTTCTTCGGCAGTAACCAGTCCCAGATGTCTGCTGCCAATTTCCGCCTCAGGAAGCTTTGGAAGATATCCATAGCAGCGCAAATGAAGTTTTTCTTCAATCATCTCTTTATAAAAAGGATACATAGCTTTTGAGCAGTGGTTTAGAATCACCCCCGCTATCCGATTCTCTGCAAAATTGATATATCCAGAAAGCTCCGCCAAAAGGGACAGGCTCTTTCCCCTGACCCCTGTAATGAGAATCTCCGGCGTTTCTGTCACTCTTGCAATGTGGTTAGCCGAACAGGTGTCATCAGAAAACCCCAAACCGTCATACATGCCCATAACCCCTTCTATGACAGCAATATCCGAACCCTTTCCATTTTCGGAAAGCAGGTATTTCACCGTATTTTCACCGCACAGAAATAAATCCAGATTTCTGGATTTTGTTCCCAAAATCTCACTGTGAAACATAGGGTCGATATAATCGGGACCGCATTTAAAGCTGGCGGCTTTGATGTTTCTGCTGTAAAGCGCCTGTAAAAGAGAGCAGGTCACAGTGGTTTTACCACAGCCGCTGCCACTTCCTACCAGCATAATTCGACTTACTTTAGTTTTCAAGTTTCCTTGCTCCTTTGATGATATATACCGGATTGTCTGCCTGCATAAGATGATAATTTCCCAGTTTTTTTGCGGTGGCAATGTTGGCACAGACTACCTCGGTTTCCATCTGCAGCTCCTTAAACACCTCAGTTGTCTGAGAAATGGTTTCCAGCGTTACCGCAGTGACTGCAAAGACTGCCGCCGGATTTTTTGCAAGAACGGCTTCCATAATCTCTGTGAGATTTCCTGTGCTGCCACCGATAAACACCTTGTCAGCAGGCGGAAAATCAGAAAGACCATCGGGCGCCAGCGCATTCCTTATTACAATGTTTCCTGCACCGGTTGCCGCCATGTTCTGTTTTACCAGTTCCACCCCTTCAGAATTTTTTTCCACTGCGTAAACCGTGGATTCAAAAGCTTTGTACGCCATTGCGCAGGTCACAGAGCCAGTGCCTGCTCCAATATCGTAAACAACATCGGTCGGCTCTATTTCCAAGGCTGACAGCACTAAGTTCCGTACAGCTTCCTTCGTCATAGGACTCTTTCCTCTGACAAAATCCTCATCTTTTAAGGTTTTATATCGGTTTGCATAATTTTTATTCTCGACAACTATAACTGACAAGTCGTCAAATTCCATCTCCGCAAAATCCGCTGGGTTTCCCGTCAATATTCTCTCTTCTTCAAGGGATAAATTTTCTCCGATATACATCGTAACATTGGAGAGTCCCGCCTTACGCAGCTGCTTTGCAATATCCTGTACCTTAAGCGTGCCTCCTGTCAGAGCAAACACCTTTTCATGATAGCAAACATATGGCACGATAGATTTGTTTCTGCCGTGAAGACTTACCGTCTTTATATCCTCATAGCCCAGTTTCAGTTTTGCCATAAAACAGGACAAACTGCCGATACCGCTGATAAATTCCATCTCAATTTCGGGTCTTACATTTTTTGCTATGGTGGATGCAATGCTGTAAAATCCCGTATCGCCGGAAGCTGCAACACATATGATTATAGGTTCTTTCCCATGGGCGTTAATATAAGAAACAGTGTCCATAACTCCCATCACCTGCACCTTGTCAGTCAGCGCCGAAAGCGAATCATAAAGTCTGCCTGCTGTCAGCACCAAATCGGCAGAACGTACCGCCTGTATCATCTTGTCTGTATAAAGATCCGCAGCCCCCGGACCTGCGCCTGCAACAATTACTTTCATAAAACTTCCCTATTTCTTCAATGCCTTTTTATAAGACTCAATGGTGAAATCCAGTTCTTCTTTTGTAAAACAGCTGTTTATGAACATCGCCTCATACTGTGACGGTGCCACGTAGATGCCTGCCTCAAGAAGCTCTTTGAACACGTGACCAAATCCCTGCGTGTCCGATTTGCAAGCGCTGTCATAATCTGTGACAGGCTCCTTTGTATAAAACATGCAGACCAGCGAGCCTATGTGATTTACCGTAAAGCCGCTGGCGCTGCGCAGACCGTCTGCCAGATACTGTCCCATTTCATTGATTCGATCATAAATGGAAGGGTTAACTAGCAGCTGCTGCAGTGTTTCAATGCCTGCAGTCATAGCGATAGGATTTCCCGATAAAGTTCCTGCCTGATACACACTGCCAAGAGGTGAAACACATTCCATAATTTCCCTTCTGCCCCCATAGGCTCCCACCGGCATACCGCCGCCGATAATCTTTCCATAGGTCACTAAATCCGGCGTCACACCGAAGTACGCAGCAGCTCCTCCAAAAGCAAGACGAAAACCCGTTATCACTTCATCAAAAATCAAAAGTGCACCGAATCGGTCGCATAAATTACGCAGCCCCTGTAAAAATCCAGGTTCTGCAGGTACAACGCCCATATTTGCAGCTGTCGGCTCCACAATGACGCAAGCAATATCGTCTCTGTTTTTTTCCATGAGAAACTCTACACTGGCAAGGTCATTATACCGCGCAAGGAGTGTATCCGCTGCTGCACCGCAGGTTACACCTGCGCTATCCGGATCGCCAAAGGTCATGGCGCCGGAGCCTGCCTTTACCAGCATAGCATCGCTGTGTCCGTGATAGCAGCCTTCGAATTTGATAATCTTGCTCTTTTTCGTATAGCCTCTGGCAAGGCGCAGCGCACTCATGACTGCCTCAGTACCACTGTTTACCATACGAATCATTTCTACGTGAGGAATATTGTCGCAAATCAGTTCTGCCAGTTCCACCTCAAGTTCTGTACATGCACCGAAACTGAGGCCCTTGCCGACTCTCTGCTGTACAGCGGCAATCACCTTCGGATCTGCATGACCTAAAATCATCGGGCCCCAAGAGCCCACATAGTCAAGATACTCATTTCCTTCGATATCGTAAATTTTATTGCCGCAGGCTTTTTCAATAAATCGCGGTGTTAAACCTACGGACTTAAAGGCTCTTACCGGACTGTTGACACCGCCGGGCATCACCTTTTTTGCTCTGTCAAATAGCTGCTGTGAACTCTTCATTAGCCGATATCTCCTCTCTTTATCGCATCTGCAATTTCCATGGCATAATAGGTCATGATGATGTCTGCACCTGCGCGGTACATGGAAACTGCCGTTTCACACATGATACCGTACTCATCCACAAGCCCTGCTTTGCCAGCATTTTTTATCATAGCATATTCACCGCTGACGCTGTAGGTTGCAATTGGCAGATTGGTTTCATAAGAAAGCTCTCTGATTACATCCAGATAGGAAAGCGCCGGCTTTACCATGAGAATATCTGCACCTTCTTCTTCATCAATGATTGCCTCTTTCATACCCTCCTTAATGTTGTGAAAATCCATCTGATAGGTTTTTCTATCGCCAAAAGAAGGTGCGCTGCCTGCAGCTTCACGGAACGGACCGTAAAATTTTGAAGCGTATTTCACTGCATAGCTCATAATCGGCACGTTTTTAAAGCTATTTTCGTCAAGGCCTGCGCGAATCGCAGCAATTCTTCCGTCCATCATGTCAGAAGGTGCAACCATATCAGCGCCTGCCGCCGCATGAGAAACTGCCGTAGCCGCCAGATATTTCAAAGTTTCGTCATTGTCTACGTCATGTCCGCAAAGAATACCACAATGTCCATGGGAAGTATATTCACACATACACACGTCGGTAATCACATAAATCTGATCTCCGTATTCTTCCTTTATCGCGCGTACAGCCTGCTGAACCACGCCGTTTTCGGCATAAGCCTGACTGCCCTTCTCGTCTTTTTCCTTTGGAATACCAAACAGCAGCACCTTATTAACGCCGTGCTGCAAACATTGGTCGATGACTTCCTTTGCTCTATCCGGGCTGTAACGATACTGCCCTTCCATCGCGGAAATTTCAGCTTTTATATCAGTTCCTTCTTCAAAGAAAATAGGATAAATCAGGCTGTCAGTTGACACCCTGGTCTCCCGCACCATACCGCGAATCAGCGGATTTGCTCTAAGTCTTCTCGGTCTGTTAATCATTGTATTTACTCCTTACCTTTTCTACCATACTATCGATAGTAGCTATCTTTGAAACGACTGTATCAAAGCCAAATCTTGCGGCTTCTGCTGCAGTCTGTTTGCCAATACAAAGGGCTTTTACCCCTGCAAAATGCTCTCTGCTCTGTGTCTTCACAAAACCATCCACACAGGATTTACTTGTAAAAGTCACATAGTCCCAGTCTTCCAGATCTGTAATCTCCTCATGTTTTACATATGCAGTATCGTAAACCGGATAATCCAGGTAGTCTATTTTTCCTTCATCAAGAGCATCAGTCAAATCGGCTGTTCCAATCTTTGCGCGCAGCAGCAGCACTTTACTGTCTTTGTTCACAAATCCCGTTGCAACCATCTCTCGTCCCAAAGTTTCACCGTCATATATAGAAGGCAGAAAATCCGCTGTCAGACCAAATTCCTTCAGGGCTGCTGCTGTGGCGCTACCGATACATGCAAAGCGCTTATCGGAAACCGCCCGAACATCTTTCCCCTGCTCCAAAAGCCAGCTGAAGAAGGAGCGAACGCCCTCGGTGCTGGTAAATACGAGCGTGTCATATCCTTCAAAATCAGGTGCTATAGGTCTGATAAAATCGGTCCTGATACAAGGATACAGCTTCGTTTCCGCCCCCAGATTCCGCAGCTTTTGTTCAAGCTTTGAAGCTTTACTTTTTGGCTGTGTCACCAGAATTCGCCTGCCCTTAAGTGGTCTTCCATCAAACCAGTCAAATCTGTCCGAGAGAGAGCAGACTCTGCCAACAGCAATGACTGCCGGAGATTTCACCCCATTACGCCTTACAGCTTCCTCTATATGTGCTAAATCTGAAATGAACTTTCTCTGCTTTGTATAGGTTCCGTTTTCGATTACAGCGCAAGGCATATCTTCTTCCATACCTGCAAGAAGCAAACCTTTTGCAATGCGGCCTACTGTCGACACACTCATCATAAAAATCAGTGTTCCTTTGAGCCGTACCAGCGCGTCAAAATCGATAGCAAGTTCGGCGCCTTCCTTTGCATGCCCTGTAATAATGTGCAGCGACGAGCAAAAATCTCTGTGCGTTACCGGAATGCCTGCATAGGCCGGCACAGAAATAGACGATGTGATGCCCGGTACTACCTCAAAGGGGATTCCGTTATCTGCCAATAGTTCCAGTTCTTCTCCCCCCCTGCCAAAGACAAATGGGTCGCCGCCTTTGAGCCGCACTACTTTTTGACCGGCCTGTGCCTCTTTCAGAAGGATTTTGTTGATTTCATGCTGAGGGACCGGATGATTTCCTACATTTTTGCCTACGTCGATGCGTCTGCAGCAATCTGGAATCAGTTCCATAATGCTTTCACTGACTAGCCGGTCGTAGACGATAACGTCCGCTTCCTCAATCAGCCGCACAGCCTTCATTGTAAGCAGTTCCTTATCTCCTGGACCTGCACCTACTAAATATACGATTCCTGTGCCCATGCGCTGCCTCCTTTCATCCTCAGAGCAAGCTCTCTTCCCAAACTCTCTCCCTGATATTTGCTGCCCTTTATTTCATCTATGTATTGGTTCTCTTCTTCATCTACATAATAGCCCTTTATCGTGATTTCATCACCGTCAATCACAGCATATGCTGCAACCGGTGAACTGCAGCCGCCGTCCAAAGTGCGGACAAAGCTTCTTTCTGCCAATGCGACTAATCTTGCCTCTTCATCTGTGAAATCCTTAAGAAAAGGAACCTCATAGCCTTTTCTTCCCTGTACTGCCAAAATTCCCTGGCATGCAGCCGGCAGAATTTCCTCAGTAGAAAACAACTTGCTGCTTCGCGCTTCAAGGTTTAGTCTTTTCAGCCCCGCATAGGCTAAAATAATAGCATCGTACTGTCCTTCGTCCAGTTTTGCAAGGCGTGTCTGCACATTGCCTCTAATCGGTCTGATATCCGCTGTCTGATACAGTTTCTGCGCCTGTAATTTCCTTCTCTTTGAAGAGCAGCCTATGATTGGATTTTGCGGCAGCCTTTCAAGACCTGCCCGCAGAACCAGCGCATCTCTTGGGTCTTCTCTTTCGGAAAACGCCAGAAGCGGCAAATCGCCATCCACCTCCATCGGCATATCCTTCAGACTATGCACTGTTAAATCAACTCTTTTCTCCATCAAAGCCTTATCCAGCTCCTTGACGAAAAGACCTTTCCCTCCAATTTGATCCAACGTTTTATCTAATATGATGTCGCCGGTGGTCTTCATAGTCACCAATCCGACATCAATGGTGCTGTCGAATTTTCTAATGGCATCTATCACCATCTCTGACTGAATCACAGCCAGCTTGCTTTCTCTGCTTCCTACGATTACTTTCATCAGTATGCCTTTCCTTTTATGATTTCTCTTACTTTTGCTGCAGCTCTTTTCGTAACGCTGTGAGAAAGTCCGCTACCGCAGATACCTGCAGTAACCTCATCTCCCGCTGCGACAGCCGGAAAATAAAATGTACACTCTGCCCTATTATCACAGACACTTACCAAAATGTTCCGTTTCTTTGCCGCATCTCCAATCTGCTTGTTTACCTGTCTGTTATCAGTACAGGCAAGCACCATATAGCAGTCATGCAAATATTCTTCATTATAAATGTCCGTAATCAAAGTCAGTCTGTCATTTGCCGTCAGATTTTTCAGCGCCTGGGAAGTCTCCGGCGCTATGACAGTAATTTCAAAATCAAATTCCAGCAGAGTTTTAACTCTTCTGGTTGCGATATTGCCGCCGCCAAATACAACTACCATCTTCCCCTCAGATGGTACAAAGACCGGAAAATATCTATTTTTCATAATAGTCCGCTGCCTTTCTTAACACCTCTTCAAAGGAATATCCTGCCTCCTCGCTGGGTCTTCCAATCACAATAATTCCGAAGCCTTCTTCCAGACACGACAATTTATCATCAAAGCCGCCTGGTTTTCCCGTATTCTTTGTCACAAGCCACCGGCAGCCGTACTGTTTCATAACCGCCAGATTCATTTCCTTTATAAAAGGACCCTGCATAGCGATAATATTTTTTGGAGCGATACCTGCTGCTATACAGCTTTCAACAGATGAAACCGATGGAAGCACTCTTGCAACTGCTCTTTCCTGGATACCTTTCATTTTACTATATTTCCACAGCTCTTTGGCACCGGTCGTCAGCAGCACCCGCTCATCAGTTCGATTTAAAAAATTCACAGCTTCTTCGATGGTAGCGACTTCTATGATACCCTCACCTGCGGTGTTTCCCTTTTCTCGCAGAAGCCTCAAATATGAAATCGACTGATTCTCACAGGCTCCTCGAATATTTTCTGTGACAAGATTTGCGTAAGGATGTGTCGCATCAATGACAAGACCGTAATCTCCGGCAGCCATCAGCTCTTCCATTTCTGAAAGGTTCAACCTTCCTTCAAGAACAGAAAGCCCCGGTATATCTGTCAGCATTTCACTTCCGTAATCCGTAGCAACACAGAAATCCGCACCGCTTTGCCATTTCCTCTCCGCAAAAGCCTTTGCCAGCTGATGACCCTCATAAGTTCCCGCAAAGACCAGTATTCTTTTTTTCTTACACGTCTTGATATCCACGAGGTGTTACCAGCTTTCCGTTGATGACTTTCGTCTGACTATTTCCTATAAAGACAGTGGTAAACATGTCTATTTCTTCATTATTTTTTAAATCAGCAAGAGTGCATACCACCCCTGTTTCGCCATCTCTTCCGATGTTTTTTACATAACCGCAGGGCGTATCCCAGCCTTTGAAAGCGCTCATAATCTCTGCTGCTTTGTCGACATAATCGTGACGTTTCTTACTTTTCGGATTATAAAGACAGACCACAAAGTCAGCATCTGCCGCAAGGCGCAGTCTTTTTTCAATTTTTTCCCACGGAGTCAAAAGGTCTGACAGAGAAATAACTGCAAAGTCGTGAATCAGCGGTGCTCCTAAAACTGCTGCACCGCTGCAGGCTGCTGTAATACCCGGCACAGTAATAATTTCCACCTCAGGATGCTCTGCTGCAACCTCTGCCATAATTCCCGCCATTCCGTAAACGCCAGCATCTCCGCTGCAGACAAAAGCCACTGTTTTTCCTTTCAGAGCAGATTCCAGCGCCAGTTTGCAGCGATCCACCTCTTGCTTCATGGCAGTCGATTTAACTTCTTTTCCCTCTGTAAGCTCTCGTACCAAATCCACATACAGAGTGTAGCCTACGATAACATCGCTTTTCTCAATGGCTTCCTTCGCCTGCGGCGTCATATATTCCCTGTTACCTGGGCCGATGCCCACTACATATATTTTCATTTAGATATCCTCTTTCGACAGACGCTCCCTGAAGCTATACCATTTGTGGAAGTCGTCCATGTATTTTTCTATAATCAATTCAATTTCTTTCATTTGCTGTTCCATACGGGTGTCTCTCACATCTGTGCCCAAATTATCTATATCATAGTAACGCACATGCGCAAGTTCTTCCACCCTTGGGTCAATATCTCTGGGTACAGCCAAATCAATAAACACCTCCGGTACTCTGCTCAACCGGCTGATTTCCTCCATAGATACAGTGTAATGGGGACTTAAAGTTGCACTGACAACAGCGTCAACCGTCTCTATCGCATGATAACGTTCCCCATAGTTGACGGTTTTCACACCCTGCGGTATGATGTTTTCTCCATGCCTATACTGACGAAGGGTCATCGTCGCTTCTAAGCCCTCTTTTACCAGAATTTCCGCAACCAGACGTCCAATCATTCCATTTCCGATGACCAGCACCTTTTTCAGTGCCGGATTGGTACGAATCAGTTTGACCGCCCGAGAAGCAGTTGAATTGTCATCAAACTTGAAATCCACCAGAGTTTTTGCCTTTTTTCCCGCACTGACACCATTTCTGAAAATGACATTGAGCAGAGTATCTGTCACCCCCGCTTTTTGGGCAGCTTTCAGCGCATCATCTACCTGTGTCACAATCTGATCATCGCCCCAAATCTGAGATTCAGCACCCGCTGCCACTTTACACAGATGGATAATCGCATCATCGCCTGTCAGTGTCCGGTTCATATAGGCGTAAGTCCCATACTCAACCCCTATCATCCGGCAAAGCTCCTTAAAAGGGTTTAATACTGCTTCGTCCTTGAGAGACAGATATAGCTCTGTCCTGTTACATGTGGCGATGAGAACTGCCCCCAGTATCTCCTCTTTTTCCTTCAGCTTATCATAAAGCTCTGCAGTCTGCGTCTTTGTACAGGAGAATATCTCTCTTTCTCTAAGCCCCGCCATGTTATAATCAATATATGACATAATGATATTCAAAAATTACACTTCCAATCTCTCATAGCCAGGGCGCAGGTACAGCCGCTTCCACTGGTCTTTGATAATATTTTTGTTCCGTAATTGCTCGCCAGTACTGCGCTGCGCTCACAAACATTATCAGCACCCGTTACTGATTTGACCAGTGCTGATGGTACAAAGCACCCCTGCACTTCTTGCAGCTCCTCTGCCGTATAAGTAACCAAAGGAATCTCATATTTGTCGCAGAATGTCAGAATACAGGTCTCATATTTCTTCAAATCTATAGATGCCAGCTGCTCTACCGCTTCAATCGCAATGTGCTTATCTGCCAGCTGCTCCAAAATAAATCTTTCAAAAGCCTCTGCACTGACACCTTTACGACATCCGACACCGATTGTAACAATGCGCGGCACCAGATTAATGGTATTTTGAAAAACATTCTGATTTCCGGCAAGGCTGACACAAATACCACTTTCCGTTTCATCGAGAGTCAGAGCCTGCGGCAATTTTCCCTCAAAGGGAAATGCGCTGGAAATCCCCACCCTTTCTCCTCGCAAAATCGCTGATGATATCAACTTGATTTTGCTGATATCCATAATATGACAGCCTGCATATTTACTCCATACATCTACTGCGAACTGTCCGTTGATATCGGTAGCCGTAGTCAGCACCAGCTCCGCTCCCGTCACCTTTGCAAACTCTGCCGCCGCTTCATTTGCGCCGCCCAGATGGCCGGAAAGCAGCGGTATGGAAAATCTGCCAAACTCGTCCATGACTACTACTGCCGGATCCTGATCCTTGGTTTTAATCAGCGGTGCAATCAGGCGAACGGCAATGCCTGCCGCGCAGATAAAGAGAAAAGTGTCTTTTTTCTCAAAGTTTGCTTTCAGATATTCTCTCGCGCTTTCTTTTCTTTTATCGAAAATCTCCGCACTGCACGTCTCTTTCAGCCTTTCTGCAATTTTCTCTGCCAGGCTTTGTCCTCTAGCCGTAAATGCCAGAATACTGATGTTTTTCATTATTTTGTCGCCTCTCTGAACAGATGAGTAAAAGACGGATCATAGAGCCTAGAACGCTCGTATTCGCTGCCTAAAAAACCGCCTACCATAATCAGCGCCATTTTATTGATACCATTTTCTTCTGCAGCTTTTGCGATATCCTTCACCGTGGTGCGAACCACCTTTTCGTCCGGCCAGGTTGCCTTATAAACAATCGCCGCCGGGCTGTCCGGTGCGTATCCACCTGCAATGAGTCGTTCAGAAAGCTCAGCCAGCATGGTGGAGGTCAGAAATACTACCATGGTTGCTCCATGTTCAGCCAGTTTAGAAATTTCTTCTTTCTCAGGAACCGGGGTTCTTCCTGCCATTCTTGTCAAAATGACTGTCTGACTCACATTAGGCAAAGTGTATTCTGCATTTAATGCTGCTGCTGCACCGATAAAGGAGCTGACGCCGGGTACAGAAACATATTCCATATTTTCCCGGTCTAAAATATCCATCTGCTCTCTAATCGCGCCGTAGATACAAGGATCTCCTGTGTGGAGCCGAACTACTTCCTTTCCCTTGTTTTCTTTCATCACCGCAATAACCTCTTCCAAAGTCATCTTGGCACTGTTATAAATCTTACAGTCTTTACCAGCATAATCTAAAAGTGCCGGATTCACAAGAGAACCTGCATAAATGATAACGTCTGCTTTCTTTAGAAGCTCCGCCCCTCTGACAGTAATTAAATCTGCAGCGCCCGGACCTGCTCCGATAAAATAAATCATAGTTTAACTCTCCTTTTGTCTGTCTTCCGACGGAATTATAATCAGCGAAAAGTAGCTGGACTGCTCTTTCAGTTCTTTTAGGTCCTGATATACCCTTTCATTTTCCATGGTGGCGCATTCTACCATCATAGCTTTCTTGTCAGCCAGCTGATCTTTAATCTTCATGATGGTTTTGCCTGACTTCATCAGCACTTTCGTGCCTTCCAGTTCTTCCGCCTGACTTCCTTTATAGGTCGCCGGAATGATGTGCAGCATTTCCTCACGTTCGCAAAGAGATATATTCAGACTGGCCGCCGCACCGCAGAAGGACGGAACGCCCGGCACCATTGCTGTCTGATAACCCCGCTGGGCGAGTTTTCTATGCACGTACATGACTGTGCTGTAAATTGCCGGATCTCCTAAGGTCAGAAACGCCACATCCTTTCCCTGCTCTAAAATTTCGGAAATGGCATCAGCAGACCTCTCGTGACAGCGATTAAGCTCTTCTTTATCTTTAATCATGGGCATATCGCATTCCAGGATTTCCTTGTCCAAGATGTAATCTCCCGCAATTTTCAGCGCCACGTTTTCTGCTGCTCCGCTTCTTGGCACTGCAATAACATGACAGTCTTTCATTACATTGATGGCTTTCATTGTAAGCAGCTGTGGATCTCCCGGTCCCAGTCCTACTGCATAAAATTTTCCACTCATATCTGTTTCATATCCTTTCGTATCATTTCAGCAAGCCGGTCTGCACCAGGGCTTTTCATAATATGGTTTCGATCTGTAGTAAACAATACCGTCTCAACTTTCACCTGTCCTTTCAGCCTGAAATGGAGATGGTACAGAACCTTTTCCAAAATCCTTGCTTTTACTTCCTCATAATAATTTTTTTCCTGAATCAGAGCAAACGCCTCATCGGTGGTAATACACTCTGCAATTGCTTTTACAGTATCGCAGTCAGCACCGCAAACGGCACTATGCATACCGATAATCTCCATTCTGCCATCAGCGTAAGAGGAATGGGTATTCATAATCCCTGCTGCCAGCTTGATCAGCTTGCCAGTATGACCTACCAGAAGTATTTCCTCAAACCCCTTAAACTTAATGTAATCCAAAGCTTCTCCAATATAGTTAGAGATGGGTACAGCCTTTGCGATATCCAGTCCCAGATACTCACGGCAAAATTCCCTGCCGTAATTTCCCGGGGCGATAAGAATCCGCTTCGGATTCTCCTGATACTGTTTGTCGATCACAGTCTTAATCGTATCGACAAGAGCCTTTTCACTCATAGGATCGACAATACCTGTCGTTCCCAGAATAGAAATCCCCCCAACAATCCCAAGTCTTGGGTTATATGTTTTTTTTGCAATCTCCGCACCGCAAGGCACAGAAATTTCTATATATATAGGTTCCTCCTCTTTTCCGTACTTCCTGCGTATCCTTTGCACATTTTCAAAGATCATCTGCCTCGGCACCGGGTTGATGGCAGGCTCTCCTACGCTGCACTGCAGGCCTTTTGCTGTAATAATGCCTATGCCGCAGCCGCCCAGCAAGGTAATACGATCTCGAGTTTCTGCTAAAGTTCCCGATGAAATCGGCTCCTTGCTGACACAGGCTGAAATTCCTGCGCCATGGGTTGCATCAGGGTCATCGCCTCCGTCTTTTATCACCGTGCAGCAAACCGTACCCTTATCTATATCTATTTCACTGACCTGCATGGTCGTTTTCTCTCCTGCAGGCAATATAACCTCCGCCTCAGAGACTTTCTCTCCAGAAAAAAGCATAGCCGCTGCCGCTGCAGCTGCAGCAGCAGCGCAACTTCCGGTTGTAAAACCGTATTTTAGTTTTTTTCCATTTTTGACGGTAAACTTCTCCATATTATCCTTTCTGCAAGCTTTTCCTGCAATGAATAATGTTGCAATAGAAAAACCCGAATCCACAGGATTCGGGTTCAAATTTATCTTGCATTAAGTAAAACTCTTCGCACTGTCTCCTTCTTTTCCGTTTTGGGAGTCCAGCCGCCGAAGAATTTACTATTATTACCCTAAAACTCATATCCTGTGACTTTCATGGTAAAATATTGGGATGTCTTCCGACTCTGACGTCAACGCTCTTATGCGCCTTCCCAGGAACGATTCCCAGTGACCGGCCATATGCCTTGCATAAAAACTCCGTCATTACGGCAGCAGGACTGTTCAGGACTCTCACCTGATTCCATATTACGATTTTATCAACCAATATTTTCAAGTTGTTTAACAGAATTATATTACAATCGTTTTCGGCTGTCAACTGCAATTTGCACCAGCTTGAAGCAGCCGTTTATCGGGATGCTTATTTAAGCTTTTCAAATGCCCTTGCTGTATGCTGCGCAAAAATTTCTCTGATTGCAGGAATCTGCCCCATGCCTCGCAGTACACACTGCACCGCATAGCCCTCTTTTTCCAGAATCGTTTTCCATGAATCTTCATCATCACTTGCCATATCGTTATTGGCATGATCGCCTGCAACAATCATTAAAGGCTGCAGCACAATTTTTTCATAACCGCCTTCCTTTAAGGCAGGAAGAATATCTTCCAGCGTTGGTACCGCTTCCACAGTTGCGATAAAATAGTTGTGGTGTCCCTGTTTTCTGAGCTCATCTTGCAAATCAAAGTATACCCTGTTTGCCTCAACACCTGTTCCATGTCCCATCAACACCACGGCCGTCTTTTCATCCGTATGCTCTTTTGTGTCTTCCACCATGGCAGCTGCAACTTTCTCAAAATCCTCTTTATCAGTTAAAAGAGGTTCTCCAAGTACTGCAGCTGCAAAAAGATCTCTATGTTTTTCCACATCGCGCAGAAGGTCGTGATACTCTGTTCCATTCATCAAATGTGTCGGCTGTATCACCAGCTTTCTGAATCCATCTGCTGCTGCATGCTGCAGTGACTCAGCTTCGTTGTCGATATGAAGTCCATCTCTTTTCTTTAGCTTATTAATAATCATCTGACTGGTAAAAGCACGCCGCACCGGATAATCTGAAAAAGCATCCGCAACTGCCTGCTCAATAGCATCTATTGTGACCTTTCTATTTTCGTTATAGCTGGTGCCAAAGCTGACTACCAGAATCGCGGTGTCTTGTTTCTGATTCATCTTTTTATTCCTCTTACTTTCCTTGATTACTATTTTTCTTTTTATTTTTCTCCTCGTAGTATTCCTTTGGCGTAACGCCAATCTGATAGAGAACGTTACCCCAGGAACCGCATTTTTCGTGCAAATCCTGCCGCAGCTGTCTTGGCACTTCCTTTTTCATAGGAATTTTTCCGTTTTTCAGATAGATATCTTTTACCATACCAAGGCGCTTTCTATCATCTTCATCCAGATTCAATACCTTATAATAGCAGCCATAGAGACTGTCAGAATGATGCCTTCGATTTTCTGTCATTCTATGGTCGATATAAATATCGTGAAAAGGCTCCATTCGGAGGACCGGTTCCAAATCAATCTGAAACAGCGCATTGCGCCAGGAGCCGCATCGCTCTATGAGCGCCTGCTTAACAGCCTGTTCAATTTCTCCATGAAGAGGACTTCGTCCTATTTCATGAGCAAAATTTCTAACTGCTTCCAGCATATTGATATATTCCAGTTCTAAATCAGGAATCTTATAGACTGCTCTTTTAAGAAAATCAGCATCCAGCTTTGCAGCTTTAATAACAGAAGTCCAGCCGCTGTAATATTTTTTGATTTCCCTGCAAACCTCAGGCAGATCTCTGGGATGCGGAATTTTCCCAAGCTCCAGTGCTTTTTCTCTGACCATGTCAAGAAGCTTTTCCTTATGCAATCGCTCTTTTTCCATCTGCTCCATAGTTTTTCCGCCTTTACCTGCTGACGCGGAAAGCCCTGCAGCACGAAGCGCATAAGGCCATTTACCAAACCTTTGTTTGATGTAGTCTTTCAATATCCAAAATACTTCTCCCTGCGTAGGGCCATACCCCAGTTCTGACGCTAAACGCCTTAGATAAGCGAGCAGTTCTTCATCAGAAAAGCTTTGGTAGACACATTTGCCGTCCGGACTTGCTAATGCATAATTTTTCCAGACAGCAGAAGTTTTGTCATTCTGCCCGTATTTCCTGTCTGGATTTCGACTGATCTTTTCAATCAGCAGCTTCTTCCTTAGCTCTAACTCTCTTTCTTCCACTTTGATTTCTCCTAAGCAAGTTTTAATATTAGAATAATAAAAATGCTGTAGCAAAATATGCTACAGCCCGTATTTTCTGTATCTGTCGTTTAGGAAACCTGATAACCGTCAGGCGCACTCCTAGTATTTCAAGCAGGTCTTCTGGCTCGGATATCTTCATCATGCACACCTTCCCAGACTATCTGTCCAGTGGTATTTCGGCATGACTCCTTCCTTACAGCGGCGGCAACCGCACAGGATTTGCACCTGTTTCCCTCTTTGCTGTTAAAACAGACAAGAAATACTTGTCATTCAGTTGTTATTTCAAAGCATCAACGCTTCTACGCTGACATTGTATCATATCAAATCGCATTTGTACAGAATCTTTTTTTGCCCCTATCCTCCGCTTGACAAAATACAACCTCCGGTAATATAATGAGGTTACAATTGAATGTATAAGGGTCCCTTTCAAGGGGTTTAAAAGAGAAGCAGGTGAAAGTCCTGCACGGTCGCGCCGCTGTAATGACGTAGCCCTATCTTAATTTATGTCACTGGGAAACTGGGAAGGCAAGATAAGGGTGCCAGATGTCTAAGTCAGAAGAACTACCCAAATACAGCCAATTTACACAGGTTACGAACGATGACCGGGTGTGAACACGAAACGGAAAGTATTTTTTGCATACTTTTCTATCGCTGCACCTGTCATAAATGACAGGATTTTTTATTGCGTAGAGATACAACATTTCGTGTTTTGTTCATTTGTTTATCAAGAAAGGAGATACTTTATGACAAAAAGGCAAAAATTATTTTTATCAATTGTAACAGTTTTTTCACTGGTCTTTGGTATGGTTCCCACGGCAAATGCCATGCACATTATGGAGGGCTACTTACCCGGAACCTACTGTCTGGTATGGGGAGCGATATGCGTTCCATTTCTTATCTGGGGTTTTTTCTCCATCAGAAATACCCTTACAGATAATAGAAAAATTATCACTGTACTTGCCATGGCAGGTGCATTTATCTTTGTAATTTCCTCGCTAAAAATTCCATCGGTTACAGGAAGCTGCTCTCACATGACAGGAACCGGTCTTGGCGCAATCCTTTTCGGTCCTGCAGCAGTCAGCATTTTGGGAATTATCGTACTTTTATTTCAGGCAATTCTGCTGGCTCACGGCGGTCTTACTACCCTTGGAGCGAACACTTTCTCCATGGCTATCGCAGGACCTTTTATCACCTATGGCGTGTACAAGCTATGCAAAAAGTTAAAGGTAAACAAAATGTTTTCTGTATTTCTGGCAGCTGCCTTAGGTGATTTGCTTACATACTGCATTACCAGTCTGCAGCTGGCTCTGGCTTATCCTTCAGAAGTAGGAGGTGTCGGTGCTTCTCTTGCGAAATTCATGGGTATTTTTGCTACGACGCAAGTACCTCTTGCTATCGTAGAAGGCATTTTGACTGTTATCATCGTCATCGGTTTAGAATCCTTTGCGAAACCTGAACTGAAATCAATCGGATTTATCAAGGAGGGCAAATAATATGGATAAGAAGAAATCTAAAAAGGGTCTTGTGGTTCTGCTTCTGATTCTGGCAATTCTCATCGCAGTCGTACCCTTCTTAATGCTCAAAGACGCTGAATTTGGCGGCTCTGATGACGCTGCTGGCGGCGCTATAGAAGAAATACAGGGCGGTGAATATGAACCTTGGTTTACACCGATTTTGGAAAGCTATCTGGGCGGTGAAATTCCCGGTGAAATCGAAAGTTTAATTTTCTGCGTACAGACCGGTATCGGAGTCGGCATTCTCGCCTTCTTTATGGGTCGGTTTTACGAAAGAAAAAAATGGATGAAGGATGAATAAATAAATTATGATTATTGTAGATAAGCTGTGCTATTTGTCAAAACTCAGATATGTAAACCCCATGGAAAAGTTCGCTTTTGCAATGCTGACTCTCATTTTTTGTATTGTCAGTCGTTCCATTGCTATGGGCGTCTTTGTCATTGGAGTCAACAGCTGGCTAACCATTGTTCGCGGCGGTATTTCCGCTGCCAGATACAGAAATTTGATGATGGTCCCCCTGGCCTTTCTCATACTGAGCACTACTGCCATTATCATCAACATCGGAAAACATCCCCTTGACGCCTTTGCAGTTCCTATTGGAAGCTGGTACGTCACTGGAAGTTTTGCAGGCATTTTGCACGGGGCACAGCTTATCACTACAGCACTAGCCGCCGTATCCTGTCTATACTTTTTATCTTTTAATACTACTATGACAGATATTCTAAGCGTCCTCAGAAAGCTTCATGTGCCAGCTCTTATGATAGAGCTCATGCTTCTGATTTACCGGTATATCTTTGTGCTGCTGGACGTAGCCTACTACATTTCCACTTCACAAAGCGCCCGCCTTGGACACAAGGATTTTAAAACATCAATAAAATCTTTTGCCTCTATGGTGCAGGCGCTGTTTATCAGATCTATGAAGCGTTCCAGAAATCTTTATGACGCTATGGAGTCCAGAGGATATGATGGTGAAATTAGAGTGCTGGAAGAAAGCCATCCCACCAGCAAAAGAAATATCTACTACATTGTACTTTATGAAACTGCCCTTTTGGCTTTTACTTTATGGTTTAAATTATGGAGATAGGAGCTTCCGCGAAAGACATGACGAAAGATATTATCATTAAAGCAGACAATTTATTTTTTTCCTACGACGACGAAAAAAGCTATTCCTTAAACGGACTCAGTCTGGAAATTGAGCGTGGCCGCAAGGTTGCCTTTATGGGTGCAAACGGCGCTGGAAAGTCTACTTTTTTCCTGTGCTTAAACGGCATTCACAAACCTTCAGAAGGTACACTCTACTTAGACGGAAAGCCTGTGGACTACAGCAAAAAAGGTCTTTTAGACCTTCGAAGCAAGGTAGGCATTGTCTTTCAGGACCCGGATAATCAGCTGTTTTCTGCCTCAGTGACACAGGAAATTTCTTTTGGCGCTCTTAACATGGGAATGAGCGAGCAAGATGCACGCAAAGAGGTCGCAAAAGTCATCGAAACTCTGGAAATTACAGATTTTCAGCATAAACCCACCCACTCTCTTTCCGGAGGTCAAAAGAAACAGGTTTCTATTGCCGATGTTTTAGTCATGCACCCGGAAATCATCATTTTAGATGAACCAGCCTCCTCTCTCGACCCTAAGCATACAATCATCGTCAACAAAATTGTGGATATGCTCGTAGAACAAGGTATTACAATTCTTATGTCCACCCATAACGTCGATTATGCTTTGGAATGGGCTGATGAAATCGTATTAATTGCAGAAGGTAAAACACTGATGCACGGCACTCCTGTCGAGGTTTTTTCAAACGACACCATCTTGCAGCAGACCAATTTAAAAAAGCCTGCAGCCATGGAGCTCTTTGAAAGCCTCGTAAAAAAAGGCATCCTGCCTGCGGATCTGCCGGTACCAAAATCCCTGAAGGTTCTTGAGGAATATATTAGTGCGGTTTAATTTTGCAACCCTGTTAAACTCTGGTTTGCAGGAAAACACTAGCGTTCTGCTACTTGCGGAAGATTATTCAAGCTTACAGCTTCCAACGTCTGCAGTTGTTGTATCGTCAGTTGACGAAGCAACTCCATTCTCTCTTTTTGATTTTTCCCTTGGGTAATCAGAATGGCATTATAACTCTCTAAATTTGCAAGCACCAAAAGCTGATTTAGTGTCGCACCATCTCTCATATTTCCTTTTACCATAGGATTTTCGACTTTCCACTGCTTCGCTGTTTTTCCAAATAAAACAACATTCAACATGTCAGCTTCATTTGCATATGTATAAGCAATCTGCGCAGGCGTTAATTCCGGTGGAATAAGATTTTCTTTAATTGCATTCGTATGTATCTTATAATTTAATTTGGAAATTTCTCTATTCAAATTCCAGTTCAAAGATAATCGACTATTCTCGTCCGTCTTCAATCTTCTGTAATCTTTCATTATATATAACTGAAATTCTGGCGAAATCCACGTTGCAAAGGACATTGCAATATCACTATGGGCATATGTTCCTCCATAACGTCCTGCTTTTGAAACAATTCCAATAGCTTCTGTAGCTTCTATCCATTTCTTTGGTGACATTGTAAATGCATTTGCTCCTGCCTGTTTTCTAAACCCCTCGAATTCGAGGGGTTTAAAATCCGGATTATGGAGTTTTTCCCATAATCCCAAAAATTCTATCACATCCCGATTTCTCATCCAATTTTGAATAACTGCTGTTGGGTCATCACTCTTATACCGAGCAATATCTGTTAATGAAATGAATTCATTTTCAAAATCCTGTGTGTAAATTCCAATATCTATTCCATTCGCATGAATCGTATCCTTGATTACTTTCCCCATTGTTCCTCCTGCTATTGTGTCATTATAATCTCACTAAAAAGAAACCCGCCTGCACATAACTATAATGTTAACTCTTTAGTAATTCATTATAGCTATTTTGTTCGTCTTTTGCAATGTAAAATCAACTCAATTATAGCTTTTTCTTTCTGTACGAATGTTGATTTTGTCACTTCACAATTTCTTCCGTACTCACCTGCAAAACAGTTTTTAGTTTGAGTCTTTACATCTTTATAGTCGCCTAATGCTAACAACGTTTGAAATTTCTTTATAGCCTTCTCATAACTGGAGATGAATTTTTTCCCCATCAATTTAGTAGCATTAGATTCCTGCAGAAATGCATATATAATAAAAAAACTCCTAAAATATGCATAATTTTTCGACCATACATGCATATTTTCAGGAGTTTTCTTCAAAATATGTACAACTCTCTATATATTCAGCTAAAATTTCCTATAAACGACATGAGTTTTCTTAAAAAAATGCATATATTCGAAGTTTATCGTCAAAATATGCACGATAATGTGCATATTTTAAGTATTTTTTCAAAATATATGCACACCGCACCTACGCCCTGCTAATAAGCTTTCCATATACCCGCTTTAGCATCCACGGTTCGCTGACGCGCTGCGCAAGCTGACTGACAGGAATCCACTGCACTCCGCTGTTTTCATCTGCTTTAACAGAAAGCGGCGCATTTTCATCTGCCTGCAGCAGGTAGGTCAAATTCAAATGAAGGTGTGACGGCACGTAATCGCCGCGTTTTTCATGACCGTCTACGGTGATAATTTCAAGAGAAAACGGTACACGCCGCAGCACCTTGAAATCCTGCACCCCAGTTTCTTCCTTTGCTTCACGGATTGCAACAGAAAGCAGATCGGCTTCACCGTCAGCGTGACCGCCAGTCCAGGCCCAAGAGTCATACAGATTGTGGTAGACCATAAGTACTTTATCGCCACCATCATTGACAATCCACGAGGAAGCTGTAAAATGTGCAGTCAGATTCTCCCGCACCAGACAATTGTCGTTTTCTTGTAAAAAACGAAGCATAACTTCCCTATCCCGCGCTTCCTGCTCACAGCCCGGCACAAAATCTGTAATGACAGTGCAAAGATTTCTCAGCTTCGGATTCATAAAATTTCTCCTTCCAGGCTGAAGGTGTTGCTCTTTGTAATCTTTACATCTATCATCTTTCCTGTCATGTCAGTCTCGCTGCGGAAGTTCACCAGCTTAAACCCATCGGTTCTTCCTGCAAAGGTTTTACTTCCTGTTTTGCTCGGTCCTTCTACCAGCACCTGCTGCACAGTTCCCACATAGGCGGCGTTCTTTTCCGCGCTGATGCCGTTCATCAATTCTACCAGCCGATTAAACCGCTCATGCTTAACTTCCTCTGGAATCTGATCCTCATACTTTTCCGCCGGCGTGCCCTTCCTGATGGAATATAGGAAAGTAAAAGCGGAATCATAGCGTGCTTTGCTGACTAAATCCAGCGTTTCTGCAAAGTCCTCTTCTGTTTCTCCCGGAAATCCTACAATAATATCCGTTGACATAGTGATGCCAGGTACAGCAGTTTTCAGCTTCTCAACAAGAGCCAGATACTGCTCTTTATCGTAGTGACGGTTCATGGCTTTGAGAATCCGGCTGCTGCCTGACTGTACCGGCAGATGAATATTCTTGCAGAGCTTATCGCAGTCCACAAATGCCTGGATTAGCTTATCAGACAAATCTTTCGGATGTGAAGTCATAAAACGGATCCGCTCAAGCCCTTCTATTTCATTGAGCATATAGATTAACGCTGCAAAATCCACCCCATCTGCGCCTTTATAAGAATTGACATTCTGCCCTAAAAGCATGATTTCCTTAACATCATCGGCTACCAATTCCCGCACTTCACGGAGAATTTCCGAAGGCTTTCTGCTCCGCTCTCTGCCCCTGGTATACGGCACGATGCAGTAAGTGCAGAAATTGTTGCAGCCAAACATGATGTTGACCAGCGCCTTGCTTTCGTAAAGCCGCTTCGCTGGCAGTCCTTCTACGATCTCGCCGCCGTCTGGCCAGATTTCCACCTGCTTCTTTTTCTCGTTGAGCGCATTGTCAATCAGTTCTGGAAACTGATGAATGTTGTGGGTTCCAAAGATGATATCTACCCATGGATACCGGGCTTTAATGGTATCAATAACGTGCTGCTGCTGCATCATACAGCCGCAGACGCAGACCAGGAAATTGGGATCGTCCTTTTTTCTGTGTTTCAGCTGTCCCAATGTGCCAAAAAAACGTTTATCCGCATTATCCCGTACACTGCAGGTATTGATAATGGCAACGTCAGCGTCTTTTCGCTCCTTCACCGGCGTAAAGCCTTTTTCTAAAAGCATGCCTGCCATGACTTCAGAATCGTGCTCATTCATCTGACAGCCAAAAGTTGTAATGTGAAATGTCTTCTCTTTCATGAACCTGATTTTGTCTCTCTTTCTACTCAATTATTCTTCATACTTTCGTCAAACTCTGCTTTAATAACAGCTAAAAGCTCTGGATCACAGAGGATTTCCAATCCTGTCAGTGCCAAAGCCTCCGCTCCCAAACGAATCGCCCTGTCTCCTGCTTCCGTAACAGTCACATCAGCAAACTCATTGGTATGCAACTGCAAATCCGGACATCCTAGACCAATCCATGGATGAATCGCTGGTACAACCTGACTGACATCTCCCATATCCGTAGAACCTGTACTGTCAATGTGAGGCATCTGCCCGCCTCCAATAGCCATATAGTGCTTATCAAAGATATCCGCCAGCGTTCTGTTGGTAACCATATTTTTATTGCCCGGCTCATTGTTCCAGATTTTGTAGGTTGTGCCTACTGCCGCGCATGCAGCCTGCGCGCACCGTTCAAACAAATCGCGTATTTTTCGGATATCCTTCATAGAACTTGCTCTTACCAGATATTTGACAGACGCGTGAGCAGGAATCATACTGCACTTCTCACCGCCATCTACAAATACACCGTAAATATTGGTATTCTTCAAATACTGCTTCTCAAATCCAATCAAACTATAAAAATGAACTGCCGCATCCAGCGCATTGATGCCGTCTTCCGGCGCTGCGCCCGCATGGGAAGCTTTGCCGTAGAATTCAACCTGCCACGCGTCCAAAGCTGTTGTCTTTCCGCTGGACAGATTTACAGGATTCGGATGAACTGTCATTGCTACATCCACCTGATCAAAAACTCCGTTTTCCGCCATAGGCGCTTTTGTAACAAAACATTCCTCCGCCGGTGTGCCAAACAAAATTACCTTACCACCGGTTTCCTTCACCGCCTCCCGTAGCGCAAATGCTGCTCCCATTGGCGCTGTCGCTATGATATTATGACCGCAGCCATGACCCATAGACGGAAGGGCGTCATATTCACAGGTCAGTCCGATAGAAGGACCCGGTCTTCCGCTGTCATAGACAGCCTGAAAGCTATATGGTATGTCTAAAATATTCCGGCTTACATCAAAGCCGTGCGTCTCCATGGTTTTTGTCAGCAGCGCGCTTGCCTTTTCTTCTTCACCGCCAATCTCCGGATTTTCATACAGATAGGTTCTGATGGAAGTCAATTCCTCCATGTTCTGTTCAACAACCTCAATCATCTTTTCCTTTAATTTGATATCCACAGACCACACCTCTTCTCTCATCAGGATATCTTTATCATACCACAAATGACTACTTGTTACAATTTTTCTTTCAACAGCTCCACCATCAAATTACCATCAATATTACCGCCGCTCATAATCAGAGCAATATTTTTGCCGCCGATTCTTTCTGCCTCATCCATCACAGCGGCCACAGCAGCCGCGCTGGCGCCTTCTACGATATACTTTTCCTCTTTTATCATGTGTTTTACCGCCTTACGTATAGACCGTTCTTTTACCTGAATGAAATCATCTACATAGTCTTCCAGAATCTCATAAGCGAGTTTTCCAACGCCGCCAACCAATGCGTCGCAAATCGTATCGCCAGTTACCGGATATTCTTCGTAGAACACATGGTCGGAAAAGGATTTGATCATAGCCGGACAGGCCTCTGTCTGCACGCCGATGATACGAATCTCTGGCTTGATTGCCTTTGCCGCGACAGCTATGCCTGTGATCAGACCGCCGCCTCCGATAGGAACAACGATGGTATCGACAGACGAATTTTGTTTGAGAATTTCCACGGCAATTGTTCCTTGCCCTCCATAAATCTTAGGATCATCGTAATATGCGTCAATGTAGGTCAACCCATTTTCCTGAATATATGACATGCCCAAAGCATGAGCCTCATCATAGTTTCTCCCCATCAAAAGCGCATCGGCCCCATAAAACTGAATCTTGTCTATCTTCGCCTGGGGCGTAGTCTCAGGCACAATAACCTTTGCATTTTCGATACCCAAAAGCTTTGCGCCATAGCTGACAGAGGCGCCGTGATTCCCGGAAGAAATCGTTGCTACGCCTATCTTCCGTTCTTCTTCTGTCAGCGTTGTCATCTTGCTCAGCGCCCCTCTGATTTTGAAGCTCTTTACCGTTTGATTACATTCCAGCTTAAAATAATACTGCCTGCCAGTTTCTTTGCCAAGGTAAATAGACGGTTCTAAAGGCGTTAAATAAACGTAATCGTGAATCCGATCATACGCCTCAAAGACTTCGCGTGCTGAAAATGGCTGTTGTTTGTGATTCATTACTTGTACCTCCTGTTTCAAAAAAGAAAGCATCCCTGATCTGCCCCTCCACGAAAGTGGCCCTAACGGGACAAAACCGGCATGCTGTCATATCCTTACCCGGGGGTAAGAAAAGCGTTCATGTGATTAAATTAATATACATTATAGACAATGAAATGACTTGTGTCAATGGAAAATCCAGGTGGTGATCCTCATAATGAGATAAAATTTATCGTTGTATCCTCTATCCAACCTGTGATAAAATTTTATAAAATGCCGAATGAAAGGAATAATACCATGACCATTGATCAGTTACGCTACGTCGTAGAAATTGCAAAAGTGGCTTCCATCAATATGGCAGCAAATAATCTTTTTATTTCTCGTCCAGTTTTATCTGCTGCAGTCAGTAAATTAGAAAATGAATTGGGACAGGAAATCTTTGTACGTTCTCCAAAAGGCGTTCATTTGACGCCCTTTGGTAAACTTTTCCTAGACCACATCAAACCATTAATTCTGCAACTTGAACAATTACAATCCTTTTCTGTTCAAAAGCGTGAGCAAATTGCAAGAACCTTCTCAGTCGTAAGCAGCGGATTCCCACTGGTTTCCTCAATTTTATGTAACATGACGCAGCATTTTTCAGATTTGAATATTACTGTACAGCACTTTGAGCAATATGAGGTTGAAATTCCAACCTATGTGGCCGATCATATTGCTTCCATCGGTGTAATCCGTATCTGGGACTGTTAAAGCGAACCGCTCAGAAGACAATTTGAGATTCAACGTCTGCGTTTCTATCCGCTAGCGGAATTAGAAGTCGGCATTACCATCGGTCAGGGACATCCTCTTTATAAGCAGCAATCAGACTATATTACGCGAAAACAGCTCGAAAGCTATCCCTTCGTTGGTTATGTCAGCCTGGACACCGGTCCCTACGCCAATATCTTTCAACAGCTGCAAATCAATCCCCCTAAGAAAAAGTTTGTAACTACATCACGAGCTGCTCTTTATGAAGTTATGGCGCAAACAAATGCTTTTACACTGAACTCTATTTATCCTGAACGGGCGCTGGATACTTATATGGATGCAAAAAAACAAACCCTTAGGACGCTGCGTTTAGGAAACTGCCAGATTAAGTCTATCATTGGTTGGCTGATGCGTCAGGATCATATCCCAAACGAGCTTGATCAGTTCTTTTTAAAAGAACTCCAAAAATACTTTGTATAAGCACTGACCTCATGAACTCTTTAGATGTCGAAATTTGCTACAACAGTAGCAACTATTTACGGCTACCTGCCCGTCTTCTTCCTGTGCTAAAATTTAGTCAATAAATTCTTAGAAAATTCAAAGGAGGAAGTGAAAGAATGAATATTTTAGATTATGTAATTATTGCCATCTATCTCTCAGGTGTAATCATAATTGGGCTGCGCTGCAAATCAAAACGCAGACCACATCAGATTACATCGTTGCCGGACGAAAAATGGGGTTATCCATCTTTATCGGCACATATATGGCGACTTCTATCGGAGGAGGCGTTCTCAACGGTTGGATAGGAACGGTTTACGAAAGCGGTTTTGCTCTTCTGCCTTCCATGTTTGCAATCTATATTGCTACCATTTTAATCGGACTATTTCTGGCTGAACGCGTAAATCTTTTTTCTGGTCTGACTGCACCAGAGGTTTTAGGACAAGCATACGGAAAGTCAGCACAGGCATACGGCAGATTTTGCAGTTTTCTCTATCTGCTGGGGACAGGTCCAGCTTTGCAGACTGTAACCTTTGCAACAGTCATCAATGTTGTGACAGGTCTCCCTTTTGTTTACGGCGCTGTTTTTAGTACAATTGTTATCCTTTTATTTACATACTTCAGCGGTTTCTGGGGCGTTGCAGTCACGGATTACGTACAATTTATCATCATGGGGTTAGGTGTTGCCGCCGCCGCTTTCTATGTCTTCAAAAATGTAGGAGGTTGGGATGGTATTATCACTACAGTTCCGCATAATCATCTGACAATCCCTTCTGATATGACAACGATCATTCGTTTAATCTTTACAACTAGCTTATCTGCTTTTATAGACGGAAACCGATATCAACGTTTCTATGCATGTAAAGACGCAAAAACTGCAAAAAAAGGTACATTATTAAGCATTATTCCTGCACATACATTTTTTATGATGATCCTGCTGCTTGGTACATGCGCCTATGCCCTACTTCCAAATATCACGCCGGATTCTGTATTCTCTACACTGCTTTTACAATATCTTCCAACAGGACTTCGTGGAATCGTCTTCGCAGCGCTATTAACAGCAATTTTGTCAATATCAGATTCCTATCTACTGGTAGCTGCGACAAACTTTTCTAATGATATTTACAAGAATCTAATGAATTCTTCTGCTGATGACAAGACAATGCTGCGGATTACCAAAAGAACCACATTGGCACTTGGTATCAGTGGATTAGCGATGGCTCTATGGATGCAAAGTATCATGTCCATCTGGAATCTGGCTGCTGCCGCATATATCGGTGGCTGCTTTATTCCAATGTTATATGCCTTTTTCTCAAAAAAAGGAAAGAAATCCTCTTTAGCAGCTAATATTTCAATGATCGTAGGTTCTGTCACTGCTATTATAATAGAGATACAGGGAGCTTCTATATTTGGTCTTCCTGGCGCTGCAGTCGGTACTTTGCTGAATTTTATTCTCTTTTTCGGTATTACAGCGCTGGATAAGAAAGCATCGTCTCGCTCGCTGACAGATATAAAATAAGGAGGAAATTATATGAATACGATAATTTATTTACATATGGGATTGCTTGTCGGATTTATGGCATGGATGGTATGGACTTTTATTCGTGAACGTTAAGAAATAAGGAGGCATTATAATGAACGAATATACAAAATTAGAAGAATTGCAGATCGCAAATTTACAAGATAGCTGGTCAATCATTTATGAAGAAATGGCTAGTGCGCTCATACAGCAATGTGGCATAAGCGGCGAATCTGTTCTTCGCCAGGGAATTTGAGATTATGGAATCGAACGCGGCACTAAAATGCGTGAACGTCATCTTTCCATGGGTCTGAAATTAAACCTGAAAAACCTATTTTCTTACTTTGATCTACCAAGCGATCCTCGTTTCAAACGTGAAAAAATCAGTCTCACACCACAGCAACGTTTGTCCTATACGCTTGTATGCCCTATTGCACAGCAATGGATTAGCGATGGCAACAAACACTTAGGCAGAATCTATTGTGAAGAATTCCATCATGCCTGCTTCAGCGCCTATGCTGAAAAATCGCAGACAAACCTCGCCAAAACTCTCACAGAAGATGGTGATAATTACTGTTGTTTCTCAGTATACCTTCGTCCCGGAAATATGACAGAGCAGGAACGAAAGGAAGCTTTCGAAGAATATGATTCAAACTATTGTTTATCTGAGGATTTTCAGTATGATTTAGGAACACACAAGGATGGTTACAACAGACTTTCCATTCTGATCATATATTTTATTGCAAAGGAGGCAATTTCGCAATTGGGCGAACATGGTGAAACAGCCGTTATTCAAGGAATCATTCAGTTGCGCCAGCATCTGATGGAATTTATGAAAGCGCGTGCTGAAGCTATAGATGTGCCATGCGATCAAAGGTTTCTTGAAAAAAACATGCCGCTGCGTCTGACCTTTGCGGAAGAAACCCTTTGGAATGAATATTGCGACTCAAAAATCACTACGCTAATAAAAAAATATTTCTATGATAAAATTGATGAGTTCTTTGAGGAGTAAAGCATGGAAAAAACAGTCTGCAAACCAACGATTGGCATTCTTGGAGCCAAAGGAAGCGTACAACTTCCCTGGGTGTGTATACCTACCCACTATGCAAATCAAAGTTATGTGGAAGCAATATCAAAAAACGGGGGAACGCCTCTGCTTCTTCCTCCAGTCAGTGATGAAACGATATGGCTGCAAATGTGCAGTCTATGCGACGGTTTTCTCTTTCCCGGTGGTGAGGATGTAGATCCAAGAATATACAATCAGGAGCCTCTCCCACCATTGGGCGCCGTCAATATAAAGACTGACCGCTTCTGGCAATGGGTTTATCAATATGCAAAAAAAAATTCTCTGCCTGTGCTTGGAATCTGCAGAGGGCTGCAATTAATTAACGCTGCATCTGGAGGCACATTATATCAGGACATCTCTATGATGCCGGGTAATTACCAACTCCATGCACAGAAATTAGATCGAAGCTATCTCATGCATCAAATTCATATTGAATCGGGCAGCACTTTGGAAAAAATACTAAAGACAAATACAATCCAAACCAACACTATGCATCACCAATGCGTAGATAAACCCGGAAAAGGATTTAAAATTGCGGCTCAAACCAATGACAATGTCATAGAAGCACTGGAGAGTGAGGACGGTAAAACTTTGCTGGTTCAATGGCATCCTGAGGAATTGACTGAAACAGAACCACGCATGAATCTGTTATTTCGCCATCTAATAAATCTAGCAAAAAAACAATACTAACGATTCCAATCATTAATAGAGTGGTATACTTCAGTTAAATCAACGAATGTATGCCATTCTTTCTTTTCTTGCATTAAATACCTGCTACCAGCTTAAAACTCATAAAAGATCATACAGCCTGTACATCGCAAGCAAATTCTGATATGTCAGCTTATTCCCCATGAGTTGACGATAAGTGGCGGATTTTTCCTTCCCGTCCCCTTTCAAATCCTCCATCTTTTCCGTCGTTTTGTCATATTCCTGCTGTACAAAGGTCAGCATTTTCTCAAAGGCCGCCAGCCGTTTTTCGTCCATCTGTTCCATTTGCTCCCTCTACTTTCTCACTTCATAAGCGATATAACTGTGATCCAGCACGTAACCCAGCTGCTGCGCCAGCGCCAGAGACGCTTTGTTATGGGCGTCCCAGCTGGGATAGAGTCCCTGTTCCAAACATCTGCAGATCAGCGCCGCGCCGCATAGGCGAGCAAGCCCTTTTCTGCGCCAATCGGCTCTGGTGTCGATTTCAATTTCAATGCCGCCATTGTAGACGCTGTAAGAGGACGCGCCGCAAACCAGCTCCCCATGATGTAAAATTGCTGTTCCAACGCCTTTCTCACGGTATACTTCGTAATCCGCATACTGTGACACTAAATCTCGGCTCCACTCCATGGATTTTGCCCGATCAAAAATTATTTCATCGATCGGTGCAAGGGTAAAGCCTGCAGGCACCGCAGAAGCCAATTGGCGAAGCCTTGCCAGATCAAAGCTGGCGTCCTTTTGGGTGGCATAGCGGGTAAACTTCTTTGCCCGTTCTCCGAAAAAATCCTCAATTAAATCACCCAGCGCGTCGCTTGCCGGAACCATGATACAAAAGTTGTGACAGCCACCCTTTGCGAAGGATGTCAAAAAATCAAGAGAAGGCGCTCCCGCTAAAAAGCAGAAATCGCCCAGCACTGCAGCCGCCGATTTCGGATGCACTGCGTCATCTGTATAAATCTCGCCCATGATGCCCTGCAGGCAGGACCAAATCATAGTCTCATCCCAGCCTGCAAACAACTTCGCAAGGCTTCGATTTTTCGCGTTCCCATCAAAACGATACATCGTTACCTCCTATAAAACTTACCCTATTGGAGTTCCAGTCTCAATCCTACGCCGACTTCAACAACCGGCAATTCCGCCAGCATTGCCGCCTTTGCCGCAAGGGACACACAGTGACACGGATACAGTCGTTTTACGCCGCAGGATTTCAAATATTCAACCGCCTTATCCAGCTGCCTGCCCTTTTCAAAGAGATGAAAGCCTCCGATGATGCCGGCAATTCTGCTGTCACCGCAGACTTTCTTTGCATATTCTATGATGTTGCAAATTCCGCTGTGAGAGCAGCCGGTAATGATAAACAGTCCCTCTTCCCCGCGGTATGCCAGTGCTGTATCGTCCATGACATAGTCATCTTCCCAAAGGCCATCCTTCAGCCTGCGCCCGACAGGTTCTGATGCCTCAAAGTCATTGCCTCTAGGAATTTCACCAAGCCATACCAGCTTATCGATCAGATTAACAGGCTCACACGTTGTCGTAAGCTTCGTCCACAAAGCAGCATCCGCAAGAGAAAAAGGCGCACCAAAGCTTCCCGTTTCATCTTCCCGCGGCAGAAAACAGTCTGGGTGTGCAATCAAAGAAACTGCCGACAAATCAGCCCTGTCTTTTAAAAACAACAACCCTCTGGTATGATCGTTGTGTCCATGGGAAAACACAATCTTCGTCAAGGAGGATAAATCTATACCCATCAGCTCCGCATTTTTTAGAAGCACATCTGAATAGCCGCAGTCGAAGAGAATCCGCTCGCCGCCCTCCTCAATATAAAAGGCTGCCGCTGGTTCTCCCAGATAATATTCGTCGATGTAAGTATTGTTATCTACCAGCACTTTCAGTTTCACTATACCGGCTCCTTTCATTATAAACACAGCCGGAGGTTCCCCCTCCGGCTATCTTTCTAGTCAATATGCTTTTCGTTCTTTCTATCTCTGCCCATCAAAAGCTCCACAGCGTCCTTTGCGGTGATTTTTTCGTTGATACAGTTGTAAATGCACTCGGTAATCGGCATTTCTACACCAACTTTCTGTGCCAGCTGATAAGCAGCTTCTGCCGTGAACATGCCTTCTACGACCATGCCGACTTTTTCAACTGCGTCACTGGGTTTCATGCCCTCACCGATCATAATGCCGCAGCGGCGATTTCTGGAATGCATGCTGGTACAAGTTACGATTAAATCACCGATACCGGTAAGACCTGAGAACGTTGCAATATCTGCGCCCAGTTTCGCGCCGAGACGGCACATTTCTGTAATGCCGCGGGTCATCAGCGCCGCTTTGGCATTATCCCCAAAACCAATGCCGTCAGAAATACCAGCGCCCAGCGCGATGATATTTTTCAGAGAGCCACCCAATTCCACACCACAGACGTCATCATTGGTGTACACTCTGAAACGCTCTGTCATGAAAATATCCTGAATGTACTCTGCCAGCACCATATCCTTAGAAGCCACCGCAACCGTCGTCGGCATCGCCCTGCCTACTTCCTCCGCATGAGATGGACCGGAAAGTACCACATATTTTACATCCGGTTTCAGAAGATACGCGATTTCGCTCATACGCATCAGTGTTCCCTGCTCAATTCCCTTTGCCACGTTGACAACAACCATGTCATCCTCAAGAAAAGGAATCGCTTTTTCAAAGGCACTTCTAAAATGCTGGGCTGGTGCGGAAAACAGTGCAATATCTGCGCCAGCAAGCGCTTCTTCTGTAGATTCTACAATCTGCAGATTATCACAGAATTTGATACCCGGCAGGTACCTGACATTTTCTCTGTACGCCTGCATCTCTTTTACATGGTCCATGTTGACATCACACATTTTAACCTGATGTCCCTTATTGCTCAGTGTAATTGCAAGAGCTGTTCCCCAGCTGCCTGCACCGATAACACCAATTGTTTTCATCTTAATTTCCTTCTTTCCGGCTACTTGTCAACTTTCTTCCCCAAGCTAAGCCTGCTTTCCTCACCTTTTACAATACGTTTAATATTTCCGCGATGTGCATAGATTAAAAGTACCGCCATGACAATACCGATATAGAAAAAGTCCGGCTCCATAAAATATGCAAACACGGGAAATGAAGCTGCTGCTGTGATAGACCCAAGGGATACCATACGGGTCAAAGCCACCACCACAGCCACCACTAAAAGCGCAAGAAGTGCCAGCTGCCAGTTGACGCCAAGAATTGCGCCAAAGGCAACGGCCACGCCCTTTCCGCCTTTAAATTTAAACACGATAGGCCAAATATGCCCCACAAATGCCGCCAGCGCGCAGAACATTGCTGCAGGCGGCGCAGCAAATGCAAATCCTATCTTAACGGCAATAAATCCTTTGCCGATATCTACAATCAGCGTAATCATCGCTGCTTTTTTTCCCAGTACGCGAAGGGCATTGGTCGTTCCCGCATTGCCGCTTCCCTCTTTTTTGATATCCTTACCGACCGCTCTGGCAAGAAGCGTTGCCGGGGAAATATTCCCAAGGAAATAGGCAATGACAATAACAATGACAAACTGTAAGGTTTCCACTACTGTTCCTTCTCTCCTTTTTCTCTGAACACAAACTTGATTGAGGTTCCTTCAAAACCAAAGCCTTCTCTGATTTTGTTTTCCAGATATCTGGCATAGGAGAAGTGCATTAAATCCCGTTTGTTAATCTGGAAGGAAAACAGCGGTGGCTTTACACCTACTTGGGTTACATAGTAAATTTTCAGCCTTTTTCCCTTATCCGATGGCGGCTGTTTCATCATGGTCGCGTCGGTAACAAGACTGTTCAGCTGACCAGTCGGCACCCGCAGGGCTCTTTTTTCTGCTACATACTTTGCCATCTTGATGACGTCAAAAACCCGCTGCTTATCTTTGACAGAAATAAATACCATCGGCGCATAGGACATGAACTGAAGTTCTGCCTCAATTTCCCGTTTAAAGTCGCGCATCGTGTTGGTTTCTTTCTGAATCAGATCCCACTTATTGACGACAATAACTATGCCCTTGCCTGCCTCGTGAGCAACGCCTGCAATTTTCTTATCCTGCTCAGTCACGCCTTCCTCTGCATCAATCATCAGAAGACACACGTCGCAGCGCTCGATAGCTGCAACGGCGCGAATCACGCTGTAGCGCTCAATATCTTCGTTGACTTTGCTCTTTCTGCGAATACCAGCCGTATCGATTAAGGTATACTGATCGCTGCCCCACTCAAAAGGTGTGTCGATAGAGTCTCTGGTCGTTCCTGCAATTGGAGAAACGATAACTCTCTTTTCTCCAATCAGGCAGTTAATCAGAGAGGATTTTCCTACATTTGGCTTTCCAATGACAGCAACCTTAATGTCATCCTCCTCATCTTCATCAAGACCCTTTGGAAAGCTCTCCACAATTTCATCCAGCACATCGCCGAAGTTGAGCATATTGGCTGCGGAAATAGCGATAGGCTCGCCAATTCCCAGCTCATAAAAATCATAGAAATCATCGGGCAGATTTCTTGGATTATCAATTTTATTAACAAGAAGCATGACCTTTTTGCCGGTTCTTCTCAGCATCATCGCTACTTCGTTATCGGCATGGGTCAGACCTTCTTTTCCATCTACCATAAAAAGTATTACATCAGCCATATCCATAGCTGTCTGCGCCTGCTCTCGCATCTGAGAAAGAATCACATCTTCACTATCAGGCTCAATACCACCGGTATCAATTAATGCAAAGTGAATGCCGTTCCACTCTGCCTCCGCATAAATTCTATCTCTGGTTACGCCGGGGGTGTCCTCTACGATGGAAACTCGTCTGCCCACCACTCTGTTAAAAAAGGTGGATTTTCCAACGTTTGGTCTGCCCACTACGGCTACTATCGGTTTACTCACTAAAAATTCCTCCCGCAAATTCTAACGGATCAAACTCTTTCAGGTCTTCCATTCCCTCGCCTACACCGATATACTTAATCGGAAGGTCAAATTCATCCGCAATAGTGATGGCGATACCGCCCTTAGCTGTGCCATCCAGTTTCGTCAGCACAACACCGGTGATTTCTGCCACTTCGTTAAATTCCTGTGCCTGAGAAACAGCATTTTTACCTGTAGTTGCATCCAGCACCAGCAGAGTTTCTCTTGCTGCCTCAGGAAACTCTCTGGAAATGACCTTGTTCATCTTTTCCAGTTCGTTCATCAGATTTTTCTTGGTCTGCAGTCTCCCTGCAGTATCACAGATCAGCACATCCATGCCCTTAGCCTTTGCTGACTGAATAGCATCGAATATAACTGCCGAAGGGTCTGCCCCCTCCTGGTGGCGCACAGTGTTGACGCCGATTCTCTGTCCCCAGATTTCAAGCTGCTCTCCTGCTGCTGCTCTAAATGTGTCCGCCGCACCCAGCAGTACGGTCTTTCCTTCGCTTCTCAGCTTATGCCCAATCTTTGCAATGGACGTAGTCTTTCCGCCGCCGTTAATTCCAATCATCAGAATCACCAAAGGCGTATCTGCGCAAAGTTTGTTCCTCTCCCCTTTGTCCATCAGCTGTGCGATGACCTTGGCAAGCGCTTCCTTGATATTCTCAGGCTTTGTGATGTAGTTTTCCTTGATATACGCTCTCAGGTTTTCCATGATTTTCATGGTAGTATCCATGCCGATGTCCGATGTAATTAATATTTCTTCCAGTTCATCCATCAGGTCTTCATCAATCTCTGGTCTCCCCATGATGGCATCGCCGATTCGCTCGGACAATTTACCAAAAAAACCTTTTTTCTCTTTAAATAATGCCATAAATTTATCCCTTTCCGGTTTTCACCGTATTTTACTTAATCCAAATTATAATGCAAAATCATCACCAAGACGCAGGCTGAGAACCTTGGAAATTCCCTGCTCCGGCATGGTTACACCATAGAGCACGTCTGCATGCTCCATAGTCGCCTTCTGATGGGTAACCAGTGCAAACTGAATGTTATCGAACCTGCGCAGGTATTTTGCAAATCTGTCGATGTTAGCATCGTCCAGCGCTGCTTCTACCTCGTCCAAAATACAGAACGGCGTCGGCTTTGTTTTCAATACCGCAAACATCAGTGCAATAGCAGTCATAGTTTTTTCACCACCGCTCATCAAATTGATGTTCTGCAGCTTCTTGCCAGGCGGCTGCGCAATAATATCAATTCCTGATTCAAGCGGATTGTTCTCATCTTCCATTCGAAGTTCTGCATGACCGCCGCCGAATAACTCGCGGAAAATGACTTCGAAGCGCTCCACAACCTGATCAAAATTCTCCTTGAACTTAGTCTTAATGGTAGTATCCATCTCTGCGATGATACCCCGCAGCTCGTCCATAGCGGTAATGATATCCGCCCGCTGGCTTGTCAAAAACTCGTAGCGTTGACTTACCGTTTCGTATTCCTTGATGGCGCCCACATTGACCTCACCAAGCTCTCTGATTCTATTCCTGATGTCTCTGCTTTCCTTTACAGAAGTGCTCATGACAAAATCTGGATTTCGCAAATCTACTGCCTGTGCATAGGAAATCTCAAAATCCTCCCAGAGTCTTTCTTTCAGCGTATCCAGCTGCGTCTCGTTCTTTGCAACCTTGATCTCCAGCTGATATTTCTGATCCTGACAGCTATTCAGTCTCTCGTTATATCCCTGCTGCTCCTTGGTTACACTGCTGAGCTTTTCAGTCAAAAGGCTTCTCTGACTTCCGACCTCTTCGATATAGTTTTCTGTATTTTGCTTTTCTTCTGCAAGCCTTGCGATATCTTCCTCTGCGCCGTCTGTGCCAAAGAGCAGTCTGTTCTTCTCTTCTCCCAGCGCTGAAAGCTGTCTTTCTTTTGTTTCAATCTGAAAACGATAATCCTCTGCTGTCTCAGAAATTCTCGTAAGCAAGCTCTCTATATTGTTCTTCTTGCTTTCCCATTCTGTAGCGGCAATTCTGGTCTTTGTAATACCTTCGCTTGCTTCATCAATGACAGCCTTTTTGGTCTCGTAGGCAGCCATAGCTTCCTCAATCATGTGATTTAGAGTCTCAATTTGAGTTTCCGCCTGCCTCATTTCTTCGAGGAGAGTTTCTACTGTTGCCGCAGCGTCTTTACTGTCTTTCTCAATGGAAGAAAGCTCCTGCGCAAACCTTACGCTGCTGTCTGTAATCTGGTTAAGCGCATCTTTCAGCGCAGTAATTCTGCCCGCAAAGGAAACCTGTTTCAGTTCTGTATCTCTCCGACGCTGACGCAATTCTGCAAGTTCACCGTCAAGAACTTCTGCTTTTTCTGCCGCTTTGCGGTTCTCCTCTGCAGCTTCTGACAGCTCTGCTCTCAAGACTTCGATTTCTTTCTCTAAAGTCGTAATTTCACTGCGCCGTTCAAGAAGATTAGCCGTTTTGTTCTTGAATTTACCGCCGGTGATAGCGCCGCTGACATTGATAATCTCTCCATCCAGCGTTACAAAACGAAGTCCGGTTCCCGAAATCTTGGAAAGTCTGATTGCGGCGTCCATATCCGCTGCAATTACAACTCTTCCCAGCAGATATTCAAATATATTTCTGTATTCATCTCTGCAGGTAATGCAGTCCGCTGCAAGACCTTTATAACCGGGATCAGCAGCAATCCGCTGATCAATCTTTGCCCTGCCTCCTTTTATGGAAGCTGCTGGAAGAAAAGTAAGACGTCCCGCTTTATTTTCTTTCAGCTTTGCAATGGCACGTTTTGCACTGGCATCATCATCACAGATAATGTTCTGCATCTGTCCTCCAAGTGCCGTCTCTATAGCAACTTCAAGTCCTGTTGGAACCTCCATCAGCTCGGCAACCACGCCGGAAATGCCAGAAAGTCCGCTGCGCATGATATACTTTACCGCATAGTTATAGCCCTCATAATTATTTTCCATCTCTTCAATGGTCTTTTTTCTGGCAACCTTCTGACTGCCGGAAAGCTTCAGTTCCTCAACCTTGGCACCGCTCATCTTTCTTCGGAGTTCCAGCTGTTTTCTTTCCTCCGTCATTGACGAAATCTTCGCCTTGATTTCGGCCAGCAACTGCTCATTCTGACGGCTTTCAGCCTCTGCCTTTGCAAGCATTTCATTGCTTTCTTCCTGGCTTTCTGCCGCACCATTTGCTTCCTCATTGAGCTGCTCTTTGCGCTTTTGCAAAGTCTCACGAATGCTTTCATAGCTCTTTACCTCACTTTTTTTAGAAGCATTCAAATTATGCAGGCGAAACATTTCTTCTCTGCTGTTATCAATGGTATCAGTCAGCTCAGAAGCCTCACGTGTCAAAGCACTGTGTGCTGTCACCTGCTCCTGCAGCAGTGCTGCTGCCTCTTCATGATTCCGCGCAATCTCTTCTTTAGATTTTTCAAGCTGCGCCTTATTTTCTTCTTCGCGTGAAAGACGACCCGACAGTTCCTCAATTTCGCCTGTCAATCTGGTGCTGTCCTTTTCGATACCGGAAAGGCGCTCCTTGCTCAGCTGGCTTTCGCTGCTGCGGCGGTTCATCTCTTCCACGATATGTAACAGCTTGTCCCTGGCTTCGTTGCCCAGTTGTTCCAGATGTTCGTTCTTTTCTCTATCGGCTTCCGCTTCCTTGTCGATATTTTGCTTCTTCTCAGTGATTTCCGCAAGTTCTTCAGAAAGTCCTGCAATGTCTTTCTGATAAATATCATTCCTGGACAGAATATTATCTATATTTTTCAGTGTGATATTGATTTCTAAATCACGATAGCGCTCTTTCAGCTCCAGATATTCCTTTGCCTTGACGCTGTCTTCCTTCAGTCCGTCAATTCTTCCCTCAATCTCTGAAACAATATCGTTGACTCTATCAAGATTATTGCCGGTGGATTCCAACTTTCTCTCAGCTTCTGCCTTTTTACTTTTGTACATGACAACACCGGCAGCTTCCTCGAAAATTTCTCGTCTGCTCTCCGGTTTGTTGCTGACAATATCTGCAATTTTACCCTGCCCGATGAGAGAATATCCGTCAACACCGATTCCGGTATCCATAATCAGCTCTCTGATATCTCTCAGTCTGCACTGATTATTGTTGATAAGATATTCACTTTCGCCGGAGCGATACATTCTTCTGGTAATGGCTACCTCGTTATAGTCAATATTCAAAATACCTGTCGAATTATCAATTACTAAAGTAACCTCAGCCATCCCACGTGATTTACGGCTGGCTGTTCCTGCAAAGATAACCTCTTCCATTTTTCCGCCGCGAAGAGCTTTCGGGCTCTGTTCGCCGAGAACCCATCTGATGGCGTCGCTGATATTACTTTTTCCACTTCCATTGGGGCCTACGATACAAGTTACACCCTCGTGAAACTCTATAACTACCGGTTCTGCAAAGGATTTAAACCCATGCATTTCTAGCCTCTTAAAATACATACTGACCTTTCCTCTTTCTACTAAGTTATGTTTTTCTTTGTCTCATACTAATTTCATGCCTTTATCAGAACTGATTTTCTGACAACAGATGAAAGGTTTCTCTTGCGGCATTTTGCTCCGCTTCTTTCTTGCTTTTGCCTGACCCGCGCCCCAGCACCTTGCCATTGCAGGACAGATGGACATAGAAGGTTTTATCGTGATCTGGACCTTCCTCTCTGTCCAGGTGATAGGAAATGATAATCTTCTTTCCGCGTTTTTGCAGAACTTCCTGCACCTGCGTCTTATAATCGGTAAATATTCTGCCTGCAAGGGCATCCTCAATAGTCTTCGCAAACTCTCTTGAAACAAAGCGAAAGGCTTCTTCAAAACCGCCATCTAAATAAATAGCACCTACTACAGCTTCCACTGCATCAGCAAGAATGGATTCTCTGTGTCTGCCTCCAGAGTGTTCTTCGCCTTTTCCCATATTCAAATATGCACCAATGTCAAGGCGTCTTGCCACCTGCGCCAAAGACTTTTCGCAGACAATAAGAGCTCTGGTTTTAGTCAGTTTTCCTTCATCCACTTTTTCCAAAAGCTTATAAAGCTCCACACTAATAATTGCGTCAAAAAAAGCGTCACCTAAGAACTCCAGCCGCTCGTTGTTATTTTTAACCTCAGTTCCATGCTCTCTGCAGAAGGAACTGTGGGTCAGCGCCTTGTTCAAAAGTTCTTTATCTTTAAATATATATTGGATTTTCTTCTCAAAATCTCCGTTATTCACTGATTAGTATCTCCTCAATCTCCAAAACTGAATTCTGTATGGTATCTACCACATTTTCCTCCACATAAGGGATTGCCTTCATGATGGTCTGCTTTACGGCCAGAGCATCAGAAGAGCCATGCATTTTCAGAAGGGCTCCCTTTACGCCAAGAAGCGGCGCCCCACCATATTCTGCGTAGTTAAACTCTTTTTTAATTTCTGAAAGCTGATCTTTCAAAAGAACCGCACCAAGTTTGGACTTAGTCGTTGACAGAAATCTGCGCTTCATCTCGCGAAGTACCATCAAACCCATACCTTCTGTCAATTTAATGATTGCATTCCCCGTAAAACCATCTGTAACGATGATATCGCAAATGCCATCCTGCAGACTTCTTGCCTCAATGCTGCCGATAAAGTTCAGATTACTCTTTGAAAGCAGTTCATAGGCAGCCTTTGTCAAAGTAGTACCTTTGCCTTCTTCTGTTCCGTTATTGACAAGTCCTACAGTCGGGTTCTCTCTCTTCAAAACCTTTTCCATATAAATGCTGCCCATAGTGGCAAACTCTAAAAGATTGCCTGGCTTGCACTCTGCGTTAGCGCCGGTATCTACCAAAAGAGACGGCTGCATGCCGATGACTGGATAAACTGTTGCCAGGGTCGGTCTGTCGATTCCTTGAATTCTTCCCAGAATAAAAAGTCCTCCTGCCAGAAGTGCCCCGGTGCTTCCTGCCGAAAGGAACACATCCGCTTCTTTGTTCTTCACCAGGTTAAGTCCCTTGACGATAGAAGAATCCTTTTTAGTTCTAACCGCCTTGACAGGAGCTTCGTCGTTGGTAATTTCTTCGCTTGCGTCAATGACCTCTATCTTTTCAGAAATGGTCCCGTATTTTGCAAGGCAAGCTCTGATTTTATCCTCATGGCCAATAATCGTAATCTTATCTTTAATCTCTTTTGCTGCTGCAACTGCACCTTCTACAATAACTTCCGGCGCGTGGTCGCCACCCATACCGTCCAATAAAATTCTCATTCTGTTCCTCCTAGCTCGCCGTCGCGTGAGCATACATAATTTATTTTAACACAATTCCATGTTTTATGCAAGAAATGGAAGGATTCTATAATAAATGTTAGGAAGCGACCTCAACATTTAACATAGAACCAAAAACTACGTTACCGTTGTGCAAAGGAAGCCATGTTTCGCTTATTAGCACAACCGACAACCATAAAAGTTGTGCATACTAATGCTATAAGTGATGTCTTGCACAACATTTCAATTTTTTACCGTTTAACAGCAAAAAAGTTGTGCAATCATAGGTATTTCCCGCCTGTTTTACACAACTTTCTGTTTGTATTCCACGATAAATACAGATCTGTCTGTTGGAAGTTGTGCAGGATAGTCTTCAGAAAACTATTTTGCACAACCGACACCGCCAAGAGTTGTGCAAATCAATACTATAAAACTTTTCCCTGCACAACTTTTTAAAAAATATACCCCCTACCCCTATATTTCTGTACAATCTGATTGATAAATTTCATATACAAAAGAGAACTGCTCTCATGCACAAATTCCCGTGCAAAAGCAGTCCTCTTTCTTTTAATTTAAAATATCTGCTGTTTTACAGCATTTCTTTAATTACTGCGTCAATCTTTCTGGCTACTTCTCTGAAATCCTCTTCCTTGTAGCCTCTTGTGGTCATCGGCGCTGTACCAATTCTAACACCACTGGTTTCCTTCGGAGAACGTTTCTCGCCTGGCACGCAATTTTTATTCAGGGTAATGCCGACTTCATCTAATTTATCCTGCAAATCCTTACCGCTGAACGGGAATTCCAGTAAATCTAATAGAAATACATGATTATCAGTGCCGCCGGTTACAATCTTGTAACCCAGTTTCAGGAATTCATCAGCAAAGGCTTTGCAGTTAGCGACAACCTGCGCTGCATATTCCTTATATTCCGGTCGAAGAGCTTCTTCCGCGCACACTGCTTTTCCTGCGATTACGTGTTCCAACGGACCGCCCTGGGCATAAGGGAACACCGCGCTGTCTACCTTTTTTGCTAAATCCTGACGAGCAAAGATCAGACCGCCTCTTGGTCCTCTCAAAGTCTTATGGGTTGTGGTGGTTACGATATCCGCATGACCGAACGGAGACGGGTGTGCGCCTCCTGCCACAAGACCTGCAATGTGCGCCATATCCACCATAAAATAAGCCCCTGCTTCCTTTGCAATTTCAGCAAAAGCAGCAAAGTCGATGATTCTGGAATAAGCGGAAGCACCAGTCAGAATCAGCTGCGGCTTGTATTCCTGCGCCTTCTTTCTGACGTCTTCCATATCGATGAATCCATTCTCATCTACATCGTAAAATACCATGTTATAAAGCTTTCCGCTGAAGTTGACACCGGATCCATGCGTCAAATGTCCACCGTTATCCAAGCTCAGGGACAAAATGGTATCTCCCGGCTGCAAAATTGCCTTATATGCTGCAAAGTTTGCCTGAGAGCCGCTGTGTGGCTGCACGTTTACGTGGTAATCGGTGTCAAATACCTTTCTCCACATATCGCAGCAATATTCCTCAAGCTCGTCGACAAACTTGGTTCCGCCATAGTATCTGCTGGTGTTGCCGGAGGTTCTCACATAAGGATAGCCTTCTGCATACTTCCAGGAAAGACAGCTTCCGCAAGCAGCCAGTACCGCCTCAGAACAATAATTTTCTGAAGCAATCAGCTCGATATTGTTCTTCTGTCTGTTATATTCCTTTTCAATCAGATCCCCCACAACTGGAGAGGATTTCTTAATAAATTCAAAATTCTCTACGTTATAGGTGCTGTTATCTGCGCCTTCTCTGTTAAACATGTGTACACTTCCTTTCGGTTTTTGAAAATACCGTATTATTGTATCACAACAAAGATGGACTATTCAACCTAATTCTGTTCAAATCCATGAAATTCACGAAAAGAACAGTTTACACTTCTTCCATCTGTAAAATAGACACTTCAAAGGCAGTTTTGACCATCACATCGCCGTCCTCACATTTTTTCTTATACTGCCTGCTTTGAATTCTTCCGTGAAGGGCAATCTTTGCCCCCACTTCAAGACTTGATGAGTACACCGCATTTCGACCCCATGCAATGCACGGTATGTAGTCGGATTTGTTGTAAAGCCGGTTGACCGCCAGCATAATATCGCAGATTTTGCGCCCCAAAGGCGATGTCCTCCCAAGAGGCGGTTTGCAGATATAACCTTCCAGATAAATCTGATTCAGAGGTTCAAAGCATTCCTCTGCCTCAGCTATATCTCTTGCAAAGACTACAATATTTAAGCGGTTGTGACCGTCTACATCTTCGTTATACGTGCGAATCTGCCCCTGTACCTCAATCCACATGCCGACTTCAATCTGCATGGTGTTCAAAATCCGTTCGGAAGCCATGACAATAATTTGGTCTTCGTATCCGCTGTTTCTGGCAATGCCCACCTCAAAAGTATAAAATGCTTCCCCATATGTTTTATGATTCAGCTTCAGCCCATCTATGATTTCACCCCGAATACATGCTATGTTTGTAGGGTTATTACTGTCCGTCGTATTTATCATATTTTCCCTCCCAGAAATTCACATTAGTACATTGTATTCTGAGACGCAGAAAGTATGCCAATTAGCTAGTTTCCCCTGCCAGTGCCACCGGATTATATAAATTAGGGCATTTTATCGTATAAACAAGACTGTCTGCCTGCGCCGAAGTCAACGTATCCGGCGTCTTGCCGAAGTAATAGCCGGCCGCTTCCTTAATTCCATAGCAGTTTTCCCCAAAATAAATACAGTTTAAATACATTTCCAGGATTTCATCTTTGGAATAATCCCACTCCAGGTGAAACGCTACAAAGACCTCCGCTACCTTTCTCTCCATAACCTTTTCAAAATCGAAATACATATTCTTTGCAAGCTGCTGCGTAATTGTGCTTCCACCTTCTACAAAGCTTCCCGCAATGATGTCGTTTTTTACTGCTCTTGCAATAGCGAGAGGATCTATACCAAAATGCCAGGAAAAACGTTTATCCTCAGACTTAATAATCTCTTCCACAAAATAATCGGACATCTCTGACAGAGGTACATAATCGTCACGTTCTCTGATTTCAGAAACTTTCTCTTCCAGGGGTACTTTTTCCACCGCAGTTTTGTACAGCTGATAGCCCCTGTACACTGTTGGCGCTGCAGCAATGCTGCATGCAAGCGCCAGTACCAAACAAACCTTAAATAGCTTTCTCATAAAAAAACACCCCTTTCCCATTTGATACTTTCATTGTATCCCATGAGAAAAGGGTATTCCATAGATATTCGTTACAGATTGCTTACAGTTTTGTAAGGTCCTTTTCTAAGAATCCTTGCGCCAAGCTGCTGCAGCTTTATTCCAGTACTTGTTCATCACCGTCACAATTACAAACCCCAGCGAAATAGCAAGAGCAATTGTAATTGCTGCGGTTCCATTTTCAGCAAACATGGCTTTGTCTTCGCTGACAAGACCATACATGGTATAATACAGTCTACCTCCGGGAATCAGCGGCACTGCTGCAGCAGTCAGAAAAATCGTCGCAGGAGCGCGATTTACCCGCGCCATAACCTCTGCGTAAACTGCTACAAAGACAGATGCAATAAGATTTGCCTCAAAATTGCTGCCTAGCCATTCAAAACAGGCAAGGTAAATGCCCCATGTAACCAGCCCTCCGATACCTGCATACAACACCTGCCTGCCTTTTATTTTCAGCATAAGTGCAAATCCAATAGATCCCAGAAAAGCAACAATCAGCTGTACAATCATAAGACACCTCCAAGGAGTATAATAGTCAGGGCAAAGCCACAGGCAATCGCTGCTGCTATTAAAAGAGAATTGCACAGGCGTAAAAGCCCCGAAGCGATATCCCCTGTCAGCATATCACGCACTGCGTTGGTCAATGCAATGCCAGGAATCAGCAGCATAATTCCGCCAATCATGAGCATCTCCACATGATCTCCAATGCCCAGCGCTACAAAAACATGCGCGCAAATACCTGCAACCACCGATGCTACAAAGTGATATACAATCTGATTTTTTTCCTGCTTTGCGTAAAACAACTCAAAGAGGACCATAACAATCGCCATCAGCGATGACGCTAGACCATCTTTGACACTGCCACCAAAGAAGACAGCAAAAGCTCCAGCTCCCAGCATGCAGCCGATAAAATGCAACCAAACAGACTGTTTAGGACGCGCCAAAACCTCATCAAATTTTTGTCGAAGTTCGCAAACGTCCGGCTTATTCGCACAGATATATCTGCTCAAATTATTGAGATAATCAAGACGATCGAAATTAGTATCATATCGAATCAGTCTTCTGATATGGGTCAAAATTCTGCCGTCTGGTGCTTCCATAGTTACCTGAATGTTGGAGGTAATGATAAACACATTAATCCGCTCTGCGCCGTAGCTTTCGCACATGCGCAAAATGCTGTCCTCCACACGACTAACTTCTGCACCGCAGCAGACCATCTCTTCTCCAATATCTAAAATGCCCTGCAAAATTCTGTCATAATCGAAATCCATTTATGCAATCTCCAGTTTCATAACCTCTGGGTGGCAATTCTTCTGATACTGCGGACAGTACTTGCACTCGAAGAAATTAGGGGCTGTTTCCGGATCGATGGCAGTAAAGCCGTTAGCGCGGAAGAATCCTGGCGCTCTTGCTACCAGATAAAGACTATCCCCACCAAGCTCCTTCACCGTATCAATCACCTTCTGCAGCAGTATATTGCCCACTTTCAACTTGCGATAAGGCGCATCCACCGCAATGCCGTCGATGATATAGCGGCCTTCTCTCTTTGCGAGAACCACTGCACCTACCAGGTGTTCCTCTGCACCGTGGACAATTTCAAAGCATCTTACGATATCCGTATCCACTTCCTCATCACCATCAAATTCAAGCTCATTTTCAACAAAAAACTGAACCAATTTCTCATACGCATCTGTCTGTCTCAAAATCAAACGCATCATATCGTTTCCTCTCCCATATTGTCTTCCAAAGTAAAGATTTTTAGTCGATTGTGCAAAACGCTGAAAGTCAGCGGCAGTTTTTCACCGTGTTCACCGTCAATATCCGTCGGTAAATCGCTGGACGCTTCTATTTTCAGGCTGTTGGTCTGAAAATGCAGCACTCTTTTGCTGGACGGATGGTTTCCTTGTAAAATTTTCACGAAAACCCCTGGCATTTCCAAAAGTCCCATGTTCCTAAACAGAATGACGTCGAGAAGTCCGTCGTTAATCTCTGAATCCGGTGAGATTTTCTTAAAACCGCCTGCCGATTTTCCGTTCATCACCACCATAAAATACATCTTTTCGCGGTAAACTTTTTCCGGCGTCGTCAGAGTCACCTTAATTGGCTTCAAGTTAGGCACTTCGGACAGTCCCTTTAGATAATATGCCAAAATACCGATAGTATTCTTTAAGGTTGGGTCGGTCTTCTGGCTGACGTCCACAACCTGCCCCATGGCTGCCACGTTGATAAAGTGACGGTCGTTGACCTTTCCCACATCGGCATAGGTATAATTATCCCCAAGAGCGATGTCCACCATGCGCTCTATATCGCCGGGGATATTGAAGTAATACGCAAAGTCATTCGCCGTTCCTGCAGGAAAAATCGCCAGCGGTAGATAGATATCATTTCGTATCATAGCGTTAACACATACATTGATGGTGCCATCGCCTCCGGCAGCGATAATCTGCCTGTATTCATTCTGCGTGCCTTCTCTGCTGATTTCCGCCAAAAAATCAGCAATCACTGTACCGTGAGCCGCCCGCACCGGCACCACCAGATAACCTGCGTCCTGGCAGCGACCGATGATATAGTCCAGATTGTTCTTGAACATGCCGCTTCCGGAATTTGGATTATAAAACAAAATAATCTTGTTAAGTTTCTCTGACTCCTGTTTCATTGATAAGTCCTCTAATCTTTCCAATCAAATATAATGAACCTGTGAATAATATTACATCATACGCTTCGTATAACCCCTGCGCACAGCTGACCGCCTCTTCTGCCTTGCTAAAGCAGTGGACATGACCTCCCCTTTTCTGCATCTTTTCTGCCAGTTCTTCTGCCGGCAGTTTTCTCGGATTGTCCGGCTCTGTGGCTATAAAATCCTTAGTTATATCCATAAAGGAGTCTAGAACTTCCTCCACTTCCTTATCTGCTAAAATACCGGTCACCATGAGGATTTTTTTATCTTTAAAGTGGCGAAGGACGGTTTCTTTCAGCGCCTTTGCCCCACCCGGATTGTGAGCGCCATCTAAGATTACAAAAGGCTCTTTTTCCATGATTTCAAAGCGTCCGATTTGCTTTGCCCGCTTAAAGCCCTCTGCAATCTGTTCATCGGTAACTGTGAAATCTCCTCGTTTATTTAACAGAGCGATTGCAGTCAGTGCTGTCAACGCATTTTGCACCTGATGACGCCCAACCATAGAAATCGTAAACTCGTAGGTTTCCTTTAGGACTTCAGCACGAACGCGAGTACCTTCTACCGTTTCTTCCAGAATTTCACACGGACTTTGCAGTGCGTCAAAAATCGGCGTATGCTTTTCGATGGCCTTGTGCTTCAGTACCCACATGGCTTCCTCATTTTCTACACCGGTAATAACCGGACAGCCTTCTTTGATAATTCCCGCCTTTTCTGCAGCAATCTCCTCGATGGTCTCGCCCAGCCTGTCTGTGTGGTCCAGTGAAATAGAGGTAATAATGCTGCAAAGCGGCTGCTTTACTACATTGGTGGAGTCGCCCCTACCGCCAAGTCCTACTTCCAGCACTACAAAATCCGTATTCTTTTCTTTGAAATAGAGAAAAGCAATGGCAGTAATTACTTCAAATTCTGTCGGTGATTCATGACCTTCAGACGTCATCTCCTCCGTCTTTGCAAGGACGATGTCGCTGCACCGCTGCAAATCCGCATCGGAAATAAAGCTGCCGTCAAATTCGATTCGTTCGTTGAATACCTCCAGAAAAGGCGAAGTAAACAGCCCGCACCGGTAGCCGGCTGCCTGCAGAATCTCATAGAGATACCTGCAGACAGAGCCTTTGCCGTTGGTTCCTGCAACGTGAAGCACTTTTAAATCCTCGTGAGGATTGCCCAGCTTTTCAAGAAGCACATTCATTCGTTCCAGCCCCAGCACCCAGCCAAATTTCTGAAATTCACTGATTTTGCTGATTGCATCCATCTTATTTGTTCACTTTCTTTGCGACCATAGCGAGTCTCGCCTCTACCTTGGCCAGCATATCTTCATATTTTGCCTGTTTTTCTTTTTCCTCGTTGATCACCTTTTCAGGTGCCTTTGCAAGGAATCCCTGGTTAGAAAGCTTGCCGGAAACGCGCTTTACTTCACCTTCCAGCTTTTTCTTTTCCTTGGTCAGACGATCAAACTCAGCATTAAAATCTACAAGGTCATCCAGCGGAATAAAGATTTCGATTCCTGCGATGACGGCAGACATAACCTCTTCTGGCACTTCCGACTTATCAGTTACAAATTTGATATCACTGATGTTGGCAAGGTCTTTGATATATCTCTCGCCGCCCTTGATAATTTCCATCTTTTCTCCCTGCGCCAAAATCACTGCGCGCAGCTGCTTGCTCGGTTTTGCGTCAGCTTCAGCACGGATATTTCTGATTGCACCGATCGCTTCCATAGCAATTTCCAGCTTTTCCTCTTCTGCTGCAAAACATCTTTCTTCTGCAAATTCCGGCCATTTCGCCTGAATCAGGAAGCAGTTCGGATTCTCCTCTCTTTCGCAGTCGGAGTGCGGCAGGAAGGACCAGATTTCTTCTGTGATAAACGGCATGAACGGGTGCAGCATTTCCAGCATGTTCTTCAAAACCATAACCAGAACGAATCTGACAACCTTCTTGTCTTCTTCATCGTCGCCCCAGAGTCTTTTCTTTACCAGCTCAATGTACCAGTCACAGTACTCGTTCCAGATCAGTTCGTAAACTCTCTGTCCCGCCAGCGCAAGGTCATATTTTTCCAGCGCCTTTGTCACATAGTCGGCAGCGTCGTTGACTCTGCTGATTATCCATTTATCTTCATCGCGCAGTGCGATATTTGCAAAGTTTGTAGTGTCTCCGCAAGCCATGCCGCAGCAGTCAGCGCAGCATTTTGCCAGTTCTTTAAAGTTGCCTTCTTCGTCCTTAAGGTTCATGATAACGAATCTGGAAGCGTTCCAAAGTTTGTTGGCGAAATTTCTAGCAGATTCCAGCTTGTCGGTTTTAAAACGCATATCGTTACCTGGCGTAATACCTGTAGTCAGCATAAAACGCAGAGCATCTGCGCCGTACTGGTCGATTACTTCCAGCGGGTCGATGCCGTTTCCAAGGGACTTACTCATCTTGCGACCTTCTGCGTCACGAACCAGTCCGTGAATATATACGTGATGGAACGGAGATTCTCCCATGGCTTCACAGCCGGAAAATACCATTCTGATGACCCAGAAGAAAATGATGTCGTATCCGGTTACCAATACGTCGGTCGGATAGAAGTATTCCAGTTCCTTGGTCTTTTCCGGCCAGCCCAGTGTGGAAAACGGCCACAGCGCAGATGAGAACCAGGTATCAAGAACGTCCTCGTCCTGCGCTAAATCGGCAGAACCGCACTTTGGACACTTGGTTGGATCTTCCTCCGCTACAATCAGTTCTCCGCATTCCTGACAGTACCATGCCGGGATTCTGTGTCCCCACCAAAGCTGCCGGGAAATGCACCAGTCTCTGATTTCTTCCAGCCAATGGAGATAAGTCTTTTCAAAACGTTCAGGCACGTGAGTCAGCACACCGCTCTTTGCAGCTTCAATAGCAGGCTTTGCCAGTTCTTCCATCTTGACAAACCACTGATCGGAAAGCATTGGCTCGATGACAGTGTGGCATCTGTAGCACTCGCCTACCGGAATAACCTTCTCCTCGGTCTTCACAAGGTAGCCCGCTTCTTCCAGGTCTTTTACCCATGCTTTGCGGCACTGGTACCTGTCCATGCCTTCGTACTTTCCTGCCATGGCGTTCATTGTTGCATCTTCGTTGATACAGCAAAGATTTTCTAGTCCTGCACGCTGCCCTACTTCAAAGTCGTTAGGGTCGTGGGCCGGCGTAATCTTAACTGCGCCGGTTCCTTTTTCCGGATCCGGGTAAGGGTCTGCAATGACAGGAATTTCTCTGCCAACAAGTGGCAGAATGACTTTCTTTCCTACCATATCCTTATATCTTTCATCGCTTGGGTGTACGGCAATGGCAACGTCGCCGAACATAGTCTCAGGTCTTGAGGTTGCAACGACCATTTCCTTGCCGCCTTCTTCTGCAGCAGGATAGCGGAAATACCAATACTGTCCATTCTTGTCCTCGTGCTCTACTTCGGCGTCGGAAAGAGATGTACCGCACTGCGGACACCAGTTAATCAGACGGTTTCCTCTGTAAATGAGTCCCTTGTTATATAAATGAACGAAGAAATGTCTGACTGCCTTGTTGCAGCCTTCATCCATGGTGAATCGTTCTCTGCTCCAGTCGCAGGAATCTCCCAGCTTACGGCATTGTCTTGTGATTCTGCCGCCGTATTCTTCCTTCCATGCCCAGGCACGCTTTAAAAATTCTTCTCTGCCCAGATCTTCCTTCTCTTTTCCTTCATCGTTTCTAATCTTTTCTACAACCTTTACTTCCGTTGCAATGCTGGCGTGATCGGAACCCGGCAGCCACAGCGCACTGTAACCCTGCATTCTCTTCCAGCGAGTCAGTACATCCTGCAAAGTCTGGTCCAGGGCGTGTCCCATGTGCAGCTGGCCTGTAATATTTGGCGGCGGCATGACAATGGTAAAAGGCTTCTTATCCTCTCTCACCTCAGCACGGAAAGCGCCGTTCTTCTCCCACATCTCGTAAATGCGGTCCTCAAAATCCTTCGGATTATAGGTCTTTGCTAAGTTTTTTTCCATTGGAATCTCCTTCTTTCTATAGTTTGTTTTTCGGGTGCGCCAAGCTCCAGCAGGCAATAAAAAAGTCCTCTGTGAGCATGCACTCACAAAGGACGAAATTATTCCGCGGTACCACCTTTGTTCCATCTGAAGCTAGTCCAGATGACTCTCATTTCCAAAACAGCTCCAAAGCAACCTTCGGCGGACACATTCTCTAAGGTCTCTCAGCCTATGAACCTTATTCTCTGTAGAGTGTTTTCTCGCTTACTCCTCTTCTTCAACACTGCATATATTTTTCATTTATCTCAAATAGTATACCTAAAAGAAGTAAGATTTGCAAGGGTTTATTTTGTTGGTTTTGGTTGCATTTAGTTTGAAGTTCATTATTGACGATGGTGCATAAGCTATGGACGCCAACTTCACTGCTTATTTTATAAATCCTTGCGTTACCTCTCCGAAATATGCCAACTTTCAGCGGTTTCTATAAGATTATTGCGCCAAGCTACTGGATTTAGCAGATGTAAATCTGCCGCAGCAAACCATTGCCTGAAAACATTGAATCTGCTTTAGCATGGTATTTTCCCCCAAAGTACGGTTTAGAGTTTTTAGACTTTCTTTCGAGTCAAAAAAATTCCAACGATTGCTCCTATTAAAATAATCGGTGCTATTCTAACAAACAGCCACTCAAGCGAGTGAAAGGCTACGCCTAATACCGCAGTTTCCGGATCGCTATAGTTCCAACCTAAGTAAGGACTGACGGAAACGATTAGAAAGGCAAAAATGATTATGATAACCGCAGACAATGTAATAAGCAGCCAGTGAATCAGCGTTCTTCTTGCATTCTTCCGCTTTGCCAGCTGCAGGTTTATAATTTCTAGTTTTTCAGAAATTACTTTTAGGTCATCGACCTTTGTCTCAGCAATGGTTTCTCCAAGCAAAGCGCTGACCGGCGTTTCAAAGACCTCTGATATGGCGATTAGCATATCCGAATCCGGTACTGACAATCCCTGTTCCCATTTAGAGATCGTTTGTCTCACCACATTCAGCTTAACTGCAAGTTCCTCTTGAGAAAGTCCTTTTGATTTTCTGATTATCTTTATGTTTTCGTTTAACATTTTTAGATTTCCTCCTTTTTCAATCGATAAGGCGATTGTATAAGGAACCGTCCGTTGCTGCAAGCAACGCAAATTAACATTTGAAATTATTGTAGCACAGACGTTTCTCATTGTCACGGTTCCATCGCTTGCCTACCACGGCAAACGCATGAAAAGTATCATGAACCATCAATACTGACAAAATGATAGCAGCATGCAGGATTTTGTCAGCAAATCGTGAAGAACCCCATCTTAATACGCCTGAAATCCTGCCAGAACTGACAAAATCAAAAATAATTGTCAGTTCTGGCAGGATTTTTGATAGAAACACAGACAAAACTGACAAAAATCTAAAAAGCAGTCAGCTTTGTCTGTTTCAGAAAATCACTAAATATGTGGCGTTTATATGTCCACACATTTTTTCATACAATTTATAATTCTTCCTTCAGCTCTTTGATGGTCTTTCCAAACACCGGATGCCACACCCAGGGTGCAATCTGCGCTAGAGGTGTCAGCACAAAGTCTCGCTTATGCATTTCCACATGAGGAATCGTAAGCGCCTCGCTGTCCATTACTAAATCATCGTAGAGCAAAATATCCAAATCCAGTGTTCTCGGTCCCCAGTGGATTTCCCGCTTTCTGTCAGCCGCAGCCTCTATCTCATGAAGAAGCGTAAGCAGTTCTGCAGGCGAAAGCAGGGTTTCCAGTTCCAAACAGCTGTTGAGAAAATCGTCCTGCTCTACACCGCCGTAAGGTTCGGTAACGATATAATCCGCAACTTTCTTAACACGGCAACCCTCTGACTGAGAGAGACGAGAAACTGCCATGTCCAAATAACCTTTCTTATCCCCCAGATTAGAACCCAGTGCAATATAGCAGCGATGCCAGAATCTGGTGATTTTAACCGATACATAGTCGAGCGGCAGCTTTACCGGCGCCCATGGTTTTTTGATTTCCAGGGAAATGCCGCGTACCAGCGGAAATGCCTCAAGAACAGCCCATACCAGCTGCTCTGCCGCAGCCTCTATAAGTTTATAGGTATGCTCCTGCAGGAATCCTACCATAAACTGTGATACTTCCCCATAATGAGTGGATTCTGTCAGGTCATCGCTTCTTCCTGCACTCTGCAAATCACTATAAAGCACAGCGGACACAACAAACTTTTGTCCCAGTGCAGTCTCCTCGGAAAAAACGCCATGATTGGCAAAAAACTGCAGATTTTCTATATGAATTTCATCGTACTTTTTCATTTTCCTTCTCCCATAATCGCAAGGGTCATTTGAATCGCCCTGAAATTTTCTTTGATGTCATGGACACGAACAAAGGCTGCGCCCTTCATCACACCCATGACTGTCGTTGCTACCGTTCCTTCGACACGCTCTTCTACAGGTAAATCGAGTGCATTTCCAATCATGGATTTTCTTGAGGTCGCAAGAAGTACCGGATAGCCAAGGGCACACAACTCTTCCAGTCTGTTTACCGCAATCAGGTTGTGCTCATAGGTTTTTCCAAAACCTACGCCCGGATCCAGCATGATTTTTTCCTTGGGAATTCCCGCCTTTTCAGCAATCGCAAGGCTTTCTTTCATGTCTAAAATCATATCCTTTACAAAATCAAGGTATTCTGCCTTTTCCCGATTGTGCATCAGACAGCATGGCACATCATATTTTGCAATCAGCTCCGCCACTTTCACATCGTATTTCAGTCCCCAGATATCGTTGACCATATCTGCCCCCGCTTTAAGTGCCGCTTCTACCACCTGTGATTTATAGCTGTCAATAGACACAGGCACGTCAAAATTTTCCTTTACCATCTCAATACACGGTACCACCCGCCGGATTTCTTCTTCTATAGAAATCTGCACATGACCCGGCCTTGTGGACTCTCCACCAATATCGATTAAATCTGCTCCTTCATCAATCATCTGCGCCACATGTGCTTTCGCCCGTGTCAGGTCGTTCCACTTTCCTCCATCAGAAAAGGAATCCGGCGTGACGTTGAGGATTCCCATGATATAGCAGCTATTTGCAAAGTCAAAATCTCTATTTCCAATTTTCATTTCAGTCTTTGATCTCCTTGTTTTTCTTATCTTCGCTCCAGTTACAGGTGTCCTGTTGTTTACAATAAAAACAATTTCGTGAACCTTTATCTGCACGATACAAAAGTCCCGCTAAATCAGGTCGTAATCTGGTATCCGGCTGTCTATGGGCACCAATCGCCTCAATAATTGCTGCGCATTCCCCTTCGCAAAAGCCGGTTTCACTCAAAATCGTACCTGCCAGTGCGCAGCTTGCCTCATCATGCGATATGCCCTGCACATACTCCAGACCTCGTCCAATATCGTGAAGCAGCGCCGCCGCATAAATCAATTCCTTGCTGACTCCGAGACATTCTTCCAGATTTTCGATATATGCCAGCCTTGCTGTATCCAGCAAATGAGTCAAATCGTGCTTACAATATACACGAGTCTCTTCCATAGACTCAATTTGCGCCATCGCTCCCTGCCAAAGCGGGTGCCTGATGATTCGATTTACTCGCTTCATGTGTTCCATCACTTGCCCATCACCTGAAAGAAACGATTCTGCAGCTTCTCATCCTGCTCAAACGCACCTCTGGTAACCACTGTTACAGTCTTTGCACCCGGTTTTTTAATACCGCGCATGGTCATACACATGTGCTCAGCTTCAATGAGCACCATAACTCCTTTGGGCTGCAATTCTTCCATAAAAGCGTCAGCAATCTGCGCTGCAAGCCGCTCCTGCAGCTGAAAGCGCTTTGCGAAAACCTCCACAGTTCTGGCAATCTTGGAAAGTCCTACAACCTCACCATTTGGAATATATGCTACAGCTACATTTCCATAAAAAGGAAGCATATGGTGTTCGCAGAAAGAATAGAAATGAATATCTTTCTCCAAAATCATGTCGCTGTTTTCCACATGAAACCGCTTGGCAAGATGCGTCTGTGCACTGTCGGTATATCCAGCTGCAAGTTCCTCGTACATACGTGCAATCCGCTCCGGCGTTTCCCTCAGTCCTTCCCTATTTATATCTTCGCCGATTCCCTCAAGAATCAAGCGGACACCTTCTTTTATCTTTTCGCTATCCATTACTGTATCATGTCCTTTCAATAGTTCATTGCCCATAGATTTCATTATATGACATTTCCCCGCGAAGTACAAGGAAAAAGCAAGAAAAACACATATTCACACAATCATTATCCTATGTATGGCTTAGTGCCCTTTTCAACAGATTTTACCAGATAAATTGAGAATTATAACTTTAAGCTATATTGTAAAAGATTATAACGATGTCCGTCTTTGCCGTCTATTTCAGTTACTGTAGAAATCATCGAGAAACCAAATGACTCTGCCAAAAGATTAGATGCTCTGTTTTCCTCTCTTGTCGAATAAATAAATTCTTTTGCATCAAACTCCTTTTTGCAATATTGAATCAACCCCCGAAGAATCTGTTTTCCAAACCCTTTCCGTACATAATTGGGACCTAAACATATCCCTGCTTCTTGATAGGTGCAAGGATCAATCTTTTCTACGCCGGCAAAGCCAATCGCCTTACCACTTGCCCTTTCATAAACCAAATATGTATCATGCTCTTTTTGAAATGCAATAGTTTTTATCATCCGTATTTTGGCATCATCTTCGTTTGTAGTAATACTCCAAGACATGTATTTTGCACTTTCCGGTTGAGACCAAACATTGTAATACATTTCTTTCCAATCCGAAAACTTCGCCTTATCAAGAATAAGACTCTCTGTTTCAATCATTTTCAAATTCTCCTGCAAATCCCAATTTACCCACTTAAATTACACCTATTTTTACAGGTATCCGTCTACTGTTTTTTCATCTATAAATCACTTTTGAAACTCCGAATCCGGGTCGCCCATCGCTTTCCAGCCAAACCGCACCACAGATACGATAATTGAAGTTAAAGTGATGGTTTCATTTAGAACGCCGCCCCATGAACCAGCAAAGATATCGTAAATCAGCCAGCAAGGTGATGCACAGAACAAATTAGCCCCTCTTATCATCTTCGCATTATTGGTCCAATAGAAAATTGTACTAACCGATGACGCTAAAAATGCCAAAATGGTAACAGGACCTGCCCATGTAAAAATCAGAACCACTGCAAAGGCAGCACAAAATGCCCACGCAAGTTCTTTCCTCTGCACCCATTTCCATTCATTGTACTTTGTCAAAAGCGCATATCTCAGAATATTAAGCAACATGCTCAAACAGCCGCTGTACGCACCCAGCATGAAAAACTGAATGCAGAAAAGCAGCGAACCTAAAAGCTGAAATATGTACAGCGCCCTATTGGACTTGATTTGATAAGAAACGATAAAGGCAATTACGCCCAGAAATCCGATTCCCTGTATGAAGATATCCATATCTTTTCACCTCGCAACCACAATTGGCTGATAAAATCCAGTTTCTTCCGGCATTTTCCAGATAACTTCGCAAAATCCGCCGGCAAGGAGTAAATCTGTCAGTTCCTGTCTGCGCACTGCTCTGTATTCACAGGCAAACTTGCTGATTCGCGGTTCTCCCTCATCTTCGATGATATATTGGGTAAACTGATAATGGTCGCCATTCCAATCCCATGTCTGAAAAGAAACCCGCTGACCACCCTCGGTTTTGTGAATGTATGGCGGCGAATAAGTCGGTTTTTCCGCAAGAATGCTGTCATAGTCTCTAATGCTTGCGACAAAAATACCGCCGGATTTTGTACGGTCTGAAATGCTGTTTACCGCACTTGCCAGCGCCTCATGGGAAAGCATATGTGGAAGCGCATTGTCCATTGCGATGACGATATCAAACTGCCGATCAAAAGTTTTGGATAAAGCACAGAAATCCGCCTGAGTAAATACAATATCTACATGATTATCCGCAGCTCTCTTTTTCGCCTCTGCAAGCTCCCCCTCGCTGAGATCCGAAGCAGTTACTTTATAACCTTTTTGTGCGATACCTACAGCCTGCGTACCAATGCCGCATGCGCAGTCGAGAAGCTCTGCATCAGTATCAAAACCGTAACTTTTAAAAATCTTATCTAAAAGCGCCGCTTGTTCTTTGGTTGTTTCCCCCCCAATTCTGAAACAGCTTATCGTATTGACTTGCCATCTGGTCGTAAAAATTCTGTGTAATAGCTATTTTCATAGACTTCCTTTCTGTGTTACCAATTTTTTTGCAAAATAATTTCCAGAGGCTCACCGGAAAGCAGCAAAGCCCCACAATCAATAATCCGTTAACTGTGTGCCATAGCCTTTACCTCTGTAACCTTCCAGAAAAAACAACATATTCATAAAAGGAATGCTGTCCCAGAACAAATTGTACCGCAGCCAGCCGGCAAATGTGTTCGCCTGGAACATAACGAGAATTCTTCCTGATTCTATACAGTTTCTAAGTTCCTCTTCAGAAACTCCGTGTTCATACTGTTTCAGAACTTCAAAGTCATTCATATTTGCATATCGAATCATATCATCTTCTCCTTATTGCTATATGAAAGGAAAATTTTCCTCGTCATAAGCTTTTACACGCTTAGCATTCAGTTCATCATCGTAAATATCTGATTCATAGTATTTGCCGCCTTTAGCAGAAGAAAGATATCCAGGAATAAGTTCCATTCCCATAAATGCGGGATAATGATTTCCGTTTAAATCCGTTATACCCCACGTATACGCCTCTTTAAAGCCAAACTGCGGATAGTACTCCGGTCTGCCAAAGAATAGAATTGCTCCGAAACCCATTTTCTTTGCTTTAGCAATCATCCCAGTAAGGAGTGCCTTTCCAACACCTTTCCTCTGTAGCTCTGGCAATACGCTAATTGGTCCAAAATTCAAAACAGGAATCGTTCTATCTTCCATTCTTACTTCTGCCTTGCTGCAAATGACATGTCCTGCGATGGTTTCATCTATTTCAGCAACTAAACTAAGACCTGGTATTCCATCTCTCCGTCTCAACTCATGCACCATCCAGTGCTCATATGGACAGCCAATCCCTCCATCCTCTATTCTGCCAGGATAGGAAAAAGCTTCTCTTGTGATTTCTTCAACCCTGCGATAGTCCTTTTCCTGTTCCTCTCTAATTGTAATATTCACCTTTAACATATTATCTTTTCCTCTTGAAGTTATCATTATGTTCAATCTCCCTCTTATGCCCCAGATGTATACCAATATGTCCGATTCCCAGCGTGATGACCGCAACCAGCAGCAATATATTTTTCCCATATACCGCCAGCAGTCCAAATGCAAAAACCGGCAGGCTTGCGCCTGCTACGGGAATGCCGAGAAGACTACTGTAAAAGTCCGCCATGGTTTTCTCGCTTTTGAAGTAGCGAATCCAAAATACTTCATATAATACCAGAAGTAGAAAAGCTCCCGCCAAAATCAATGTCCTGCCAGAAATCTCACCTACATTAAAATCTGTAAATATCAGTGCCAAACAAGTTACTGCTACTTCTCCTACTCGCTCAAATGCCAACAGAATTTTATTTTCGCTGCCGACATAGTTCTCATAACCTACCGGTTTATTGCGGCTCCAAATCAAATTGGGCACCATCAGCATTGCCAAAAAGACAAGACCCACATAAGAAAATCCCAAATTCATCTCTTTTCCCTTAAATCATATAAATTATAGCACAAATTTCTCAATTGCCTTTGCTACACCATCCTCAGCGTTGCTTGCAGTCACGTAGTCTGCCATAGCTTTGGTCTCTTCCGTACCGTTAGCCATTGCCACTCCCAAAGCCGCCAGTTCCATCATTTCCCCGTCGTTGGGACTATCCCCCACAGCCATAAGCTCCTCAGGCAATACCCCAAGACGCTCCATGAGAAAAGTCAGCGCCGTGCCCTTGCTGGTATTTACGCCTCCCATTTCGATGTTATGAATAAAAGAAGTCGTCAGAGTCAGATTCGGTATCTGCGCCAGTTCTTCCCGCCATACGGCCTTTTCTTCCAAAAACTCAAAATTCAGGCTGATATTCTCAATTTCGCCCTTGTGTGCCATCATGTAATCTAAAATCTGCGGCACCGGATTTCGGGTATCTCTGATATAAGCTGCGTCACGGTAAGTAGAACCCTCTGCTATAATCTCCTCGTATTCATCCTTGTCAATATAAGCGTGTCCGTCGATAAAAGTTTCTACCGAAATGTGGTCTCTTCCCTTTTTTCTAATCAGCTCCACCACCGCAGCCACCGACTCTGCTGAAATCAGATTTTCATAAATCCGTTTCATGGCGGCAAGCTCGGTAATGTGAGCACCGTTTGATGTCACCACATATTCCAAACCCTCTATGGTAAAAAGCTGCTTCGGCAGCGACTGAAAAGTTCTGCCGGTGGAAATAACGATATATACGCCCTGCTCCATCGCTCTTTTAAACGCTGCTACCGTTCTTTCTGTAATCTTTCCATATGGGTCTAAGGTCGTACCGTCAAGATCCAGCGCGACCATTCTGATGTTCTTATCGTTCATGTCCGTCCCTCAATGCTAAAAATTCCGTGTTGTAAACTCTTACCTTTTTCATATTGCAGCCGCTGTCATGTCCGGGATAGATGGTAATGTCATTCTCCCATTTGTCAATAATCTCCTGTACAGAACGGCGCATATCCTCCTCACTGCCTCCCGCAAGATCGGTGCGTCCAAGGTCTGTATCGAAAATCGTATCTCCGGTAAAGCAGACTCTACTCTTCTGGCTCATCAGACAAATACTTCCCTTGGTGTGTCCCGGCGTGTGAATTACCCGTAAAGTTTCACCTTCAAGGTCGAGGGTCTCTCCATCTTTCAGATGACAATCCACGCTGCCCCGATAAACAAAAGCGTCATCCTCATGCATATAAATCGGGCAGTCCATCGCCTCTGCTACTGTTTCTGCAGCGCCGGTGTGGTCGTGATGCAGATGAGTCAGCAAAACGCCGGCAGGTTTCAAATCCTTTTCACGGATAAACCCAATAAATTTCTTCGGGCTGTAGCCCGGATCTATGATATAGCAGTAGCCGCCCTCCCTTTGGTAAATCACATATCCGTTGCTCAAAAGGGCTCCGCTTACAAAACATTTTATTTTCATATCCTCACTCCTTGAAATTCATTGTATCACAGGTCGCCTTTTGTTGGCAAGTTTTGCACGCGCCTTACTCACAGCAGATGCATGAAAGTTCTAACAAATAAGAGACATAGAGGAACATTGCCAAATTCTTGGTTTTTTTATGTTTTTGTCAATAAGTGCTGAGAAAACAGGAGATTTTCTTGTCATTTCAGGGCACTACTTTGGCAGAATTGACAACTTTCCGTTTTTTTGTCAATTTAGTCAACATTTCAGCCCCAAAACATTGACAAAATTGACAGATTTCTGAATTTCAGTCAATCTTGTCAATGTTAATATAAATAATCGACCGTTTCACCCCAAAATGACCGTCATTCATTGACAAAAATACACAGATGAGCAAGATTTGTCAATATCGGAAGTTGTAAAAAGTTTTCATGTAGCCGTAGAATATATTTGCATCACCTACTTGCAAATTAGAAACATTTGAATTACAATAGGGGTTATGTATATAGGCAAATGCCAATATTTTGATGGAAATGAAGAGGAAATAAGTTATGATGAATGTAGCTATTGTCGGCGCCGGCAAACTGAGTTTTCGCGTTGCGGAAGCCCTGCTGGGCGGAGATTATGCCATTACAATTATAGATAAGAACAACGACGTATTGCAGAAACTTTCTCAGCAGCTTGACGTCATGACAATCAATGCAGATGCCAGAGATATTAGCGTACTGAAGAATCTTGATATCAAGGATTTCCAGTATCTTCTGGCTGCTACAGATAACGATGAAACCAATATGGTCATCGCTTCCTTTGCTAAAAAACTGGGCTGCAGGCGTGTTATTGCAAGGGTCAGAGACCCGGAGCATATGAACCAGTTTGGATTCATCAAGGAAACCATGGGTATCGATTCCATCGTCAACCCTGACCTTTCCATTACGCTGGAAATCTACAAATATCTTGCCGAAAAGTATACCTTGAGCAACGGTATTTTTACCAGCGGCAAAATCGCCCTTATTGAATTCCCAGCAAGAAAATTCAATAAGCTTGTAGGGCTTTCCATTCCACAGGTGCGCGAGGTCATGCCAAATATGCTCATCGCCGCAATTTCCAGAAACGGTAAAGTCATCATTCCGCACGGGGATGATGATATCAGAGAAAGAGACTATCTCTACGTCATCGGCGAAAAAGATCAAATTATCGAGTTGAATAAACGTGTTCACGAAAAAGGCAAGTACACCAATCTGCAGAAAGTTATGATTATCGGCGGTGGAAAGACCGGTTTTTATCTGGCAGAAAAGCTTTCAGAATTTGGGGTTGCTGTAAAACTGGTCGAAAAAAGCATGGAACGGTGCCGTTACCTTTCCACCCATTTGAACAATGTGATGGTGCTTCACAGCGACGGTACAGACATTCCTCTGCTGGAAGAAGAAAATATGAACGAAATGGATGCCTTTGTTACTGCCACAGGCTACGACGAAGAAAATCTGCTGCTGGCTCTAACCGCTAAGCAGCACGGTATTGAAGACGTTATTTCCAAAGTCAGCCACGAAAGCTACAAGGATTTAATTGAGCGTATGGGTGTCGACATGGTACTGAATCCGCTTGATATCACCGCCAGCAATATTTTACGCTTTATTCAGGGCTCCAAGAAAATCATTTCTTCTCTGCTGATTCAAGGACAGGCTGAAATCATGGAAATCGTCGCGCACTCTCATATGAACATGATTGACGTGCCCCTTCACAAGCTGGATCTTCCTGATGGTGTACTCATTGCCGCCATTCACAGAGGACAGAAAGTCATCATTCCTGACGGCAACACTGTAATTAAATGGAATGACAGAGTTATCATTTTAAGCCTGCTTTCCGAAATCGGTGATCTGGAAAAATTACTAAAAAATAAGAATTAGGAGATTCTCATGACTGTAAATTTTAACAGTGTGATTAGAATGATGGGAATGCTGCTGCTTGTCCTTGGCGTAGCCTTCCTGCCTGCCTTTGTCGTGGCGTTGATTTACCACGAAGGTACTGCAGCAAAGAGCTTTCTGACAACGATGCTTCCCTGCTTTCTTCTGGGATTCATTTTAATAAAAACATTCCGCCCTTCTCTAATCCGGCCTAAGGCCAGAGATGGGTTTCTTATTGTATCACTGTGCTGGCTGACCGCTTCTCTCATCGGTGCAGTACCCCTTTGGATCTCCGGCTCCGTTTCAGACTATATCGACGCATTCTTTGAAATCTGTTCCGGATTTTCTACTACAGGCTCTTCTATTTTGACCGACATTGAATCTCTGCCGAAGTCCATCCTTTTTTGGCGTTCCTTTACCCATTGGCTGGGCGGCATGGGGATTATCGTCTTTGCTATGGCGCTGCTTCCTTCTATCGGCGTAGGCGGTCAGCTCATTGCAAGCGCAGAAACGCCAGGTCCTTCTTTGGACAAAATCGCACCAAGATTTTCTGACACTGCAAAAAATCTATATCTGATTTATTTGCTGTTTACTGCTGTTGAAACGCTGCTTCTTCTCTTTGGAGGGCTAAGCTTTTTTGATGCGTTGGTACACACTTTCGGCACCGTAGGAACCGGCGGCTTTTCCTCCTATAACAGCAGTGTTGCTCAGTTCACAAGTCCTTACGTGCAATGGGTCATCATCATTTTCATGGTACTTTGCGGAATCAACTTTAATCTATACTTTATCATGATGAAGCACGGTATCAAGAGAGTTTTTCGGGATTCAGAACTTCGTATATATCTGCTGCTAATCGGTGTAGTTACTGCATTCATCGTGATAAACCTGCTAACATCCGGCACATACCAAAATGTAGGAGACTGCATTAGAGACTCTGCATTTCAGGTAACATCAATTATTACGACCACAGGATACGCTACTGCAGATTACGATATTTGGCCAACTTTCAGCAGAATGCTGATTTTCCTGCTCATGCTGACAGGCGCCTGCTCATCATCCACAGGCGGCGGCGTTAAAATCATTCGTATTCTCGTTTCACTGAAACTGATTCGCCGCGGTGTATCATTGAAGCTACATCCATCCAGAGTCATCACGGTGACACTGAATAAGCGGGAAATTCCAACAGATATGGCAACCGGTATTGCAAATTTTGTATTCTTCTACATCTTTGTTGTATTTACAGGTTCCCTGCTTATCTCTCTCAACGGATTTGATTTGATGACTACCATATCCTCTGTGCTGACCTGTGTTGGCAATGTTGGACCGGGATTTAATCTCATCGGACCTTCCATGAACTTCTCCATGTTCAACGATTTTTCCAAGATGATTCTATCCCTTCTCATGATTGCCGGAAGGCTGGAGTTATTCACTTTCTTTATGCTGCTGTCACCACATTACTGGAATTCAAACAAGGCATAAAGAAGAGTATAAAAGCGATAGATATTAACATATTATAAAGGATTTCATTATGACATACAATGTTCGAGTAATTTTAAAAACCCTTGCGGTAGTTCTTCTCTTTGAAGGAGTAGCAATGCTGCCTCCTATGGCATATGGCATCTATCTTGCCGAGTACAATGCTGCTTCGGCTCTGTTTTTCCCTGCCATTTGCTGTATCTTCGCCGGACTTTTTGTGTATCGTCATTTAAAATACTACACCCTGCAGATTAAATCCAGAGAAAGCTTTTTTGTTGCTTTCTTATGCTGGATTCTGGTCAGCATTGTCGGCACAGTCCCCTATTTCACCGCTAACTGCGGATACAGTCTGATTGACAGTCTCTTTGAGTCCATATCCGGCTGGACTACCACCGGCGCCTGGGTCATTGATGCTACTACCATGCCCCGCAGTTTGCTTCTTTGGAAAGGGATTTCCAACTGGCTTGGCGGCATGGGACTCCTGCTCCTAACCGTCTCCTTGTTCCCGGTTCTTGGTGTACAGGGACAGAAAATGGCCGCTGCAGAAGTTCCGGGTCCTGACTTTGAGAAAATGTCAGCTAGAATCAGCGACACCGCAAAGCTAACCTATCGAATTTACTTCGTGCTGACGCTCATCGAATTTCTCCTGTTGCTGCCAAGCGGACTTGATCCTTTTCATGCCCTTGTCAATACCATGTCTACTATCAGCACTGCAGGTCTTTTGAGCGCAGACAGTGCTTTAAATCTGACCAACGAGACTTATGTGAAAGTCATCTTCACCTTTTTTTCTCTTGCAGGCTCAGTAAACTTCATGATGTATTTTCTGTTGTATTGCAAAAAATGGAAAATGGCATTCAATATGCTCGAAATAAAAACTTATCTGGCACTCCTTGCCGGAGGCGCACTTGTCATTTCCGTCGTTCTTTACGTAAATGGGCAGTACGAATCTTTCCTTGGAGCCTTTGGAGACGCATTCGCACAGGCAACTGCCTTTGGTGCAACCTCCGGGTATGAAATCGATAACATCAACCTGTGGCCTACTACCTGCAAAATGGTGCTTTTAATCCTCGTCCTTATCGGCGGCTGCGGAAATTCTACCAGCGGTTCCATCAAAGTTATGCGCTTTATCATATACTTTAAAATCATTCTGAGAGGCGTTTACAAGCGAATTCACCCGCGGGCAGTAAAACCTATCATGATTCAGGGAAAACCCGTCAGCGCAGCAACTGCTGCTTCTGTGACAGTATTTGTTCTGATGTACTTCGCTGTATTTATATTCTCATCTCTAGTACTGGCGCTGGAAAATCAAGATATGGAAACAACCTTTTCCACAGTTCTTGCTTGTATCACCAACAACGGCACTGCTTTCGGCGCTATTTCAGGAGGAAATTTCAGCATCTTTTCCGGTTTTGGAAAAATGTATGCCGCCGCTCTCATGCTGGCAGGCAGACTGGAGCTTTACGCAATCATCATTCTCTTCTCTCGTTCTTTCTGGAATTCGGACAGAGCAAGATCGTAAGCAAGAAAACAAAAAGAGTGGTTTTACGCCGCTCTTTTTCTTTCTATCTCATAAATCCTGTCTTTTTGCAAATCCTATGTAACAGGAGGATTCAGAACATGATTGTAAAAGAATTAATGTCTACCAATATTTACTTTGCAAAAATTGATGCTACAATTGCCGATGTTGCTGCCCTGATGAAACAATATGATATCGGTTTTGTACCAATCTGCGACAACAAAGGTTGTCTTTTAGGCGTTGTCACAGACAGAGATATAGTTTTACGCAGCAAATTCGCAAAAATAAGCGACTTTCAAAGCCTTCCCATATCTGAAGTCATGTCCAGCAATATTATCGCCGTGAACGCCGATATGAACGTCCACGATGCCGCTTGCATGTTTTCAGAGAAAAAAGTCCGCAGGCTTCCTGTCCTCGAAAGCGGAAAACTCACCGGTGTACTCACTCTTTCTGATTTAGCCAGAAAAAAACTCTTTCTTGCAGAAGTAGGCGATATCATGGGACATTTAGCAACCAGCAGAAAGTAATCGAAAAAACAATCAAAATTTCAGTATTCATTCAAGTTTTTTTGCGTTTTTTACGTTCTTTTAAAAAAATTCACATATTCTTCATTAAAAATTGCAAATATTCGTTGACTTATTTAACTAATTGTTTTATTCTTATTAGTAAGAAAGGATAGGTGCAGTATGACACAGAGAAACAAAAACAAGAGTAATTTTAAAAAAGGTTCAGTAGAAATGCTTCTCCTTCATCTTCTGAAGGAAGAGGGAGATTGTTACGGTTATCAGCTTTCCCAATTAATTAACCAGAGATCAGGTGGCGTTTTAGTAATCCCAGAAGGTTCTATGTACCCTACCTTGTACAAGCTGATTGACAACAAATACATTACAGATTATAAGAAAACCGTTGGCAAGAGAATGACCCGTGTTTATTATCACCTGGAGCCATCCGGTGAACAGCGTCTGGCTGAATTGATTGAAGACTATATCGAAGTAGCTTCCGCAATCGAAACCATCATGGGTATTAAGAAATAAACCTAATAAAAATATGCTCAACCCAAAAGGACCGGCAGTGTTGTCGGTCCTTTCTTTTCATGGTGTTTTCAGTGTCTGCGCAGATTCCCCCAGTGGCTTGTACGTATAATCCACTTTTTTCCTTTAAATATGCACGCGCAATCGCCTATCAGTCCATTTCTTCACCGAAACTCCTCCTAAATGTGCATATTTTAAGCGTTATTTTAACTTTTACGTACGTTCGTGTACATATATCGAAAGCTTTTTTGATATTTATGCACTGCCTATGCGCAATCCTGTCAGATCCGCAAACAAGCCACCCATTACAGGGTGGCTTGTGATTTTTATTACAGTAATTCTTTTCTGGAAAGGTTAATTCTGTTCTGACTGTCAATTTCGGTAACCTTTACTTTTACCACATCACCGATGTTTACAACATCTTCAACCTTTTCAACTCTTTCTTTTGCCATCTTAGAAATGTGCAGCAGCCCTTCCTTGCCAGGCAGGATTTCAAGGAATGCGCCGAAGTTCATGATTCTGGTAACTGTGCCCTCATAAATTTCGCCGACTTCTACTTCCTTAGTCAGAAGCTCGATACGATGACGTGCTTCGTTGGCGCCTTCCATATCGGCACTGTAAATGCTGACAAGTCCCGGATCATCCTCGGAAATATCGATCTTAACACCAGTTTCATCTACAATCTTATTGATGGTCTTTCCACCAGGTCCGATGACAATTCTAATCTTATCAGGATCAATACGCATCGTAATGCTTCTCGGTGCGTACTTGGACATTTCTTCTCTAGGTGCAGGAATTTCTTCTAACATCTGTTCCATGATGTACATTCTGCCTTCCTTTGCCTGCTGCAACGCCTTTTCCAGAATTTCTCTGGACAGGCCGTGCACCTTAATATCCATCTGAATTGCAGTAACGCCGACTTCTGTACCGGTTACTTTAAAGTCCATGTCGCCCAGAAAGTCTTCCATGCCCTGAATATCGGACAGGATAGCCATCTTGCTGGAACCGTCTTCCTCTACTCTTTCAATCAGACCCATAGCGATACCTGCAACTGGTCTCTTGATTGGAACACCTGCGTCCATCAGCGCCAGGCAAGAGCCACAAGTGGAGCCCATGGAAGTGGAACCGTTGGAAGAAAGTACTTCAGATACCACACGGATTGCATAAGGAAATTCCTCTACAGAAGGAAGCACCGGAATCAGCGCTCTTTCTGCCAGTGCACCATGTCCGATTTCTCTTCTGCCCGGGCTTCTCATAGGTCTTGCTTCACCTACGGAATAGCCTGGGAAGTTATAGTGATGCATATATCTCTTTTCAGTCTGTTCAGTGATACCGTCAATAGTCTGAGATTCGCTTGCCGGTGCCAACGTGCATGCTGAAAGCACCTGAGTCTGACCTCTCTTAAAGAGTCCGCTGCCGTGTACTCTTGGAAGCATCTGGGTTTCGCACCAAATCGGTCTGATTTCGTCCAGCTTTCTGTTGTCTGGTCTGATACCTTCGTCCAGAATCATAGCGCGAACACATTCCTTGGTGATATTGTAAAGAACATTGGCAATATCCTTTTCATTTTCAGGATAAATTTCTGCAAAGTGCTCTTTCGTTTCTACTTCTACTGCATCCATGTTATCAAGTCTTTCCAGCTTGTCTACAGTCTTAATCGCAGTCTTCATCTTGTCTACAGCATAAGCTCTCACTGCTGCATCGATATCCTCAGGAACCTGATAAAGGTTTACGTCCTGCTTATCTTTGCCGACCTCAGCAACGATCTCATCGATAAAGTCTACAATCTTCTTAATTTCTTCGTGTCCGTAGAGGATTGCGTCCAGCATTACGTTTTCCGGTACTTCATTAGCACCTGCTTCTACCATCATAATCGCTTCTTTAGTACCAGCAACAGTCAGATTCATTTCGGAAACTGCTCTCTGTTCCAAAGACGGATTGATGATGAACTGTCCGTCAATCATTCCTACCCTTACAGCACCAATCGGTCCTTCCCACGGAATATCAGAAGTGGACAGCGCAACAGAAGCACCAATCATTGCCATAATATCTGTTTCACAGTCGGGATCCACAGACATAACAGTTGCAACAACAACTACATCGTTATAATATCCCTTCGGGAACAACGGACGAAGCGGACGGTCCATCAGTCTGGAACACAGTGTCGCCTTCTCGCTCGGTCTTCCCTCTCTCTTGATAAAGCCGCCTGGAATCTTGCCAGCAGCATACATTCTTTCTTCATAGTCGCAGCTCAGTGGGAAAAAATCGATGTCAGGTCTTGGCTCTTTGGAAGCGCAGGCGGTTACATTGACTACGGATTCACCGTATCTTACCATAACCTGTCCGTTTGCCTGTTCGCAAACCTTGCCAATCTCTAACTGCAGAAGTCTCCCTCCTACTGCTGTTTTAAATGTTCTGTAATCTGTAAATCTTGCCATTTTAATAAACAACTCCTTCCTGTTTATTTTTTCTTACGCTTGGCTTACCTTCGATTGATAAAGATGTTCTGCCGCATGCAGTATTTCAATCCACGCACCCTTATCAATCGAAGGTAACATCTTATTTAAAAAAATGACGGGACCTTCGCCCCGTCAAAATTTCCACTATGGACTACTTTCTTAATCCTAAACGAGCAATCAGGCTTCTGTATCTTTCTACGTCAACATTCTTCAGATACTTCAGCAGATTTCTTCTCTGACCTACCATCTTCAGCAGACCTCTTCTGGAATGATGGTCCTTCTTGTGAACCTTCAGATGCTCGTTAAGATCATTGATTCTTGCAGTCAGAATTGCTACCTGTACTTCCGGAGAACCAGTGTCTCCTTCTTTGGTTGCATATTCTTTGATAATTGCCGTTTTCTGTTCTTTTGTAATCATTTTAAAATTCTCCTTTTCTTAATACGCTTTCACCGAGTTATCGTCGGAGATTCCGTAAAACCAAGTGAAAGTAATTTTCAACTAGATTAGTATATCATACCTACATTCTAATTGCAAGTGTTTAATTTTCATGTCCTTTTTGTCTCGATTCCAATCCGGTCCATGAACCATGTCAGATTATGAAATGTGCATAAAATCATCATTTCTATTCAAAATATGCATATCCTTCTCCTAATCTGTGCATATTTTTTGTAAAATCAACGAGTATATGCATATTCTTGAACTTAAACGACTACACTTCAAGGTAAAACCCACTTAAATCTACATATTTTGAACAATTTCTTCAATTCTATGCACGTGCTTGTGCATATTTTGTCAAATTTTTTCTAATATATGCATTTTACCTCGTTACGCCGTCCTCGCTAGGACAAGCCTTTTATTCCTTGTCATGCTTCTGATGAAACTGGCTCGCCTGCCTGCAATCTCTGACAATTTGCGCAGACAGTTCCTTTACACTGTCAAATTTGACCTCGTCTCTGGTCTTCTGTAAAAACTCTACCGTAATCTGTTTTCCATAAAGTTCTTTATCAAAATCAAAAATATGCGTCTCTACATTTTTGTTATAGTGTCCAATGGTCGGCTTATGACCTACATTAGTTACACTCGGATAGCGAACGCCATTGTAAGTGCAGTAGGTTACATAAACACCGTTAGGCGGCGTTACCATGGACGGGTCGATAACCAGATTGGAAGTGGGAAAACCCAGCTGCTTTCCAAGTCTGTTTCCTACCACCACTTCACCGCCAATAGAATAGTGTCTGCCCATATAAGTTTTGCACTGCTCCACTTGTCCAGAGGCAATCAAGGTACGAATCAGCGAAGAGCTGACGATTTCGCCTTTAATTTTATATGGTGGGATTTCCGTCACCTCGTATCCGTGCTGCGCGCCCATCTTGCGCAAAACCTCCGGATTTCCCTGCGCTTTGTAGCCAAAATGATAATTAAAGCCACAGAAAGCAGCTTTCATCTGAAACTTCTCAAGAAGGAGCTTCTCCACAAAATCTGCAGGGCTCATGGTCATAATGCTGCGAGTAAAAGGCACATTGAACAGATAGTCCACGCCTAATTCTTGAATAATCTGCTCCTTTTCCCGCTTAGCTAAAATGTTTTTTACCTTTTTTTCTTTGGGCAACAAATCCTTCGGGTGATTAGAAAAAGTAAACACCGCCGACTTTAAATCCGACTCACCTGCTTTTTCCACCGCCTTTTTAATCAGTTCCTGATGCCCCAGATGAACACCGTCAAAATTCCCCAGCGCTACTGCCGCCGGTTCAATATTCTGTATTTCTTCTAAGGTTTCAAATATCTCCATTTTCATCACCTCGTATAAAAAATCTTGTCCGCTACCAGTTTCTTATAGGTCTCGTTATAAAATGCCACACCTATAAAAACCTCTTTTCCGGCAATCTCCGCAAAGACGTTATATGCTTTGCGAAACTCCGTGCGGATAGGCAGATAAAAATCCTGCTCTGCAAAAGTCGGCGCTTTTACAATCTGACATTCCTGCAAAGGAAGGTGCCAGCCGGCAGCAAAGCGCACGCCGGAAATCTCATCGGTCACTACCTTGCCAAAGTGAACAAGAGGCTGCCACGAAGCGTAGAGACTTTTTTCAATCTCCAAAGGGTCCATCTCTCGAAATACTTCCAAATCCAGCGCTTCTTCAACATGAAAGATACCGCTGGAAATTCGTTCAAGGGACGTCAATGTGCCGCAGCACCCCAGTTTTTCCCCTGCGTCCTGACAGATGGTTCTGATGTATGTACCCTTGGAGCACTGCACCGTGAAGGTTATAGTTTTTTCACCATCGGGAAAAATCTTCTCAAGTTCCAGATTATGAATATAGATTTTCCGTGTCTTTACATCGACAGTTTTCCCTTCTCTTGCATACTCGTAAAGTCTTTTTCCATCAACCTTCAGCGCTGAATACATAGGCGGTTTCTGGTCGATAACACCGCAAAAATCCGCAAATACAGCTCTAACCTGCGCTTCCGTGCAGGTAACCGATCTTCGCTCAAGTACCTCTCCCCAGATATCCTGGGTATCAGTCAGTAGTCCCAGTTCCATGGTGCAACGGTAAGTTTTCAAATCCATATCCAGATACTCCATGATTCTGGTGCTCTTTCCAATGCAAACAGGAAGAACTCCGGTTGCCATCGGATCCAGCGTGCCGGTATGTCCGATTTTCTTAATACCCAAAGTTCTTCTGGCAACGCCTACGATATCGTGAGACGTCATATTCTGCGGTTTGTTGATATTCAGTATTCCTTCTGTAATCATGCTCTATCCTATACTCTTTATAATCTTTTCCTTCAAAAGGTCGAAGGCTTCGGAAAGTCCTAAGGTAAGCGTTGCGCCCGCTGCACGGATATGACCGCCGCCGCCAAGTTCAGAAGCAATGCGTGCCACATCTACACAGGATTTAGAGCGCAGACTGAGCTTAATTCTGCCGTCCTTTGTCTCCTTCAGGAATGCCGCCACTTCCACACCGGAAATGCTGCGCAGCCGCTGTACTACGCCTTCGGTCTCTTCCATAAGCGCACCGCTTTCTGAAAGCATATCCTGCGTCACATATGCGATGACACCGCGTCCGCCTGCTACGGTAGACATGGTGGCAAGCGCCATATTCTCGATGAGAAGTTTTTCTATGCGCATGTTCTCGTAAATCTCTACGCTGACTTTATTCGCATCAATACCAATGTCGTAAAGCTCTGCTGCGATGAGATGGCTCTCCTTGCTGGTATTGCTGTACTGAAAGTTTCCCGTGTCCGTGGTAATTGCCGCAAAAATGGCTTCGCCCATTTCTTTGTCGAGGGCAATGCCCAGAGTCTGCAAAAGTCTATAAATCAGTTCACCAGTCGCTGCAGCGTCTTTGTCTACGTAGTTGTAATCGCAATAAAATGTCGTCGTTTCGTGATGGTCAATGCACATGGACTTACTGCTCTTTTCAAAAGCCGCCTGCCTTCTTTCAAAGCGGGACGGATCGCCGCAGTCCACACAGACAGAAAGGTCGGGCGCTGTGATAACGTTCTGATCAAAGGTGCAGTACCCTTGGTCTAAAAACGCTAAATTGGCGGGAATGCCATCTTCAATGAGAACATGACATTCCTTTCCCATACTGCGCAGCCCCTTGCACAGCGCTGCCGCTGAGCCCAGAGCGTCTCCGTCCATATTGACATGAGGATAAATTAAAATTTGTCTTGCAGAAGAAAGGACTTCTGCCAATTCTTGAAAAGTATTATTCTTCATGTTCGATTCCCAGTTTTCCAATTACCTCTGAAATATGTCTGCCATACTCCATGGAGGTGTCCAGTTTAAAAATCAGCTCCGGAATGTGGCGCAGCTTAATCTGTCTGCCGATTTCTTTTTTTATAAGGCCTTTGGCGCTGCGAAGCCCCTCTAGTACAGCTTCCGCCTCCTGCTGCTTTGCCTCCTCATCTTTACTTCCGACAGAAAGCACAGTCACATAGCAGGTGGCATAGCTGCCGTCAGAAGTCATTTCCACTCCCGACAGGCTTACCATCGCTGACTGTAATCTAGGGTCTTTAATGTCTCTGAGCAGCATTTCGCTGACAATTTTGCGAATTTCTTCTCCTAGACGACCCTGTCTGTATCCTTTTCCCATAGGTTTTCCTTTCGTAATGGTTATTTACGTTCAATTTCAACCATGTGGAAGCACTCGATAATGTCACCTTCTTTGATGTCATTGTATGCTTCAATGCCGATACCGCATTCATAGCCGGAAGCAACTTCCTTAGCATCATCTTTGAATCTCTTCAGAGATGAAATCTTGCCTTCGTGAATTACGATACCATCACGCACCAGTCGAACTTCTGCGTTTCTCACAGCTTTTCCTTCCAGTACGTATGCACCGCCGATGATACCTACACCTGGTACTTTGAACGTAGTTCTAATTTCTACTTTACCCAGAATTTCTTCTTTAAATTCAGGATCCAGCATACCCTTCATGGCATTTTCTACATCATCGATCACATCGTAAATGACTCTGTAGGTTCTGATCTGAATGTTTTCTCTATCTGCCATGGTCTGTACTGCTGTGCTCGGTCTTACATTGAAGCCGATGATGATAGCGCCGGCTGTACCTGCCAGCATAACATCGGATTCTGTTACAGTACCTACACCTGTATGAATAATGTTTACTTTTACATTTTCGTTATTGAGTTTTTCAAGGGAAGCAATCAGTGCGCCGACAGAGCCCTGTACGTCGCCCTTGATGATCAGGTTCAGTTCTTTAACTTCCCCTTCCTGGATCTGGCTGAACAGCTTTTCTAAGGTGGTGCTTGCGTTTCTTGCAAGAACTTCTTCTCTCAGCTTTTCTTTTCTGTTTTCAGCAATTTCTCTTGCTATCTTATCGTCTTTTACTGCGTTAAATTCATCACCTGCCTGCGGTACATCGGTCAGACCCAGGATTTCTACTGCTGTAGCAGGACCTGCTTTCTTGATGGTCTTACCTTTGTGGTCGGTCATAAGACGAATTCTGCCGGAGCAAGTTCCTGCAACGACGCTCTGTCCGCTCTGCAATGTTCCGTTAGTGACTAGAAGTGTAGCAACCGGACCTTTGGATTTGTCCAGTCTTGCTTCAATAACTGAACCCATGGCAAGTCTGTTCGGATTTGCACGAAGTTCCATCATCTCTGCCTGAAGCAGAATCATTTCCAGAAGGTTTACGATACCTTCGCCGCTCTTTGCAGACACTGGCACGCTGATGACGTCGCCGCCCCAGTCTTCTACTAAAATACCGTGCTCGGTCAAATCCTGCTTTACTCTGTCAGGGTTTGCACCTGGTTTATCCATCTTGTTGATAGCAACGATAATCGGAACGCCTGCAGCCTTTGCATGGCTGATGGATTCAACAGTCTGCGGTTTTACACTGTCGTCTGCTGCAACAACCAGTACTGCGATATCGGTAACGTGCGCGCCTCTTGCTCTCATTGCAGTAAATGCTTCGTGACCCGGTGTATCTAAAAATACGATCTTCTGTCCGTTAATTTTTACTTCAGAAGCACCGATATGCTGGGTAATGCCGCCGGACTCAGAAGCAGTTACATTGGTCTTTCTGATTGCGTCAAGAAGCGATGTCTTACCGTGGTCAACGTGACCCATAACAGTGATAATCGGCGGTCTGTCCTTCAAATCTTCTTCACTGTCTTCAAAGAGTTCCAGTCCCTCTTCAACTGCTTCTTCCTCTACCTTGCCGATAGCTACGCTCAGACCCAGATCTTCTGCCAGCACCATTACAGTGTCTTCATCAATATTCTGGTTGATATTTGCCATGATACCCAGCTTCATCAAAGTCATGATGACTTTTGAAGTGGATACTTCTGCCTGTTCACAGAAGCCTGCAACAGTAATCGGCACATTGATCACAACGGTGCCTTCTGGCAGTACTTCTTCTTCAATTTCAGCTTCCACAACTTGTGGTTTTGGTTTATTGTGTTTCTTTCTTGTCTGTTTTTCCAACGATTTTCTTTCCAGTTTATCAAACTTATTCTTTTCTTTATCCTGCTTCTTCTTGGAATCGTCTCTTCTTCCCGGCTTGGTTTCAATTTTGTCAAGCTGCGGACGATCCTTTCTTGCCCCGCCGTTTCCACTGCGATCGTTTCTATTATTGTTTCCACCGCGGTCATTTCTGTCATTTCTGCCGTTATTTCCACGAGGATTATCCTTGCGGTCATTGCGATCATTTCTGTCATTTCTGCCGTTACGATTTCCGTTGCCGCCGCGATCGTTTCTGTCAGCTCTTGCACCATCTTTGCGTTCCGGTTTCTTGCCGCCGCGGTCTTTTCTTTCTGCATTTCTATCAGCAGGTTTCTTCTCTGGCTTTACTGCCGGCGTTTTTTCAACTGGCTTTACTGCCGGCTTCTCAGCTACTGCAGGCTCCGCTGGTTTTACCGGTGCAGCTTCCGGTGCTTTTACAGGCACCGCAGTTTTTGCCGGTTTTTCAACTGGTTTTGCTTCTCTCGGCAGCGGAGTGCCTACAGGCGGTTTCTGTCTGCTTCTATTTTCCAATTCTGCTTTATTTACTACCGGCTTTCCAACAGGCGGTTTATTCTTACTTGCCAAATACTCCGTATCTACTACCGGTTTTCCAACAGGCGGTTTCGGACGATTGGAAAAGCCTGGTCTTACTGCCGCTTTGACAGTGACTCTCGGTTCTTCCTGGACTGTAGTTCCCTTTTTCTTAGGCTCTGCCTTTACAATCTTAGTCTCTTTCTTTGTTCCCTTTATCTTGTCAACATCCGCATCAGATAACACGCTCATATGGCTTGTTACACTGATACCGAGCTGCGCTGCCTTCTCTTGGAGTTCTTTACTTGAAATGTTTAATTCTTTTGCCAGTTCATGTACTTTTTTCGTCATATTCACTCCTCCCTTTCTGATTGAATAAGGTCAATCTCCTTACAAATAATTTCCGCAAAATGACGGTCTGTAATACCGAAAATCCCCTTTCCGGTCTTTCCTGTCACCTGAGAAAGCTCATCGCTTCCTCCGAAAATTCTATAGTTAACATTATTTTTTTCGCATTTTCCCTGCATTTTTTTCACTGTGTTATCGGCTAAATCTTCAGTTAAAATTAAAAGCTGCACTCTTCGCTTCTCAATCATCATGATACAGGTGTTATACCCAGTCACAAGATTTCTGGACTTGGCGGCAAATCCTAAATAGCTGAAAACTTTTCCTCTATTCATTAGCCTGCCCGTTTACTTCTTTTAATTCCTCACAAACCCTGTCAATTTCGCTCTGGGCAATATTGGCAGAAAAGCTTCTCGAAAACGCCTTACGCTTCTGCGCCTTTTCAATACACACATTGTTGCGGCAGAGATATACGCCGCGCCCTTTAGCTCTTCCTGTCGTATCTAGCGACAAAATACCTTCGTAAAAGGCTACGCGGAGCAGTTCCTGCTTGGGTTTTGATTCCATGCAGCCGATACACTTTCTCATAGGAATCTTGTTACTCTTCAATCTCGAAAACCTCTTCTCCTTCTAATGCTTCTGCCGGCTCCTCATCGATTTCCACAATGTCATCTGCCGCCTCTTCATTATAGTACTGCGTGTGGCTCTTAATGTCGATTTTCCAGCCGCTGACTTTTGCAGCCAGCCTTACGTTCTGTCCTTCTTTACCAATTGCCAGAGAAAGCTGATAGTCCGGCACTACAACTGTTGCAGTCTTTTCAGCCTCATCTGCCAGCACAGATTCCACTTTTGCAGGTGAGAGCACGTTGCTGATCAGTACTTTCGGATCTTCACTCCAAGGAATGATGTCGATTTTCTCGCCGCCCAGCTCGTCAACTACCGCCTGCACACGAATACCTCTGGTGCCAACACATGCACCAACCGGATCAACGTTCACGTCTTCGCTGTAAACTGCCAGCTTGGTTCTGGAGCCGGCTTCTCTTGCAATCCCCTTGATTTCAACAAAGCCATCCTGAATTTCAGGAACTTCCATCTCGAAGAGACGCTTTACAAGACCCGGATGAGATCTGGATAAAAACACCTGCGGTCCCTTCGTGGTCTTCTTCACGTCCATAATGTAGACTTTCAACCTTTCGTTGACCTCAAAACGTTCACCCGGTACCTGTTCGCCAGCAGAAAGGATGCCCTCCGCCTTTCCCATGTTGACAAACAGCGTTTCGCCGCTCTTTCTCTGCACAACACCGGTTACGATTTCACCCTGCTTGGTGATGAAGTCATCGAAAATCATACCTCTTTCGGCTTCTCTGATTCTCTGTACTACAACCTGCTTTGCAGTCTGTGCAGCAATTCTTCCGAAGTCTCTTGGCGTTACAGAAAACTCAATCGCGTCACCGATTTCGTATCTTGGATCGATTTCCTGTGCCTCCTCTAAAGACATCTCAATCATATCATCATAAACTTCTTCTACAATATCTTTTCTCATGAGTACTGCAATATCGCCGTCTTCCCTGTCGATATCCACTCTCACATTCTGCGATGTGCCATAGTTCTTCTTGTAAGCAGAAACCAGTGCGGACTCAATTGCTTCAATCAAAATGTCCTTGGAAATGTGTTTCTCCTTTTCAAGTTCATTTATCGCTTCGATAAATTCTCTGTTCATTTGTCTTTACCCTCCTTAGAAAACCACTGCCAGGTTGGTTTTTGCCACCTGATCCAGCGGGAACATCCATTTTTTATCATTTTCATCTTTTATTACAACATTGCCGTCTTCTAAGCCTTCCAAAATGCCTTCAAAAACTTTTTTCCCGTCAATGCCCTTATACAATTTTACTTCTACCAGTCTGCCGGTATACTTCTCGTAATGCCTTTCGGTAATCAGTTCCCGGTCCATGCCCGGCGAAGAAACTTCCAAATAATAATTCTGCTCAATAGGATCCAGTCTGTCCAGCTCGTCACTTAAAAATCTGCTGACCTTTTCGCAGTCGTCGGTACTCACGTATTCTTCCTCCTCTGCGGAGATTTTATCGATATAAACCCGCAGAAACCAGTCTCTGCCTTCCTTAGCAAACTCAACGTTATAAAGTTCCAGCTCAGATTCTTCCATGAATCCTGCTGCAATTTCCTCAATAATTTCTTTTATCTTTTTCTTTGCCATTTACTGCCTTTCGTCCTCTTGCAAAGCCGCTCTTTTACAGCACTTTGCCCTAAACAAAACTGAAAGAGTGGGTTTTGCCCACTCTTCTCGCTTTCCTCAATAAATTTCGTACATATATATACTAGCACAAATCTACGGCTATGTCAAATATTAGTTTTTTCAAATTTTCGGCGCATTGACATCAAACCTGCAATAACTCTGATACCGTTATAAAGCAGGCTGCGCCTTGTGTCCTCTATCTGATAAAATTAGTCGCAACCTTCGAATTAACCGGTGCTTCAATCCCGTTTTCTTTTCCTGCTTCAATACATTTTAAAAGCCAAGCCATGTTAGAAGCGATATTTCGCATAGTCTGCAGTCCCTCTAAATCCTGTGCGACTTCCTCCGGCGTGTTGCCGTGCACCATATTCCAGTAAGTAGAAGATACCACCGGCATCTGATTAATCATAAAATATTTGTTCAAATCATCTAGCGCTGCTGTAGTGCCCGCTCTTCTTGCAGATACTACTGCTGCTCCCGGTTTGTGTGTAAATGCACTGCCTCCAGCATAAAAAGCTCTGTCAAGCACAGAAAGAACTCTGCCGTTAGCATGCGCGTAGTATACCGGTGATCCAAACACAAATCCATCTGCTTCCGCTGCTTTTCCTATCAATTCATTAACTGGATCATCCTCAAAAACGCAAACACCGTTTCGGCTGCCACATGCACCGCAGCCGATACAGTCTCTAATCGGCTGTTTCCCCAGCTGCAGGATTTCACTGTCGATATGAAATTCTGCCAGCGTCTGTGCAATCTCTTTTAAGGCTGTAAAGGTACAGCCTGCCTCGTTAGGGCTTCCATTTAACAGTAAAACTTTCATTCTTCTACCTCCCTTGTTGTGTCAGAGTAATCTATGTTCTTTGTCTTTAAAAATTCCACTTTTTCAGGAAAGACGCAAATTTCTTTACCGCTGCCGAAGCATTCTTTCCATTTTTGTAAATAACTCCAATATTACGGTAACACGGTAAATCCAGCGGTGCAATTTTAATCTGATCGCGGCATGTCTGCAATACCAAATCCGGCATAAGGCTAATGCCAAATCCCTTTGCAACCATGGATATCGCACTGTTATCGTCAACATAGGTGGTCTGTCTGTTGGGCTTGATATGATATCCTGCCAGCTGCTGCTCAACATCCAGGTCACTGGCACAGTAAGGGAACAGGAAATGTTCTGTTTCAATTCTATGCAGCGGAAAGAGTTCCCCCTCCTTCCATGGATATTCCGGTGGAAGCACTGCAAAAAAATCATCTCTGGCAAGGGGTTCAAAGTCCTCTCTTTTCACCAGGTTGGTAGTGATGCACATGTCGACCCTTCCTTCATCAAACCACTGATACAGCCTATCGTCTCCCTCTTTAATCTCAAAAGAAATTTCCGGATTCTCCTTCTGAAAAGCGCGCATCACGTCCGGAAGCCAAGTTCTGATTACGCTGGCAACCGCCGCAATACGAATCATAGAGGCTTTCTGTTTTAGAATCAGGTCTACCTCCGTCTCAATCTTTCCGCTGGCCTTGACCAGTTCTTTGAAAAGTGGCATAAGGCGCTCGCCTTCTTCTGTAAGCCGCACACCAAACTTACCGCGGTGCAGCAGCACCACGCCCAGTTCACTTTCTAAAGAGTTCATCATATGGGTAAGCCCGGCCTGGGTATATCCCAGCTTAGTAGCCGCTGTCAGCAGACTGCCGTTATCCACCGCATAAATCAGCACCTTGACCTTATTAATATCCATAATATCCGTCCTGTTCTATTAAAAATCGTTATATATATATAATAATAAAGAGAATTCCATAAGTCAATAGAATGCGGTAAAATATAGATATAAATATTCGTTTAATTTGAAAAGATTTATTAGGAGGATTTCATTATGTACAATAACACCATGTACGAGCTGGGAAGCCAGCCATCTCTGATTCGTGAACTTTTCGCTTACGGACTTGAACAGGCAAAGATTGTTGGACCAGAAAACGTATTTGACTATACTCTCGGTAACCCAAGCATTCCAGCTCCTGCAAAAGTACAGCAAGCAATTAAAGACATCCTTGATGATACCGATTCCATCAAAATTCACGGCTATTCCATGGCTGGCGGTTTTGATGAAACCAGAGAAGCAATCGCTGCAAACCTGAACAAGCGTTTCGGTACTGATATCAAAGCATCCAACCTGTTCGTAACCTGCGGTGCTGCCCCTGCACTGATTTCTGTAATTAAGGCACTGGCTACTGACGCAGATTCCGAAATTATGGCAGTTGCACCATTCTTCCCTGAATACCGTCCGTTTGTTGAAAAGAACGGTGCGCACCTGGTAGTTGTACCTGCTGACAGAGAACATTTCCAGATTGACATGACTAAGGTGGAAGAACTGATTTCCGTACATACACAGGCAATCATTATCAACTCCCCTAACAACCCATCCGGTGTTGTTTACACGAAGGAAACTCTGGAAGCACTGGCTGCTATTCTGACTAAGAAGAGCGAAGAATACGGACATCCAATCTACATCATCGCTGATGAACCTTACAGAGAACTGACTTATGGAGATGCAAAGGTTACTTTCATCCCTACAGTTTACAAAAACACTATCGTATGCTACTCCTGGTCCAAGAGTCTGTCTCTGCCGGGCGAACGTATCGGTTACGTATGCGTTCCTGATCAGTGCGATAACGCTTCCGAAGTATTCAACGCTGTTGCTGGCGCTGCTCGCGCAAACGGTCACGTTTGTGCACCTACCCTGCCGCAGATGGTAATCGCTCGCTGTGTAGACGAAATGCCTGACCTGAAAGCCTACGACGAAAACCGTACCCTGCTGTACGATGAACTGACTAAGATGGGCTACAAATGCGCAAAACCTGACGGCGCTTTCTACCTGTTCGTAGAAGTTCCAGATGGAGACGGAATGAAATACTGCCAGAAAGCAAAAGAAGACCACAATCTGCTGGTAGTTCCTGGCGAAGGCTTTGACTGCCCGGGATACATGAGATTATCCTACTGTGTATCCAACGAAATGATCAGAAGAAGCTTACCTGCATTCGCTAAGATGATGGAAGCTTACAAATAATAAGCCTTTCTTCCAGCAGGGCTGTATGAAATCACACATCCCTGCGCGGCTTGACTTTAAAGTAACAGTCCAAATCGGGCTGTTACTTTTTTATCGTTGTTATTCCAATAATTTCCTTGTAATTCCAGGATAACTTTACCAGTTTTCAGTTTTATTCATTAGGGTTTTCAAAATCAGGATTTCGTCCGCAAAAAGAAACCCTTTTTGATAGTTTTGAAAACCAAACAGAGTATTTCTGAAAACCACCAGAATTTTCCATGTTAAAAAATTCAATAGACTGCATTAAACCTCAAATAATATCCAAAAAAGAGGAAGACCGGAGCACAGGGACTCCGATTTTCCATTTTAATCCATATTTAGCCAGTATAATTGAATCGATATCATTCAGTCAATCTCGTTCAGTCAGTGTCATTTAGTCGATATAATACGCCCAGTTCTCTTTTCTTTCTGAAGCCTTCGGATATTCTCCATCGACATAACCCAGCACGCAGTGGCCGATTCCCTCATAGTCACCTTCAATGCCCAGAGATTCAAGAATTTCCTGTCCCTCCGTACGTTCAAATTCTTCCTTTGCTCTGTGAATCCAGCAACTTCCGATTCCAAGGGAATGAGCAGCCAGCATCAGATTTCCCATGACCAGACTGCCGTTATATACGTGAGTCGGAATCTTCTTGTCCGCTAAGACAATCAGTACCACTGGCGCACCGTAAAACGGGTCGCTGTCTGATCCCATAATCTCAGCGTTGAGTTTAGACAGTCTGTCACGAACTTCCTTGTTGGTTACTGCAATAATAATCGGATCCTGATAGTTCATTCCTGTTGCCGCAAAAGTACCGGCTTCAATAATCTGCTCAATGATTTCCTTTGGCACCATGTCCGGCTTAAATTTACGGATGCTTCTTCTCGTTTTCATCGCTTCAATAATCTGATTCACTATTTTCTCCCTCCTGTATTTTTGTTCACTCTTCTATTTTAATTGTACTGAAATTTCAAGTTATCGTCAATACGCCAACTTGAAAAGAATCTTTCGGTATTCTTGCGTTCTTTATGTCAAAAACGCCAACTTGAAAATTTTATTTTAGTATTCTTGCGTTCCACTTCTTAAATTCGCCAACTCGAGAAGTAAAATTCGTCAAAACGGCGCATGACGCCAACTTGATCCTGTTTTTGAGCTGATACAATAAAGTTGTAATAGGAGTGAGACTTTTGTAAAATATAGTAAAACGAAAGGAGTACCCCTATG
>NZ_CALPCF010000011.1:0-112398 GCF_943192965.1 Senimuribacter intestinalis
TTGTCAGAGTAAATTCTATGTAAGTCTTTGCCATTTGAAATTCCAGTGATACGCAGAATTTATTTTGGCAAATAATAAATTTGAGAAAATATGAAATATCCTTTAACTTTCGTGGTGAATTATGGTATACTAAGTAGGAGTATTATTTTCGCAAGAAAGGAATGCAATATCTATGCGTAGCGATAGAAACAAAAGATCAAAATCAAGACAAACAAAGCAGCAGGTCACTGAGCAGGCAGTTATGCACTCTGAGAGCAATACTGCTGTCCCCACTACTAATAAAAAGAAAAAAAAGCACAGGCTCAACTGGAAACGGTTTATCCTGTTCTTATTCTGTATCTTCCTGCTGGTCTGTATTGCAGTAGGTATTTACGTCGGCCGCGCAATTTCAGCAGCACCGGATATTGATACCAGTGAAATTTATTCTATTCTGTCCGAGAGCACAGTTATCTATGACGATGAAGGCAACGAAATTGATACTGTATTTTCAGAACAGAACAGAACCAATGTAGAATACAAAGATCTTCCGCAGGATTTAATTGACGCAGTTGTCGCTCTGGAGGACAAAACTTTCTGGGATCATCACGGATTTAACTTTATTCGTATATTGGGTGCCATTAAGGAATCTATTTTCGGCGGCGGACAGGTCAGCGGAACCAGTACCATCACCCAGCAACTTGCCAGAAATCTATTTCTGAAAGATAAGCAGTTCGACCACGACATGACTCGTAAGATTCAAGAAGCTTATTACACCATAATACTGGAAAAAGAGCTCTCCAAAGAAGAAATTATCACCGCCTATCTGAATACCATTTATCTGGGATACGGCAGTTACGGCGTTCAGGCGGCTTCTCAGGCATATTTTTCCAAAGATGTACAGGACTTGACTTTAGCGCAGTGTGCAGCCCTTGCTTCCCTTCCACAGTCCCCTGCTGATTCTCAGTTGGTGCTCTTTGTGGGAAGTCAAGATGTTTCTGCCAAGGACAAAAACATCCTAAAGAGCAATTCCAGAGGTACTTATATCGCCAATGACGCCAGCAAAGATCGGCGTGACATCTGCCTTTCCCTCATGCTGGAGCAAGGCTACATCACACAGAAAGAATACGATAAGGCTTCTTCTACTAAATTAAAGAAAATGCTGAATCCTACTTATAACAGTATTTTAGAAAAGTCTGCATACTTTGAGGACTATGTCATTGACCAGGTCATAGAAGCCCTGATGGAAGAAAAGGAATGGGACTACGATACAGCCTGGAACAAAGTATATAACGGCGGTCTGAGGATATATTCCACTTTGGACGCACAAGCACAGCAGGTCATCGAAACTGAGTTTGACAACGATGCAAACTTCCCTGCCTCCTATACTTACAATACACCAAATATGGACTCCTATGACAGTTACTTTGACGCAGAAGGCAACTTTACTCTGCAAAAAGGCGAGTTCTTAAAACGAAAGGACGGCGGTCTGGTCATCAAGACCGGCAAGCGTCTCAATGTATACGAAACTACCGTAAACGGAGAAACCGATTATAGTATTGAGTTTAAAAACATGTACAAATACGAAAATGGAACCCTTTATACCATCAGCGGCGGTTTTATCAATATTCCGCAGAAATATAAAATTATGAACAAAAAGGGTAACATTCAGATTCCGGCAGAATTCTTTGAGGATGAGGACTACGCAAACTTCTTCATCTTTAACGACGACGGAACCATAACCATTCCGTCTACTTCCTATACGCTGAACCAGAAAGTTGTTCAGCCTCAGGCCGCCATGACCATTGTGGAAAATTCCACCGGTTATATCAAGGCCATGGTTGGCGGCGGAAAAACTGCCGGCAGAAGGCTGCACAATAGAGCTATCAGCCCGGAACAGCCTGGATCTTCCATCAAGCCGCTGGCAGTATACTCTGCTGCTATTGCGCAGAGTGCTGAGGAAGCAAAAAACGGAAAAAAACATAATTTTACCAATTTCAAAATTGATAAACAAGGCGATAAGCTCTGGGGCTACTATCTAACACCGGCTTCCATTGTCATTGATGAGAAAACTACCATCAATGGCAAGGTTTGGCCTCAAAATGCTGGCGGTGCCGGCTATTCCGGGCCTATGACCATGCGTACTGCCCTCCAACAGTCCATCAATACCTGTGCTGTTAAGATCTTCCTTCAGGTTGGTGCAGATTATTCCGCAAACCTGGTAGAAAAATTCGGCATCACGACTTTAGAGCGAGAAGGCAGTGTTAACGACATGAATCCTGCCGGTCTTGCCCTCGGTGGTCTGACTAATGGTGTTACTACACTGGATATGGCAAGCGCCTATACGGTATTCCCTAACAACGGAACCCGTCGCGAAACAACCGCATTTACCAAAATTGTAGACAGTCAAGATGAAACTCTGGTTGACCGCACAAAAACAAAGAGCCACCGTGTTTTAGACTCCGGTGTTGCATGGATTATGACAGATATGCTGAAATCCGTTGTATCACAGGGCATCGGCTATCCCGCAGCAATTTCCGGCGTACAGGTTGGCGGAAAAACCGGTACAACTGACCATCAGGTTGATATCTGGTTTGATGGATTTACTCCATCCTACTCCGCTTCCCTTTGGATTGGTGTGGATCAGAACTGCAACGGTACAGAAATGAGTGGACCTGCAGCAAGACTCTGGGGTAAAATCATGAATCAGATTGACGGCGCAAAACAGGGCTCCTACAAGAGCATGCCAAGCAATGTCATCTCCTCCGGCGGAGAATATTACATCGCAGGTACGCAAGGCGGCGTCGGCAGTATCAAGGATTTAGAAAAGAAAGTTGCTATCTGTAAGGAAACCGGTTATCTGGCTACACCTGATTGTCCGGACACCGAAAAGAAAGGCTATTTCGACTTTGGCAATGACGATGATATTCCAAGATTCTACTGCCATAAACACAATGCTAACCCTGAAAAATATCCAATCAATCCGGATGAAAACTATGTTCCGTTCGTAAAACCAGAAGAGCCAGAGGACGATGATCCGGATAAACCAAAACCGGATGATTCTGATAATGAGAATGATGATGGTGATGGTGATGGCGAAGAAGACGACGCAGCATAAAATCATGTATGATAAAAGCGGCTAATTGACCTAACTGGCCATAGCCGCTTTTGTTATAAGTTTTTTTATATGGTTTGCGAAAGCCTCGCTATATTTACCTATACTTCTCCCTCCAAAATGTGTCTACAGTACTTCCTTAAATTCTTTTACCCGTTCCGTCAGATTTTCTGCACCAAAGACTGCTGAACCTGCCACAAAGATATCGCAGCCGGCAGCTTTAACCATTTCCACATTGTCGAGAGTGATACCTCCATCTACTTCAATAGTATAGTGATAACCGGCTTCCCTGCGCAAGGTATCCAACTGGCGGATTTTATCCAAAGCTACCGGAATAAATTTCTGTCCTCCAAAACCCGGATTTACAGACATCACCAGAATTAAATCTACATCCTCCAGCACACATTCCAGTGTAGAAATCGGCGTTGCCGGATTAATTGCAACTCCTGCCTTTACGCCGTAAGCTTTGATGTTCTGCAGGCTCCTATGCAGGTGGGGGCAAGCTTCTTGATGAACCACTATGTATTCAGTCCTATCAGTTACAAAATCGCTTACATACTGGTCAGGATTTTCAATCATCAAATGAACATCATAAGGGGCTGTGTCCAGCTTGTTCAGCGCTTTCATGACAGCTGCACCAAAGCTGATGTTGGGCACGAAATGACCGTCCATCACATCTATGTGGACGTAATCAGCGCCCGCCCTGCTGATTTCCTCTACCTGTTTGCCCAATTCGGCAAAATCTGCCGATAAAATTGAAGGTGCAAGTTTTCCCATCGTTTTCTCTCCGTTCTGCTGCAGGTGCAGCTACAAATTTAATACTTCTTTTTTTTCTTTATTTCTTCCATATTTGCAAGGTAGGAATCATACCGAATCCTGCTGACTTTTCCCTCTTCCAATGCCGCTCTAACCGCACAGTTCGGCTCTTTGATATGCCTGCAGTTATCAAATCGGCAGGCATAACTAAGTGCTGCAAACTCTGGATAATATGAAGCCAAATTCTCTTCTGAAGCCTCTAAAATATCAAAGGAGGTAAAGCCCGGCGTGTCAAAGACCAGGCCGCCATTATCAGTCTCAAAGATTTCCACATGTCTAGTGGTGTGCTTTCCCCTCTGCGTCTTCTGACTGACCGTGCCGGTTTCCATGTTCGCGTGAGGAATGAGAAGATTGGTAATGGTCGATTTTCCCACACCGGAAGGTCCCGCAAAAGCTGCTCGCTTTCCAGAGAGCTGTGCGGATAATTTCTCAATTCCTTCGCCGGTTTTTCCGCTGACAAAGACCATAGGATATATACTGCCGTAAATATCCCGTATTTCCTCCAGCGCTGTTTCCTTTGCCAAATCACACTTGTTGACGCAAAGAATCACCTCCGTATCCCAATATTCCGCCATAATCAGAAACTTGTCAATGACATGAAAGTTCGGCTTAGGTTTGGTCGCCGCAAAGACCACTATAAAACAGTCCACGTTGGCAATAGGAGGCCTGATAAATTGATTCTTTCTGGGCAAAATCTCATTGATGATTCCATCACCGTCTGGAAGAACCTCCATTTCCACATTATCTCCAACTGCCAAAGTAATCCCTTCTTTTTTGAAAATCCCCCGCCCTTTTGTCTGATATACACCATCAGCGGTTTTTACATAGTAAAAACCGCCGATTCCTTTCATGATAATCCCTTTCATCCTATTCTTCTTCTCCGCCGTCATCATCACTGTTATCTCCAGGTTCGTCGCCTTCATTTCCCTCATCAACAGGCGGCTCAGGCGGCGTTACAACCGGTTCACCCTTGCTGACTGTTATAATAACGGTGGAACCCAATTTCACCTTGGTTCCTTCTCCCGGCGTAGAGCCGATGACGATATTCTTAGCATAAACAGTACTTTCTTCATACTTAGGCTGACCCATATGCAGCCCTGCAGCTTCCAACGTCTCTCTCGCTTCATCCAGAGTAAGACCAGTCAGAGGTGGTACCGCTATCTTGTCAGTACCCTTGCTGATGGTAATATCAATCTTTGAGCCTTTCTTTAATTCCGCACCAGAACCCGGCTCCTGATCGATAATTTCACCAACATTTGCATCGCTTTCCATCTCATGAACCACACCAAGTTCATAGCCCGCGCTTTCCAGTATATTTTCCACTAAATCCCTGTTGGTATTATAGTTCATACCGATAACGCTCGGCACCTGTCCATTGGATTTGCCGTTGCTGAGAATGACAGTGATGGTATCGCCCTTGCTGACCTTTTCGCCTTTTCTCGGATCCTGTGCCGCAATCTTACCTTCATCAATATCATCACTGCTAATAGTCTGTTCGTCGACTTCCATCTTCAGACCCATTTCTTCCAGAATTACCTTAGCTTCATCAGGAGTCTTTCCTTCTAAATCCGGTGCTTTTAATCCACCACCGAAGAAACCACTTGCAAAGAGTATTACTGCTGCAAGGGCAATCGCTCCAACTACTACAGCTGCAATAATAATTGGTTTCTTAGACTTCTTTGAAGACCTATCATCTTCCTTTATTGGAGTAGCTTTTATCTTCTTTTCTTTCTTTTTATGAGGCTTCATATCCTCAAAGATTTCATCCTCCAACTCCTGGTTATGCTTCTGCCGGTTTTTCTCCTGAAAATCTTCTACATCAGAAGCAACAAAGACAGAATCACCTACCATCTTTGTCACAAAATCGATGTTTCCCAATTCTTCAATCATTTCCTCCGTACTCTTATATCGGTTGGACTGGAATTTGTCAGTTGCCTTCATCACCAGTTTTTCCAATGCCGGCGGAATGCCTGATACCAGATGGGACGGCGGCGTAATCTCGTCGTTAATGTGCATGAGCGCTACCTGTACCGGATTTTCTCCGTCAAAAGGTACCTGACCTGTGAGCATTTCATAAAGAACGATACCCAGCGAATAAATATCGGACCGTTCATCCACATAAGCGCCTCTTGCCTGCTCCGGTGAAAAATAGTGTACTGAGCCGATGACTCTATTCGTCTCGTTTGCCATAATAGTGGAATTGCTCACCGCTTTGGCAATACCAAAATCAGCCAGCTTTGCAGTGCCGTCTCGGGTAATCATGATATTATGTGGCTTAACATCTCTGTGAATGATATTGTTCCTATGAGCAAGCCCTAGCGCAGAAGCTACCTGTCTGGTAATCTCAATGGCACGCTTGTAGTTCATCGGGGCTTCTTCTTTGATAATATCGCTCAGCGGTCTGCCGTCGATAAGCTCCATGACTATAAAGTTTATATCGCCTTCCTTACCGACATCATATACGCTTACAATATTCGGATGCTGAAGCCCTGCTGCCGCCTGAGACTCACGTTTAAAACTCTCTACAAACTGTATATCCTTGGTAAACTCCGGTCTCAAAATTTTAATTGCTACATATCTGTTTAAGAGTCGACATCTGGCTTTATAAACAACCGCCATGCCGCCCTCTCCGATTTTCTCAATTAGTTCATATCTTCCTGCAAGTAATTTACTCATCTGATATCATCCTCCGTCACTTTCAAGACTACCATCGTAATATTGTCGCTGCCACCATTTCTGTTGGCGGCTTCTACCAGTTCGTTACAGATGTGGGTCATGGATTCTTCCTCGGTTAACCGGCTAATTAATTCGCTCTTTTCAACTTCTCCGTAAAGTCCGTCTGTGCAAATCAGTATCATGTCCCCCGCTTCAATGGAAACCTGAAAAAAATCAGGCTCAATGGTATAATCTGCGCCTACGGCTCTTGTTATCATATTTTTGTTCTCGTGGTTTGCTGCCTCTTCTTCTGAAATAATCCCAGCTTTCAAAAGTGTATTCACATAGGTATGATCCTCAGTAATCTGGTTCAGTTCTCCGTCTCTGAGAACATATGCCCTGCTGTCGCCTACATTAGCTATGTAAAGCTGATTATCCGCTACATAAGCGATGACCACTGTAGTTGCCATACCTTTATTTTTCTCAAAACGCTGTGACATCTCAAGTATCTTAAAGTTTACATCCTTCAGACATTCCTCAAAATATGCGCCAATTTCTTCCGCTGTAGAAAGTGCCTCCATCGAATGAGTTTCGACATATTTTGCAATGCCGTTTACACAGGTCCTGCTGGCAATCTCTCCGGAATTATTCCCCCCAACTCCGTCAGCGACAATAAACACCCTGTCCTTTTTCATGACAAAACAAGCGTCTTCGTTGTTGCTGCGCCTCTGGCCTTTATCTGTCTTAAAGCCTACCTCCATATATAATCTCCTTTCAGCATTTTTGCTTTCTCATTTTACAGATATAAAATCCGTCCGTTTCATCTGTGTCCGGCAGATACTGTCGTTCAAACAGCAGTGTAAACCCTGACCTTTCTTTGAGAAAGCGTTCTACAACTTCTGTATTCTCTATTCGATTCACCGTACAGGTACTGTAAACCAAAATCCCTCCCTCTTTTACATAACAACTGGCAGTTAAAAGAATCCGAAGCTGCTTTTCAGAAAGTTCTCTGCCCTCGTCTGCAAGCTCTTTATATTTGATCTCAGGTTTTCTCCGAATCACTCCAAGACCCGAACATGGACCATCTACCAGAACGCAATCCGAAGAATCCCTCAAATCTTCCCGCAGTACACATCCGTCACTTTCTTCGGTGATAATGTTGGAAAGCCCAAGCCTCTGCGCCTGCTGCGATATTAATGTGAGTTTGTGTCCGTATATATCAAAGGCTTTTACTACCCCTTTATTTCCCATCATTTCAGCCATCGCCAGACTCTTGCCGCCCGGCGCTGCACAAATATCAAGCACTGTCTGTCCTGGCAAAGGATTCACCGCCTCTGCTGCAAGAACCGATGCCTCGTCCTGTACAGAGAAAAGCCCCTGTTCATAAGCCTTCGTCCCCAAAAGTCCGCTACCGCTTGCAAAGAGCACCCTCTCGCTCAAGGTGGCTTCCTCTATAACAAAGCCTTCTTCAGTCAACTGCTCTGCCAGAGACTGTCTGTCTGTCCTAATCATATTCACCCGAATGGAAAGTTTTGGTCGATCGTTTCCTGCTTTCAAAATCTGCTCTGCTCGCTGCATCCCATACTGAGATAGCAGGAGTTCCACAATCCACTGCGCATAAGAATATCTGACGGAAAGATAGGAAATTAGGTCCTCTTTCGAATCAGGCAGTTTAATATCTGCGCCCTTTTTCTGATAACCTCTAAGCACACCATTTATAAAACCGTCTCTGCCCGGTGCCAGCTTCTTAGCAAGCTTTACTGTCTCCCCGATAGCTGCATAAGGCGGCACTGATTCCATAAAAATCAGCTGATAAAGCCCCATGCGAAGCAGCGTCAGAACCTGTTTTTTTATGCCGGAAAGTCCCTTGGGAATCAGATGCGCAAGAAGATAGTCAAGGTATATCCGATTCTCCAACACGCCGTATACCAGTTCCCGTACAAAGGCAGGATTATCTGGATTTTGCAGCCCAATCTGTCTGTTCAACTCCAGATTGGAATACGCCTGATTCTTTTCAATTTCAAAAAGCACTAAATAGGTTGTTCTCCGATTGCAGTCCATATCAATCACGCCTTCCCCTGATTGCTAAGATTCTGAGAAGATTGGCAACTGCTACAGCAAGAGCTGCCACATAGGTGAGCGCTGCTGCACTAAGCACTTTCTTTGCGCCTGCTTTTTCTTCCATGGTGACAATCCCCAGTTCCTCCATCTGCACAATCGCTCTATGGCTGGCATCAAACTCCACCGGAAGCGTAATCAGATGAAATATAACTATCGCAACAAACGCCAGTACACCGATATTAAAAATAGTATTTCCCATGGCATACATCTCATAGCTTTGTCCTGCTAAAAGTCCCAGCCCTACAATAATTAAAATCCATGTAAAGCTAGATGCAAGGTTAACTACAGGCACGATAGCATTTCTGATTTTCAGCGGCGCATAACTTCTGGCATGTTGAATAGCATGACCTGCCTCGTGACAGGCTACACTGATTGCCGCAACCGAAGAAACACCATACACATCCTGAGACAAGCTCAGTGTTCTGTTTCTTGGATCGTAATTATCTGTTAGATTGCCAGGAATCTGGCGAATCTCCACATCTCTAAGTCCATTGCTGTCCAGCACTCTTCTTGCTGCCTCTGCACCAGTCATATTTCTGTGATTGCGCACAGAAGAATATTTCCTAAAAGAACTTTTTACTTTTGCTTGTGCAAACAACGCCAGCAACATAGCTGGCAGCAGAAAAATGAGACTGGATCCTCCATAATAAAAATGAAACATTTCTTTTTCCCCCTTTTATTTATTCGAATAAGCTGTCTATCTCTATTTTGTTGCCCCTGAGATAATCCTTCACAGAAACCCGTTTCTTTCCAGGCATTTGAATTTCTGTAATGCGAAGCACCTGCCCATCTCCGCAAGCCGTATCAACGCCGTTATCTGAAACGCAGATAATGGTACCCGGCGCCTTTGATGTTTTTTCTGCCACAGGCTCCGCGCTCCAAATCTTCATCACCACGTCGCCATAATTGCAAAATGCTCCTGGCCACGGATCAAAAGCGCGAATTTGCTGCTGAATTTCTATAGGACTCTTGTGAAAGTCAATTTTTCCATCCTGTTTGGAAATCATGCCGGCATAGCTTGAGAGACTGTCATCCTGCTTTTCCGGGGAAATATTCCCCGCTTCAATGCGCGGCAAAGTCTCCACTAAAAGCTTTGCGCCGAGTTCTGCCAAATCGTCGTGAAGCTGCTGACAATTTCTATCTCCGATAACAAGACTTGCTTTGCTGAGCATATCTCCGGTGTCAAGCCCCACATCCATCTGCATAATGGTTACACCGGTTTCCTCCTCACCCTGCAAAATCGCATGCTGTATAGGCGACGCGCCGCGCAGCTTCGGCAAAAGAGACGCATGAACGTTGACACAGCCGTATTTAGGCAAATCCAGAATCTCTTTTTGAATAATCTGTCCGTATGCCACTACGACGATGATATCCGGCGCATAGTCTTTAAGGGTTTGTAAAACTTCTGTATCCTGCTTGATTTTTTCAGGCTGCAATACCTTAATTCCATGTTCTGCTGCCAGTTCCTTCACCGGCGTAAACTGGATCTTCTTTCCTCTGTTTTTGGCTTTATCAGGCTGAGTTACCACGCAGCCCACCTGATGACCTGCCTCCAAAATTTTCGCAAGCACCGGAACCGAAAAATCCGGTGTGCCCATGAAAACTACTTTCATTAACCTTCTACCTCTTCATCATATTCCGGTTCTCTGACGTTTACCGCTTTATCCGTATAAAGAATACCGTCCAGATGGTCGTTTTCGTGACACATCACGCGAGCGTCCCAGCCTTCAAAGTCATAAATCTTCTCTTCTCCATTAAAATCCAGCGCCTTGATTTTGATTCTTTCAGGTCTGTCCACAGTACCGATCAGTCCCGGCACGCTGAGGCAGCCTTCGTCGCCGGAAACAGAACCTTCCTGCTCCAAAATTTCAGGATTAATCATATAGTAAATCTTGCCGCCTTGCTCAGGTTCCGCTACAAACATTCTGCGCATAATGCCAACCTGCGGTGCTGCAAGTCCGCAGCCCGACTGCTGGTGCATGGTTTCCACCATATCCTCCAAAGTCTGCCGAATGCGGTCTGTCACTTCAGAAACCTCGCGGCAGTGCTTCCTAAGAATTTCATCTCCATCTAACACAACATTTCTAATTGCCATCTCTCATTCTCCTTTTATGCTTTATCTTAAATGGTGCTGTACGGATTGACGTCAATAGTCATCGCACAACTATCCCTATTTTTCTTTAAATTTTCTCCGAAACAGTCAATGCAGTAAATATACTTGTTTCTAAGTCCTTTCGGACATTTAATCAGTATAAAATAGCGAAAACTGTCCTTCCCCTTAAAATGATAGGACGGCTTGGCTTCAAAGATACTGCTCTCCTCTTCAAGCTTACAGCGAATCAGATAGTTCCTGCAGCTTTCTGCCGTCTCAAAGGCATATTCTTCCTTCTCACTTGTAAATTCTACCAAAATCAAATCCGAGAAAGGCGGGTAGTCCATCATCTGCCTGATAGAAGCCTCCATCTGAAAGAAGCCCTCATAATCATGGTTTGCTGCTGTAGTCAGCGCAAAATTGTCTGGCGTATAGGACTGCACGATTACATGCCCTTCCTCTTCACCTCTGCCAGCTCTTCCAGAAACCTGAGTCACTAGCTGAAAAGTTCTCTCCGTCGACCTGTAATCGGGAATATGAAGACTGACGTCGGCAGCAACGACACCGACAAGTCCAACATTTTTAAAGTCCAGACCTTTCGCGACCAGCTGCGTGCCGATAAGAATCTCCGTCTTTCCCTTTGAGAAGTTCCCGATAATCCGGTTAATTTCTCTGCTATTTTTAGCGGTATCAAGGTCCAGCCGCTCCACCTTTCTGTCTGGAAACAGCTCCCTTGTGAATTCTTCCACCTTTTCAGTACCTGAACCAAAATACTTGATATATTTGCTGCCGCATTTTGGACAGCTTGCCGGTACAGAAAATTTTTTTCCGCAGTAATGGCAAACCCCTGCGTTTTCTTTCTTATGATAAGTTAAGGAAATACCACACTCCGGACACTCCATTACCTCACCACACTCCCTGCAGGAAATAAAGGTGGAATAGCCTCTGCGGTTGAGAAACAATATAATCTGCTGTCCTTTTGCAAGGGTTTCCTCCATCTTTCGATAAAGCCTGTCGCTGAAAACAGTTCGATTGCCTTCTCTCAATTCTTCCCGCATATCTACAAGTTCTACCGTAGGAAGAGGTGCGCTGTTATAGCGCTGCTTTAGGGTGATAAGCCGGTAAATCCCTTCCTTCGCCCGCTGGTAAGAAACCACCGACGGCGTTGCGCTGCCCAGAATCAATACCCCCTGATAGTACATGAGTCGTTTCAGAGCAATATCCACTGTATCGTATTTCGGCGTCATATCCGACTTATAGGTCGCTTCGTGCTCCTCATCCATGATGATAACGCCGATGTTTTCAAGGGGAGCAAAGACGCCCAATCTGGCGCCGATGACGATGTTCGCCTTTCCCGCCCTGATTCTCTGCCATTCATCAAAACGCTCTCGTTTTGTCAGCTTGCTGTGTAAAACTGCGATGGATTTCTTTCCAAACCTGGCAATAAAACGGTCGATAATCTGCTTCGTCAGCGCGATTTCAGGCACGAGCATAATAGCTGTTTTACTCGCCGCAAGAACCTCTGCGATGACCTGCATATAAACTTCCGTCTTGCCACTTCCGGTGACCCCGTGAATGAGAAAACTTTCCTGTCTTTCTCCTCTGACCGCACAGCTGATGGTATCCACCGCTATCTGCTGCTCCTCTGTCAGCCTTCTGATGTCCTGTCTCTCGCCCTCCGCGTCCTTGTAGGGTTCCTTTTCTTTGCCTTCTTTTGCAGGATTTCCGTTTGGCACAAAACATTTAACAGCGTCCAAATATTTGATTCCGTATCGCCGCTTCATCCAAATACAAGTTTTCACCATCTCAGGATTCAGGGAGATATCCGGATTTTTTCCAGTAATCGCTTTGATTTTGGAAACCTCGCAATCGGGGGTAACTCCCTCTTCAAAGACATAAGCGTTCTTTGGCTTATTACCTCTGTTAAAGGACACCTCTACGATGTCCCCAACTGTAATATCATCGGGCGCTGCATATGTATAGTATGTGTCCGTATGCCTGCTGTTATGATTAATAACTACGTTTATATATTTCATCTTATAGTAAGAAAATATTATCTTTTTTGCACTCGGAAATCATATCCTCCGGCCATACAGAAACCTGCACCTCACCAATGTGAGCTTTACGCAGGAAGTACATGCACAGCCTGCTCTGTCCGATGCCGCCGCCAATGGAATACGGCAGCTCATCGCTTAAAATGGCTTGATGGAAAGACTGGCTTCTTCTGTCATCAGCGCCTGCCAGCTTCAACTGGCGATCCATAGCATCGGCATCTACGCGGATGCCCATAGAGGATATCTCAAAGGCTCTGTCCAGCACATCGTTCCATAAGATAATATCCCCATTCAGTTCCCAGTCGTCATAGTCCGGAGATCTTCCGTCGTGCTTTTCGCCTGAGGTCAAGGTTCCACCGATTTTTTCAATAAAGACTGCGCCGTGAGTTTTGCAGATTAAATCTTCTCTTTCCTTTGGTGTCTTATTTGGATACATATCTGCAAGTTCCTGGCTGGTAATAAAATAAATCTCATTAGGAATCTCTGTCTGTAAATCTCTGTAAAGACGATTTACATAATCCCCCAGATTCTTCATTGCGTTGTAAATGGTTGTCACTGTCTCGTGGAGATACTCCGTGTTTCTCTGCTCTTTGGTGATTACCTTTTCCCAGTCCCACTGATCTACGTAGACAGAGTGGAGGTTGTCAAGCTCTTCGTCTCTTCTGATTGCATTCATATCTGTATAAATGCCGTGTCCCGGCTTAATTCCATATTTTCCAAGAGCCATTCTCTTCCATTTTGCGAGAGACTGCACTACTTCAACTTCTTTTTCTTCAAGGTCAAGCAGGCTGAATGAAACTCTACGCTCCACACCGTTCAAGTTGTCGTTCAGTCCGGTCTCCGGAAAAACAAAGAGAGGTGCGGATACTCTTCGCAGGTTTAACCCGTAAGCCAGTTCCTGCTGAAAGTAATCCTTAATTTTTTTGATTGCACGCTGGGTTTCCAGCGGACTGATTACCGGTGAGTAGTCCTTCGGTGTGATTAATTGTGCCATTTTTGTTTCCTCCATATTATATCTCAAAAATATTGAATTATCGTTTTGAATACTCGCAGCCACAGTAGTTCTGTCTGTAAAGACCGTATTCCTTAGATAGCTGAATGCTGCGATGAAATCCCGCCTTTTTCTTAAAGTCGATGTCCAAAAATTCTATGCCATACTGCACTGCAAATTTCTTTCCGATTTCTGAAATGAGCGGATAATTTTTATGAGGACTTACAGTCAGGGTTGTGGCAAAAATGCCATATCCCTTGGCTGCCGCTGTCTGTGCCGTCTTTTCAAGACGCATATCGAAGCAAATCGTGCAGCGCGCCCCGCCTTCCGGTTCATTACTGAAGCCGGATACCCGCGTATAATACGCGTCCGGCTCATATATTCCCTCCATAAAGTGAATCTTCTGCGTACCGCCGAGATTCTGGTTATATTTCTCAATAAAAGCGATTTGGTTCATCTTCCGCTTCTCATATTCCTCTCCGTCAGTGATACACGGGTTATAGAAAAAAACGGTGATATCATAATCAGGTGCCAGCCGCTCAATAACCGATGTGCTACAAGGTCCGCAGCAACTGTGAAGAAGCAGCGGCGGTTTCATGGCGGTTTCGCCTGCGCCCGTAAGACCGCACATGCAGTCAGAACAGTCAGAAATGCCTCTTTCCAAGCTCCAAGGAGTTGTTTCTTTCTTTGTCATAGTTACTGCTTGCTCCTTCCTGATTTTTCTCTGGTATTTTATGAACTATTGACTCTTTATTATATCCGATTTCGCACAGTTTTACAATAAATTCGCCGGAAAAAGTTGACTTTTTCTTTTCCACCCCTTAAGATTGAATCAGTACAAAAAGAAACGAGGACTCTATCATGCAGCCATCTATTAACATGGTTAGTAAATACCTAAAATCATACTTTGGAGAAAAGACTGTCAAGCTCTCCATCGACGGCGGTTTCACCTGTCCAAACAGAGACGGCACCAAAGGAAGCGGCGGCTGCATCTTCTGCTCTGCTGACGGCAGCGGCGACTTTGCCTCTACCATCGAAGAGCAAATTGCCCTCCTTTCAGACAAGTGGCCGAGCGCCAAATATTTGGCATATTTCCAAAATCACACTAACACCTACGCTCCGGTTGATGTTTTGCGAGATAAATTTTATGAAGCGCTGAACCATCCGCTGATTTCCGGTATCGTCATCGCCACAAGGCCTGACTGTATCGATACGGAAGTACTGGATTTGCTTTCTGAAATCAACGAAAATCACTTTCTCTGGGTAGAACTGGGACTGCAGACCATTCACGAAAAAACAGCCGTTCTCATCAACCGCTGCTATGATTTATCGATCTACGATGAAACAATCAGCAAGCTAAACGCTCGCGGTATCAAAACGGTCGTACACCTGATTTTGGGACTTCCCGGCGAAAGTCAACACGATATGGAACGTTCTGTGCGCTACATATGTCAAAGCGGCATCTGGGGAATCAAACTGCACATGCTAAACGTAGTAAAAGGCTCTGCCATGGCACTTTCTCATCCAGATTACTGTTCCTTTGACTCTATCGAAGAATATGTCAATCTGGTGTGCGATTTAATTGAAATCATTCCGCCGGAAATTACTATTCACAGGCTCAGCGCCGATGCGCCCCGCAAAATTCTCATCAGTCCATCGTGGAGCTATCAAAAGCGTACAATTTTAAACAGTATTCACGCGGAACTTGCAAGACGCGGCAGTACTCAGGGATGCAAGCTATAGATTTCAACGATTTACGATGTGAAAAAGGGGATATCTCAAAATCAATTTTGAGATATCCCCTTTTGTTTACTTGTAAGTTCTATATGCCTGATTTGACCATTTTGTATAATACTTTGTTCCGTCAAAAGTGCGAACGCCACGAATTTTATAGTAGTAGCGAGTGCCTTTCTTCAGGCTTTTCGTATTTTTATAACTGTTTTTTACACCATCTGTTGTCTTAAAGAACGGTATACTGCTGTATTCTCCCGATTTTGTGCTTCTATAAATCTCGAAATAATCCACTTTATAGCCTGCAGACTTTTTCCAATTAATTTGGATATAACCCGCTCCCAAAACAGAGGACGCCTTAATCGTCGTTGCCTGTACACCGGCAATCTTCGAAGAATAATCCGGTTTGTATACGCAGCTCACCTCGCTGGACCACGGAGTATAGTAGCCGATGCCGTCGACATTACGAACACCTCGCACTTTATAGTAATACGTAGCATTTTCTGTCATGTTGGATTTATCCTCATAAGTGAAGATATCCCCCGACGCTGTGACACCGTGAGGCGCGCTTCCATATTCTTCGTTTTCACCTCTTCTAAAGACCTGATAGTAATCCATGGCATATGCGCCGGATTTAGTCCAGCTAAGCTGAATCGTGCCTGGCACCGATACAGCCGCTGCGTTCAAAGCTGTTGCCTGCACCCCCTCTATAATCTTCTCATTTGAAAGTTCTGGCGCTCGATAAGTTCTGTACGCCTGATTTGACCATTTGGAATAATAGGTTTTTCCGTCTATGACACGAACTCCTCGCACTCTATAATAATATCTGGTGCCGTCTTTTAGATTTTTGGTATTTTTGTAAGTCGTTTTCGTGCCATTAGTCGTTACAAAGTATGGCGTTGTACTATAGCTTCCTGAAGTAGTACTTCTGTAAACCTCATAGTAGTCCATCTTATATCCAGCTGACTTCGTCCAGCTGACCTGTATATTGCCTTCTCCCAGAACAGAAGACGCTTTAATTGTAGTGTTTTCTACACCTTCAATCAGTTTTTCGTTAGGATCCGGCACAGCACTGGAATCCTTAACGACTGTAATATTATAAGTTTTGCTCACCGCACCAGAAGGAGCTGTAACTTTTACTGTAATCTTGTTAATACCTTCGTTTAATGTAGTATTTCCGCTGACGGAAACGGTAGCAGCACTATCATTCTTTTTAGTGCTGATGGTCAGCTTATCAACAGCACCGATGGTCTGCTTCACCGTATAATCAGTAGTAAAGCGATTAAAATCTGAAATAAAACTCAGCTTCTTCCCATCCAGAGATACCGAAATGTCATCTAAATAACAGTTGTTACTGCCACTTCCCGGTTTTGCTGCCGGCGAAGACGGCATACTTTTGAAAACCGGAATTTCAAAAGAAAATGCTTCTGTCAGAACCTTATAATCATAGTAATTCCCATGAATAATTGCAGACTGCGTTGCCGCTGCAAAAATCGAAGTCGCATACTGATATGTGCCAATGCCAGAAAGCCCATTCAGCACATTATATCTTTCGTAATATGAGGTATATTGATTTCGCTCAAAAAAGGTACCTGCAATATACAAGGCACCGCCTGTCACTGCTTTCTTCAGTGTATTCCACGGACGAAGATACGTAGTTCCGCTTCCATCCGAACCGCCTGCTGCATAAACTAATCCCTTCAGCGCTGCAGTACCGTCGGCACTGTCAGTTGCTCCAATATTATAAGCGTTATACAACCCGGAATACTTCTTGCCGCCATAGGTAAAGGCATGTCCGTTTATCATAAAATCGCTGCTGCCCAGTTCTAATCTTGTTTTTGATGCTAAATATACAGGACTGATACTGTATTTCTTTCCGTTATAAGTTTGTTCTGCTGCCTCAATATAATATTTCGCTGCTGTAGATGGAAGTGCAGTGGTAGACAAAATCTTCTTTACCAGATCTTCCGTCTGATAAGAGGCATCATAAAGGTTAGGCTCAAACATGAAAATAGAACTCTCATCCAGCCAGTTTCTCGGATCCATGTAAAATGCAACAGCCTGTCTGGAGGCTGCAACCCAGCTGGCTCCATCTTTTCCGATATAGGTATGGGTGTCAAAATTATATGTACCATTCTGTACTGCCTTGTAACCTGCAGGAAAATTGTTAGAGACCAGATTGGCATTTACATTGGAGCATTGCTTATCCAGTGCATCCGCCCAAGTATAATTCAACTGTTTGGCCTTAAATGTCCAGTTCGGATGAAGCCGATGCAATGCTCTAAGCTTTGTCTTGTAGCTTTCAGGAAAGCCTTCTGAAGTAAGCTGTGCTTCAAACTCCGCATCAGTACTACTGGCAGCAAAAACCTGCATTTGGGGTGCTATAGCCAGCACTGAGACCACAAAAAATATAATTAAAATTATCCTTATCAAATATAATTTAAAATTCATAGGTATTTCTCCTATCTTCTTCTCATGTCTTATTTTGATATTTTTCTATTTCTCTGGACCGATTCGCCCATCATTGTAATGCTTGCGGCAAAGGGATACATACATGTCGTTGCCCCCGATCATAACCTGTTTGCCTTGCTTGACAAATTTGCCGTCAACAATTCTGGCAACCATAGTTGCTTTGCGTCCACACCAGCAGATAGTCTTGATTTCTTCAATCTTATCTGCATAAATCAGCATATAATAAGATCCCTCAAAGAGCTCGTTTCTAAAGTCGTTCTTAAGTCCGTATGCAAGCACTGGAACTTCAAAACTATCCACAATTTCTACAAGTTCTTGTACATGATGTTTCTTTAAAAACTGACATTCATCAATGCAAACACAATCAATCCTGTGTTTTTCATTTTCACGCATGAAAAGCTCTAAAATATTTGTATCCTCACCTACAATCATTGCGTCCCGCTGCACGCCAATTCTGGAGGTAATAACGCCAGTTCCGTATCTGTCATCAATAGCAGGCACCAAAGTCAGCACATGTTTTCCTCGTTCCTCGTAATTATATGCCACCTTAATCAGTTCGATAGATTTGCCTGCGTTCATTGTACTGTATCTGTAATATAGCTGTGCCATGTTGTCCTCCCTTTTAACAATTACCATGTATTATTTTAAAGGAAAACACGAATAAAATCAATATTAAGTCGATGGTAAATCACGGCAGAAACATGAAAATTACATCACACGAAAATTTAGATAATAAAAAACAACCCTTCGGACATTACGTCAGCGAAAGGCTGTTGGATGAATGGTGCCCAGACTCGGAATCGAACCAAGGACACGGGGATTTTCAGTCCCCTGCTCTACCTACTGAGCTATCTGGGCATACCACATATTCAATTATTTAACTGGTGGGCCATCAGGGACTTGAACCCGGGACCTGCCGGTTATGAGCCGGATGCTCTGACCAACTGAGCTAATGGCCCACATATTGGATAATGGTCGGGGTGGCAGGATTTGAACCCGCGGCCCACTGGTCCCAAACCAGTTGCGCTACCAAACTGCGCTACACCCCGTTAAGCTTAAGATTGTGTCATTATTGGCAGGGGCAGTAGGAATCGAACCCACGGCACGTGGTTTTGGAGACCACTGCTCTACCAGCTGAGCTATACCCCTGCAAAATGGCGGAGAAGATGGGATTCGAACCCATGCGGCCCTAATCGAACCCTAACGGTTTAGCAAACCGTCCTCTTCAGCCTCTTGAGTACTTCTCCAGGCTAAATAAATCTCACAATCATATACTATTCAATTAAGATGATGGCGGAGAGGGTGGGATTCGAACCCACGGTCCCTTTCGGAATCACTGGTTTTCAAGACCAGCTCCTTAAACCACTCGGACACCTCTCCTCGCTGTGGATTCAACCAACATCTGTATTTAATTTAGATGGTGACCCATCGGAGATTCGAACTCCGGACACCTTGATTAAAAGTCAAGTGCTCTGCCGACTGAGCTAATGGGTCATATTCTTGGCTGGGGTAGCAGGACTCGAACCTACGAATGACGGAGTCAAAGTCCGTTGCCTTACCACTTGGCGATACCCCAAAATCATCAAATAAATGGTGAGCCCACAGGGATTCGAACCCCGGACACACGGCTTAGAAGGCCGTTGCTCTATCCAGCTGAGCTATGAGCCCACACTAAATTTGAAAAAATGGAGCGGATGATGAGAATCGAACTCACGCCATCAGCTTGGAAGGCTGAGGTTCTACCATTGAACTACATCCGCATGATGGAGCGGAAGACGAGATTCGAACTCGCGACCCTCGCCTTGGCAAGGCGATGCTCTACCCCTGAGCCACTTCCGCATGCTTGAAAAAAAATTGGTCGAGGGAGATGGATTCGAACCATCGAAAGCTCAGCTAACGGATTTACAGTCCGCCCCCTTTGGCCACTCGGGAATCCCTCGACAAAAGTTTCCAAACTTAGTCATGTTATTTGATGAATTGGAGTCAGTCTCCAACCTAATCTGTATTGGAGCTGGTGGAGGGAATCGAACCCCCAACCTGCTGATTACAAATCAGCTGCTCTACCGTTGAGCCACACCAGCGCATTATTATGTTAAAAAATTGGCGACCTGGAACGGGCTCGAACCGTCGACCTCCAGCGTGACAGGCTGGCATTCTAACCAACTGAACTACCAGGCCGCATTGCTTGTGCTTTTGCACCTCGTTCGCGAATCTGCGAACTCACTGCGCAGCCGGTATTCCATCTCACCGCCATTGCGCTATCTCGGTCACTGTAGGAAAATGGTGGGCGTTATAGGGCTCGAACCTATGACCCTCTGCTTGTAAGGCAGATGCTCTCCCAGCTGAGCTAAACGCCCGCAGTGTCCGTTGCTTGTTTGCTTGGCACGTTTACATAGTATACTATATCTTGTGTTACTTGTCAAGCACTTTTTTAATTTTTTCTAAGCTTAGTGGAATCACCAGATTCATAAGCCGAAAATTATATTATCACATTTCTTTTTACCTGTCAACATGATTTTCGTAAGTTTTAAAATTAATTTTCTCTTCTTACTTTCTCATATCGAACGCTCTCAGAAAGCTTCTCAGCCCTCCCACCGGAAAGACCTGTGATAACTTCAGAAACCGCCGCAGTGTCCTCCGGATTAGTAACCAGTTCAAAGGTAACCGCGTCAGCATAGACTATATTAGCAAATTTTACCGGATATGTAAAGGGGGAATTTTGTATTTTATTAAATACAGCATAATCCACCCTGTATTCCGTCACCTGCATTTCCTGCACATCGCAGATTCCTGCCGCAGCAAGCCCCTGCTTTGCGCTGCTGGTGTAAGCACGCACCAGTCCACCGGTGCCCAGCTTAATACCGCCGAAATATCTGGTAACGACCACCACTACGTTGGTAATTCCCTCCTGCACCAGCATTTGCACCATAGGCGCTCCGCTGGTTCCCTGAGGTTCTCCGTCATCACTTGCCCACTGCACCTGAAAATGGTCGCCGAGAACCATTGCAGGCACATTGTGGGTTGCGTCCTTATGTTTCTTCCTGATTTCTCCAACAAAAGCATCCGCTTCTTCCTTTGTATCGACAGGCTTTACATAAGTGATAAATCTGGATTTTTCAATCACCTGCTCTGCCTGGCCCATTCCAAGAACCGTACTATATAACTTCATATTCACTTAACCTCTGATAATCTTCCTGATTGATTTCTACCTCAAACAAGGTTCCTTTTTCCACATACTCCATGGATTTCACCTGCGCCTTTTCGCAGAGATAGGAGGAAATATCTCCCCTCGTGTACGGAATCAGCAAACTGACTTTAACATCGGAAAAGATTCTCTTTTTAATCAACTCGATGAGAAGTTCAATATTGCTGCCTGTTTTCGCAGATACGAAGACCTGTGAGTCAGAATTTGCTATATTCGTAAGCTCTGGCACCAAATCAGTCTTGTTGTAGACCATAATCTTGTCCTTTGCGGCAGCACCGATTTCAGCAAGAACCTTGTCCGTCACATCAATATGAAAACTGTGCTCTTCGTAGGCGCTATCCACCACGTGGAGCAAAAGATCCGCATAAAGAACTTCCTCCAAAGTCGCCTTAAACGCTTCTATCAGACTATGGGGCAGCTTGCTGACAAACCCAACTGTATCTACCAGAATGAACTGATGACTGCTGTCTACTTTGACACTGCGGCTTTGGGCATCCAAAGTCGCAAAAAGCATATTTTTTTCAGTGACGCTCTTTTCTTCTTTGTCAGTAATAGAAAGCAGTCTGTTCATCAGTGCAGATTTTCCAGAGTTAGTGTATCCTACGAGCGCAACCACCGGCACACCGTTTTTCTCTCGCCTCGCCCGCTGTACCGTGCGTGTTTTGCGAAGTTCTGAAAGCTCATCTTTGATATCCTCCATGCGCCGCTCAATATGTCTTCTGTCTGTCTCCAGCTTTTTCTCACCGGGACCTCTGGTACCAATTCCGCCGCCCTGCCTTGATAAGGATTTTCCAAAACCGGTCAACCTCGGCATTCTGTATTTCAGCTGAGCAAGTTCAACCTGCAGTTTACCTTCCTTAGAATCTGCGCGAGCTGCGAAAATATCCAAAATCAAAATCGTCCGGTCGATGACACGTACGCCGATAGCGTCTTCCAAATTTCGCAGCTGCATTCCAGTCAGTTCATCATTAAAAATCACCACGTCTGCCTCCATGTTAGCAGCCAGCTTTGCAACCTCTTCTACCTTGCCCTTTCCTATCATGGTTGCAGTATTGGGTCTTTCCAGTACCTGAATGACTTTGCCGAGAACTTCTGCGCCTGCCGCTTCTGAAAGTCCGGCAAGTTCCTCCATGGAATAAGAAATATCTTCCTTTCGCTGCAATCCCACTAAAATTGCGCGATATGTTTCTTCTGTAATAATTTCATTATTTTCATTAAATCTAAGCATGTTCTTAGTATAACACAAAATGCACTGAAAAGTCATCATGTTGCGTCTAAAATATCTTCTTTTGGCACATTTACATAACTGTCAGGCACATCGCCCACGATAACAGCCTCAGAAATCAACACTTTATTAATTACTTTTACGCTTTCCTTTGAAAAGGGCTGCAAAATCTGCACGCTGCTTTCCAGCACAATATAAATCTTGTATTTAGTCTGATTGATTCCCTGACTTTCAAACTCCGTTTCAAAATCGTATTTCGTCACCGCAAGAGGTAAAAGTTTCACCTCAACTCCAAAGCCGGTCTGTGACAAAACCTTGCTGCCCAGCAGTGTTCCGTAAGAAATCTCCACAATTTTCCGGTCCATAGCCTCGTACTTCTTTTGCAGGCTTTCTGCAAAAGAAGACACCATCTTATTAATCAAACTGGTGTTAGCCTGCACCATCTGCATTTTTCCATCATCGCCGGTTTTGATGAGGAAAAGCTTATCCGCATAATCTTCGTCAGAAAAATTTTCCCTGATTGTTTCGTTAATCAGCTCCGTCACCATGCCCCTAGCTTTCAAATGGCTGATTGCGTCAATATTTGGACCAATCTGCCGTTTTAACCCTTCTGCCAGTATTAAACACCCTAGTGCAAAAATCAGCAGCCCTATGGCCGTTTTTTTCCAAAACCAGCCTGCTGCGGATGACCGTCTTCCCATAAAAAACCTCCCGCTTCTGTCATAATATGACCGCTTGGAGGTTTTGGTTACTCTAAACTATACAATTATAAGTTTAAACTTCGAAATCTTTAATACCATCGCGAAGGAACTCATTGGTGATTTTTATTCTCGTACCTTTCATACCCAGAGATCTGGACTCGATAACACCGGCACTTTCCAGCTTTCTCAGCGCATTTACAATAACAGAACGGGTGATTCCGGATTTATCTGCAATCTTGCTGGCAACAAGCAGACCTTCTGAACCTTTCAATTCTGCAAAGATTTTTCCTACTGCATCCATTTCAGAATAAGAAAGAGTTGACAGTGCCATTTCTACGGCTTCGCGCATTCTAACGTCTTCTTCCTCTTCCTGGGCGATAGCACGGGAAACCTCAAGGCCTACAACTGTTGCACCATATTCACAGATGGCGATATCTTCATCATCATATGCCTTTTCCGGTCTTGCAAGAAGCAGTGTTGCAATACGCTGACCGCTGAACACAATTGGCACGATGGTGTGATATTTGCTTGCCATAGTGTACTCATCACCATAATACTCCTTAATGCTGTCATAGGTCAAATTAGTTCGGGTTTCTTCCACCTTTAAAAATCTGTCATTATATACCTGCGGCAGAACGACTTTCTCAATTTCTTCATCGTATGTCAAAGGAGCCTCCTCGCCATCTTCGTATTTGGCAGCCAAAAGTTTTCCTTTTCTGTTTAAAATATAGATGTTGGACCCCAGCAATTCGCTCATGACGCCGCAAAGCTCATCAAAAGATATATAGCCCGCTGTACTGTCCGCAAGTACGTTATTCAACTTTCTTACTCTTTTTAACAAATTTTCACTCATAATTTACCTCAATTTCTTCTAAACAATTACTCAACTAATATTAGCTCTAAAATACCGGAATTATAGAATATACCGGTCAACATCATCCTTGTGAATGGTATCCATAAACTTATTCTGCACATACTCCCTGTCAATGACAATCTTTTCTTTATCCATATCCGGAATGTTAAAAGATATGTCCTCCAACAGTTTTTCCAGAATCGTATGCAGTCTTCTTGCTCCGATATTTTCAGTCTGCTCATTCATAAGATACGCCATTCCGGCGATTTCGTCAATAGCTTTTTCAGAAAATTCCACATTTATTCCTTCAGTTTCTAATAAAGCCTTATGCTGTTTCAGAATTGCATTCTCTGGAACTGTAAGAATCTGGATAAAGGATTCCTTTGTTAAGTTCTGCAGTTCTACCCTAATTGGAAAACGCCCCTGCAACTCTGGAATTAAATCAGTGGGTTTTGCAGTATGGAATGCACCAGCGCCGATGAACAGAATATGGTCGGTTTTTACAGGGCCATACTTAGTATTTACCACGCTGCCCTCTACAATAGGCAGAATATCACGCTGCACCCCTTCTCTGGACACGTCAGCACCGCTGCGATAGCTGGAGCCAGATGCAATCTTATCAATTTCATCGATAAAGATAATGCCGTTCTGCTCTGCATTTTCCAAGGCTTCATCGGTCACTTGATCCATATCCAAAAGATTCTGTGCCTCCTGTTCTCTTAAAATCTTTCTTGCCTCTTTGACTCTGACTCTCTTGGTCTTTGTCTTCTGAGGCATCATGTCACCGAAAATATTGCCGATAGCAATGCTCATGCCTTCATTACTCATGTCAAGCTGGTTGCCTTTTGGGGTATCCAGCACTTCAATCTCGATAAACTGTTCTTCTAACAGTCCATCTCGAAGCTGCTGTCTCACTTGTTCCCTTGCCATTTCCACATCGGTAGGCTCGGATTTCACTTCTGCTTCCTTCGCCTTGCTTTCTTCATAAAGCTGCTTCTGACTTGCATAGCCACCGCTATTCATGATAAAGTCAAACGGGCTTCTTGCCTTTGGTTGTCCGCTTTTTTTCTTACTGCCAGGGATCATCGCTTCGATAATTTTTTCTTCTGCAATTCCCTCTGCTACCTCGTATTTTTCTTTCAATCTGGACTGCTTGGTGATGCGAATAGATGCTTCCACCAAATCACGAACCATGGAATCCACATCTCTTCCTACATATCCAACCTCTGTAAATTTAGTCGCTTCGACCTTTACGAAAGGGGCTTCCATCAATTTGGCAAGACGTCTTGCAATTTCAGTCTTACCGCAACCAGTAGGTCCCATCATCAAGATATTCTTCGGCGTAATTTCTTCGCGCAGCTCGTCAGAAAGCAAACTTCTTCTGTATCTATTTCTGAGGGCGATAGCTACAGACTTTTTCGCCTCATCTTGACCGATAATATATTTGTCCAATTCACCGACAATCTCTTTCGGTGTCATGCTTTGAATTTTCCCTGCCATGTTAAAATCCCCCCTTACAGCTTTTCCACAGAAATATTATCATTGGTGTACACGCAAATAGAAGAGGCAATTTTCAGCGATTCTCTTACAATTTCCTCTGCGCTCATTTCCGTATGGTTAAACAGCGCATTAGCCGCGGAATAAGCAAAATTGCCGCCGGACCCTATTGCAATGAAATCCTGATCCGGTACGATAACTTCTCCATTGCCTGAAACTACCAGCAAATCATCTTTGTCTGCTACAATCATCAAAGCTTCTAAGCTGCGCATACCGTTATCACTTCGCCACATCTGGGCTAAATCCACTGCAGCACGTTTCAGGTTACCGCCGTGTTCTTCCAGTTTTTTCTCAAATTTTTCTGTCAGCGCAAAGGCATCGGAAACTGAGCCTGCAAATCCGGTCAAAACTGTATTCTTAAAAATTTTCTTTACTTTTTTTGCTCCATTTTTCATGATGGCAGTTTCACCCATAGTTACCTGTCCGTCACCGCCAATTGCGACATCGTCTGGTCCTCTTCTCACTGCGCAAATCGTTGTTGCATGGAACTGTACCATTTCTCTACCTCCACTTTTCCTTCTATTCTTTATAATCACACTCACTGTTAGAACATGCAAATTTTCCTGTTTTTGATTTTTTCTCTACCAAAAGTGCGCCGCATTTTGGACAAGATTTATCCACCGGTTTGTCCCAGTAAGACTGGCTGCATTCCGGGTAACCGCTACAGCCGTAGAACAGCTTGCCGCGCTTGCTTTTTCTTGCCACAATATCCTTACCACAATTTGGACATTTTACACCAATTGTTTTTACAATCGGCTTGGTATTTTTACATTCTGGATACCCACTGCACGCGGCAAATTCTCCAAATCTTCCCATCTTCAGCACCATAGGTTTGCCGCAGAGTTCACAATTCTCTCCCGTAGGCTGATCTTCTATGACAACCTTTTCGATGGCTTCGTCAGCGACTTTCAACTCTTTTTCAAAAGGTCCGTAGAAATCGCGAATGACTTTCTTCCACTCTGTCTTTGACATTTCCACATCGTCCAGATGGTCTTCCATTCCCGCCGTAAAGTTGACGTCGACGATTTCTTTGAAATATTCTTCCATCAAACCGGTTACCAAAAATCCTAGTTCCGTCGGAATCAGTGACTTCTTCTCTCTCGATACATATTTTCGTTCAGATAAAGTCGCCACGATAGGCGCATAGGTACTTGGGCGTCCGATATTCTTCTCTTCCAGTTCTTTAACAAGGCTTGCTTCTGTATATCTTGACGGCGGCTGGGTAAAGTTCTGTTCGCCCAAAACGCCGGTATTCGTCAAAGTTTCTCCCTTTTCCAGTTCAGGAAGGATTCTGTCCTTATCATCGTCTAAACTGTTCTTATATATTCGCTGATAACCGTCAAAGAGCAGCTTGGAACCGGTAGTCTTAAAGGTATAATCACCATTTTGAATTTCCACCTGCAGATTATCGAATCTGGCAGCGGTCATCTGACTAGCCATAAAACGACACCAAATCAAACGATACAGCTTGAACTGATCATTTGTTAAGGAGTCTTTGATATCTTCCGGAACCAGACTGATGTTACTTGGTCTGATTGCCTCATGGGCGTCCTGAATATCCTTTTTCTTATTGGTATATACATTGCGCCCCAAGTATTCACTTCCATAATGCTCTGTGATAAAGGAAGCCGCAGCACCTCTTGCCTCTTCAGAAATTCGCACCGAATCTGTACGCAGATACGTAATCAAACCTACGCTGCCAACACCTTTTACATCTACACCTTCATAAAGCTGCTGTGCAACCATCATAGTCTTTCTTGTATTAAAGTTCAACTTGGTAGACGCTTCCTGCTGCATGCTGCTGGTAGTAAAGGGCGCATAAGGCTTTTTAGTCCGCTCTTTCTGCGTCAGTGCAGTTACGGTATAATTACCTCTTTTCAGTTCAGCGATGATACGGTCATTTTCCGCTTTATTTTCGATGGTGATTTTCTTCTTTTGATATTCAGACAGCTTGGCAGTAAAGAGCTTGCCTTTTTTAAATTCAGCTGTAATAGTCCAGTACTCTTTCGGCTCAAACTTCTGGATTTCCTTTTCTCTATCGCAGAGAATTTTCAGTGCTGCTGACTGCACGCGACCTGCTGACAATCCTTTCCTGATTTTTCTCCACAGAAGCGGACTAATCTGATAACCTACCAGACGATCCAGTACTCTTCTCGCTTGCTGCGCATCCACAAGACTGAGATCAATCTTTCTCGGATGTTTGATTGCTTCTTTAATGGTAGTTTTCGTTATCTCATTGAATACAACTCTACAAACCGCATCAGAATCCATTCCCAGTAAATTGGCAAGATGCCAGGAAATTGCTTCTCCTTCGCGGTCCGGGTCAGTTGCCAGATAAATTTTGGAAGCCTTTTTGGCTTCTTTTCGCATCTCTTTGATAATATCCCCTTTGCCTCTGATAGCAATATACTGCGGCTCGAAATCGTTCTCGATGTCTATCCCCAGTTTGCTCTTTGGCAAATCTCTCACATGACCTACCGACGCAATCACTTTGTAATTGGAACCAAGATATTTTCCTATGGTCTTCGCCTTAGATGGTGACTCTACAATTACCAGTGTCTTCCTTGCAGCCGTCTTTGTCGTTGTCTTTTTCTTTGTAGCTGCCATTTCTCCTCCTGCTATTTTGATTTTAACACTACAATGTTACATTGTAGTAGGGATATCAGAATTTTGCAACAAAAACTTTTCCAAGAGAGGAAAAAATTAGACCCTTCATCTCTAGAATAGTGATTATACCACTAATTTCAGAAAGTTTCATGTTGGTTTTGTGATAAATTTGGTCAATTGTGACTTCTCCATCATTTTTTATTACTTCAAAGACTTTTTTCTCCGCATCACCAAGATTCGCCTCAATTGTTTCGTTTATATTGGGCTTAAGCCCCATATCAATAAAAAGATCATCAATAAAAATCAATGGCATTGCGCCATCACGAATCAGTTGATTGGTGCCAAAACTGAAATGGCTGGTAATATTGCCCGGTACCGCATACACACCGCGCCCTTTCTCCACAGCATCTACCGCTGTAATCAGTGCACCGCTTTGATTTCCCGCTTCCACAACCACTACATGCTCACAAAGGCTGCTGATTATGCGGTTACGCACAGGAAAATCATAGGGCTTTGGCTGATAGCCATGCTCATGGATAGACAGCAGCAGACCCTTTTCTGCAATTTCCTGCTGCAGCTTTCTGTTTTCGGAAGGATAATAGTACTCCGTGCCCCCGCCAACTACAGCAATCGTGTTTCCACCTGCCTCCAAAGCCCCTTTGTGAGCAGCAGTATCAATGCCTCTCGCCAGCCCACTAACTAAAATAACTCCGTTTTCTGCACATTTAGCACCGATGGACTTTGCTACTGTCCTTCCGTACTGAGTGCAGTTTCTGCTGCCCACTACCGCAATGGCTCTTTCTTCCAGTAATTGCAGATTTCCTGCATAGTACAAAGTCTTCATTGCCGGTTCATGATTTTTCAGTTCTTTCGGAAAGAAACTGTCCGTATTCGTTATTTTTCCCTTTACCATTTTCTCTCCCTATATTGCAGCGCTTCTGCTAAATGACTAACATGAATATCCTCACTTTGTTCCAAATCAGCAATGGTTCTTGCCACCCGCTTTACCCGCATTAAAGTTCGAGGATTCAGCGTCAGACTGCTGTATGCCTGTGCAATCATTGCCTGTTCCGCACTTCCCAGAGGACAATATTTTTCTACCATTTTATTTGTCATCTGCTGATTCAGATAAATTCCAGTGCCGCTGTATCTCTCCCTCTGCATTTTTCTTGCTTTTTCAATCTGACTCCTCATCATTTCGGAGCTAAGAACACTTTCTTCTGTCTCACGGTTCAGCTGGTTGTAAGGTACTGGCTGCAGCAGCAGGTGCATATCAATTCGTTCCAGTATTGGACCGGAAAGTTTGCTCCGATATTGATTTATCTCTGCCGGCGTACAGGTACAGGGGTGGACAGGATCATCGGCATATCCACATTTGCAAGGGTTTGATGCCGCAACCAGCATAAACTCTGCCGGATAAGTATACGTAATACCTCTTCTCGTCAACGCTATACATTTCTTCTCCAGCGGCGTACGCAGCGCATCTATGACATGCCTGTTAAACTCTCCCGCCTCATCTAAAAACAATACTCCGTTATTTGCCAGAGTAATTTCTCCCGGTTTCGGCACATCATGTCCGCCTCCCAGCATTCCCGCCACGGTCGTTCCATGAGAAGGTCTCCTAAAAGGTCTTTGCAAAACGCAGGGCATCCCCTCATGAAGAAGCCCTGCAATAGAATAAATCATCGTAGTCTCTAGTATTTCGTCCGGTGTCATCTTCGGCATAATGGTAGGAATCCGCTCTGCCAGCATGGTTTTTCCCGTAGAGGGACTTCCCGTCATCAAAATGCCGTGGCCGCCGGATACCGCCACCGTCAGCGCTCTCTTTGCAGCTTCCTGCCCTTTTACTTCAAAGAAATCTACTTCATAGGGGCTTTCTGCGATGCATTCCGGCAAATGACCCCACCTGCCTGTTAAATCTTTCTTTAGATTAAAAAAATTTACTACATCTTCCAGATTTTCTGCACCATAAATTTGAATTCCCTGTACCAGCATAGCTTCTTCTTCATTGACCTTCGGCACTATGATATTTTCGAAGCCCGCTTTCTTGGCTGCCATCGCCATAGGCAGAATACCGCTGATTTTCTGCAGACTACCATCCAGCGAAAGCTCTCCTACGAAACAAAAGTTTTCTAAATTACGCGTAAAAACTTGCCCCGACGCCGCCAAAATACCCATTGCCATTGCCAAATCAAAATGGCTGCCCCGTTTTCTGATTCCCGCCGGAGACAAATTGATGGTAATGCGCCCATTAGGGTTTTCCATATCGGAATTGACAATGGCGGAACGAATCCGCTCTCTCGCCTCTTTCACCGATACATCCGGCTGCCCTACAATATACAAATTGGGCAGCCCTCTGCTGATATCCGTTTCTATGACAACCGGCACTGCCGCCACTCCGTTTATTACTGCTGAATTGATTTTTGATAACATTTTATTCCCCTTTCATTTTCCGTGCTAAAAAGCATAGTCAATTTGATTGCAGAAAACCTCTATCACCTGAAAATCTGCGGTCTGCTGCTGTTTCGGATGGCTCTTTAAGTAAAACTCTGCAGTCCTTCGCATCCTGCGCTGTTTCTCCGCGCCCACAGCTTCTGCAGGCATTCCAAAACGCGCCGACCTTCTTGTCTTGACCTCCACAAAGGAAATCTCCCCGTCCTTCTCCGCAATGAGGTCAATTTCCCCCATTCTACAGCGGAAGTTCCGCTCCAAAATTCTGTATCCCTGTAATTCCAGCAGATTTGCAGCAAAATCTTCTCCGATTTTTCCGAGCTCAGTTGTCTTCATGTTTATTTGTTCACTTCCTTCTCTTTCCACTTGCCATTCCTCCTCTTGATTTTTAATTATTTTTACATAATTGGTAATTACTTCTAATATTGATAATTTACTACATATAACTTCTTTTGTCAAGGATTAATATCGCAAGCAGGGACTTTCTGCCTGCCCTTCGCGCGTTCCCCCTTGCGCTCTGCTGTGCATATTTGGAAAGATTATGTCAAAAATATGCATAATCGTGTGCATATTTTTAGGAAAAATGCCTTTTATATGCACATTTACTCCTGTAGAACGAAAAAAGCCGCTGAAAGAACAGTAAAATTGTCCTTCAGCAGCTTTGAATGTGCATATTTTGAAGATTTTTTTAAAAAATATGCATGGCTCTGTGCATATTTTGAGGCTTTTCCGCAAAAATATGTATTTTAAGATTCCAATGCCCGGAGTCGATGCCTGGATGGCAAGCCAGGCTGCAGCGATGTGGTTTATTTCTTTACCGGAAAGTAAATCTCTGTTTCCCATTCCTCCGGCGGCAGCTTATCAAAAGCTGTCTTTCGATAAATTTCAAAAGGCGCGCCGTCAAGAGAATAGCCGGAAGCCTTCAGCCAGCTGTAAACTCTGCCGTAGGCGTCGGGCAGCGCCGCGTAGGGACCTTTATGCACGGTTGCAGCGCAGAGCATAACTGGCAGCACTTTGTCCGCCTTCTCCTCCTCTGCCACAATTACCCCAAGTTCCGTATCATTGCACGCCGGATCAAAGGTTTCATCATGATAAATCGCCATGGTCAATCCCGATGCGGTAATGCCCTCTGCAATGACCCGTTGAAAAAGGCGGGCGTAATGATCGCCGAAGGCCGAAACCGGCATTGTCTCCCGCACTGAAATCAGCGCCATCCTCTCTGACTCTTTTAATATTACTTCATATTGATTTTGATAACTCATCAAATCACCAGTCCTTTCAAACTCCGCCAGATGGCTGTCCATTTCGTGAATGGTGACAGAAAGCCGTTCTACTTCACGAACCAGACGCAGCCTCTGACCCTTTAGCTGTCTGTGCAGTTCCTTTTCGCAGGAAATCTGCAGTAACTCCTGAATTTTCGCAAGAGAAAAGCCGTACCGTTTCAGACGGTCGATCAAAAGCATTCTGCCGATTTGTTCCTCGCTGTAATAACGATACCCTGTGTCCCTATCTACTTCCTGCGCCGAAAGCAGACCGATTTTGTCGTAATAGTGCAGTGTTTTTACCGTGACGCCGCAGGCTTTTGACATCTGTCCAATGGTAAGCACGTCTATCCCTCCTAGAAAAAAATGTCTCGAGACAGCCACCAACAAGGCGACCTACCTATACTATACCCCATGCCCTAAGAGGAGAGTCAAGGAATTTTTGAGTCCAAAGTTCCTCCTCGAAAGCCGGCAAAATATTTGTTATGAAATACAACAAACATGCCTCTAACTTGTTGACAGCGTACAACTTCAGGAGTAAAATATGAGGTAGATTTTTGAAGAATTCTAAACAAAGAGAGGGATAGAAAAATGAAATACGATTTTCCAGTAACCAAGAATCCGAATCCGGGTAAAAAACCTGAATCCAAAGGGCTCAGATTTGGTACAGTTTTTACAGACCACATGTTTATCATGGATTACAATCCTACTGATGGCTGGAACAACGGCCGCATCGTGCCTTACGGTCCGATTGAACTGGACCCGGCAGCTGTCGTGCTCCACTACGGACAGGAAATGTTTGAAGGACTAAAAGCCTATAAAACACCGGAAGGCAGAGTGCAGCTGTTCCGTCCTTATATGAACGCAAAGAGAACCAACAGCACCAACGACAGACTCTGCATTCCGCAGATTGACGAAGATCTCTTCGTGGAAGCCATCAAGGCTTTGGTCAAAGTCGATCAGGACTGGATTCCGCAGGGTGAAGGCACTGCCCTTTACATCAGACCGTTCATCTTTGCAGACGAACCATTCCTGGGCGTCAGACGTTCCGAAACTTACAAGTTCATGATTATCCTGAGCCCTGTAGGTCCTTACTTTGAAAACGGACTTGCACCGACCAAGATGTACGTAGAAGACGTTTACGTCAGAGCGGTCAAAGGCGGCACTGGCGAAGCTAAGTGCGGTGGAAACTACGGTGCCAGCCTGAAAGCACAGGAAATCGCCCACGAAAAAGGCTATGAACAGATACTCTGGCTGGACGGTATTGAAAAGAAATACATCGAGGAAATTGGCGCTGCCAACGCCTTCTTTGTCATCGGCGACGAAGTGGTAACCAGCGAGCTCAACGGCTCCATCCTGCCGGGCATCACTAGAAACTCCATCATCGCCCTCTGCAAGAAGAAAGGTATCAAGGTTTCTGAACGAAAGATTTCCATCGACGAGTTGGAAGAAGCCTACAGAGCAGGTCAGCTGAAAGAAATGTTCGCTTCCGGTACAGCAGCTATCGTATCCCCAGTTGGAGAACTCCTTTACAAGGGCGAAAAAATGGTCATCAACAACAACGAAATCGGCCCTGTTGCTCAGGAAATGTACGACACCATCTACGGCATCCAGACCGGCAAGCTGGAAGACTTCATGAACTGGACGGTAGCAGTTGAATAATATGAAAGATTATTTACAGCTTTTAAACAGACAGCTAAATGCCCTCTCTGTTTTTCGGAGTATTCTCGATACCCCAGTGGTTTCGGCACTCCAAGAACTAATATATGCCATCAGCGAAGGCTCTGTGGACACGCAGATTTCTGCCTGCGGAGCCTTTTCAAAGGCCCTTTACGAAGAAGGCGGCATCCTGTCTGATTTTGTGCGCCGTTACGTAAGAAACGACGAAAATGTTTATCTACAGGCAAAGCTTTCTGGCCTAGATATATGCCCTGCTATGACAGAAAGTATGCAGGCTGATTTAAAGACTTTGCAAAAGTTGGCTGACCTGCCAGCCTCAAAGGTTGCGAAAGTCATTGACTACGACGGATTTCTGCCTCTTTGGGTCACAGAGCCGATAGATTTAGAATCGGAATATGCTGCAATGCTGACAAGTCTTTCCACAAAGGGCTACGGCATTTTCGCAAACTATCGCTCCTTTAAAGTCAAAGACGGCAGGCTGGTTCCTGTAAAACACGCTGATTCTCAGACTATCGACCAGCTTTACGGCTACAGCAGAGAGCGGAATCAAGTGCTGGAAAATACCAAAGCCCTGGCTAAGGGCTGCGGTGCCAGCAACGTACTCCTTTACGGAGACGCCGGCACTGGAAAATCCTCCACGATTAAAGCCTGCGCCAACGCATGTGCTGCTATGGGCGTTCGTCTCATCGAATTTGACAAAACCCAGCTGTCTGAAATCCCTGCCCTTATGGAGCAGCTAGTAGCTAGCCCGCTGAAGTTCATTTTCTATATCGACGACCTTAGCTTTGTGGAGGGCGACGATGCCTTTTCCTGTCTCAAAGGCATCCTGGAAGGCGGCGTGACAGGCAGCTCTGCCAATATCGCTATTTATGCGACCAGCAACCGCAGACATCTGGTGAAGGAATCCATCGAGGCAAGACAAGGCTCCGGACTTCATTTAAACGATACCCTGCAGGAAACCATGAGCCTTTCCGCTCGCTTTGGACTGACCATTACTTTCTCCAAGCCGGAAAAAGACCTGTATCTGGAAATCGTCGCAAGTCTTGCTAATGAATACGAACTAGAGATGGAAGAAGCCGAACTCTTTAAGAGAGCCGAAGCTTTCGCCATTCGTTCAAACGGCAGAAGCCCAAGAACCGCAAAGCAGTTTGTACAGCTTGCAAAGATTGGGCTGAAATAATGAAAGACAACGAAATAAAGTCGCCAAATGGCGGCTTTATTTCTTGCAGTATGAAATTTCACTTTTGACGATTATCTTTTATTGCGGTGTTTTCTGATTAAATACACAATCAGAGATACTACCGCGCCTACGCCGCATAAAAAAACGACCAGCGTAAGTATTTGTTGAATTAAAGTGATTTGAGTCATGTTCATAAGCTATCCTTTCGATCCTATCAATGATTCATTAAATATGATTTTTTGATAAAATTTGAATATCGCCCCCTGTCAAACCGCCAATCGTATTGGTTATAATATACACAATATCTACTACAACCAAATCAGAATATCCATTGACCGTCTCAAAGTATTGCACCAGTTCTATAAGAACCGACACAATTATTGAAAAAATGTCTGCACTTCTCCACTTATCAAACACCTTCATTTGGGCTGCTAATCCCAAAATAGGTACCGGGGCGAAATTAATCAATCCGGCTCTACTGAAAAATGCAGACAGAATTGGCTTTAAACTGAAATTCAAGTTTACGACGGTATCGTTGATACCAGGAAAATCAATTGGCAAAACTGTAAAACATATCATAACTATAAAGTAAAGCCAAAAGATAAATTTTGAAAAATATGCTCTACCAGAAAATCTGTTTCTTTTTATTGCGACATATATTATAAAATGTGCGAAAAAAAATCAGCAATGCATACTTCAATACAAACACCGCATCAAAAGTTTACACAATGCCTTTCCCCTCCAGATTTTCTAGTGCGAGGAATTCAAGCCATTTTAGCAACATTGTATTTTACCTAATTCGCCATCAAGTGAGGGCTTGCTGCAGAGCTATAAGCTCTTGCTACAGGCTATCGTCCGAGGGCGGTCTTTCACTTTTTTCAAGTTCCTTCAGTAGCTGCTCCAATACTTTCTCCTGCTTATCGTAGCTGTAACCTAGAAAGAAGGCAATTGGCCCAACTGCTGCTGACAAAATAATTATCGGATTCAGAGTTATAAAGCATGCTACGAATATGCATCCTATCGAAACCGCAGGTAATATAAATTTCATCTGTTTCATTTTGACTTTTCCTCCTGCCTGCAAAGACTTTCTTTTACAGTAATACCATCAAGTCCGGGCATTTCAATGTCAAGGAGCAGAATATCAGGATTCCATGACCTGATTTTCTCAGCTTCTGTTATAGAGACAACTTCAGCCGCAGTATCCCGTTTCTCAAAAAAGCTACAGCACAGTTTCTCTAACTGGATTGCACAATCTCTATCATCGTCACATATTAAAACTAACAAATCCTCTGCTCCTTTATATTCTATATCTATTTTATTTATACTTTAACATATAATATACTATTCGTCAATCAAACTTTGTTTTCCTATCACGACTAATCCATGAAAGAAAAGGAGAGTTGACAAATATCTATGATTTCTTTATTTTTGTCAATGTTTTATAGGATTTTTATCCGAATTTCTATGAAAACTAGCTGCGTTATTGCCAATATTGACAAAAATCAAAAAAAGTGTCAATCCTGTCAAGGTTTTACGATGAAACATTGACAGGATTGACAGATTCTCGTTTTTCTGTCAACATTGGCAATATTTAAGCCATCTTAGACAAGAATTCAGACTGTTCATTGACAAAATATCGCAACTTGACTTGAATTTGTCAATGTGACACAGAAGAATAATCCTCATGCCTTTGTCGTGATTTTCCGATTGCAATATAAAAGGACTCCACCATATTAGATGAAGTCCTTTTTAAAGTAAATATTTTATTGTCCTTCAAAAGCGCCCTTTACAATAGGTTCGCCTTTCTTTACCATAACCTGTCCCATAGCGATAACCGTGTCGATTTCCAAATCCTTTGTCATCAGACACAGATCAGCATCCATGCCTTCTTCGATGCGGCCTTTCTGCGGCAGGCAAAGCACCTTCGCAGGATTGGAAGTGATTGCCTTGATGGCAATTTCAAGAGGAATTCCTTCCTTTTCCACACATTCTCTGACTTCTTTCAGCAAGCAGCTGGACTGTCCCATACCCATTCCCTGAAATACGCCGTCAGCGCTGAACATAGGCAGACTGCCTTGTCCGTCAGAAGAAATGGTAAAGAGATCACTGCTGACACCTTCGTCCAGCAAACGCTTAATCCCTTTGCTGACGCGCACTTCATCGCAGATAGTTTCCCAGTAATCGATATCTTCATTTCCGGTAAAGTCCACTGCACCGCCCAGTTTTGCATATTCTACAGCTTCTTCAAAGAGCGCCGCGTTGCGGTTTACATGGGTCGGCAGAAATTGCGTCGCAGGAATCTCTGTTTCAGCGATAACCTGATTGATTAAGTCCATACACCGAGGGCTGTCTCCAAGGTGAATGTTGATAATGCCCGCTTTTCCGGACAAAATACCGCCCACGCGAGTGTCAGCACACAGCCGCTTAAACTCGTCTGCTGTCGGCTGAGAAGAACGATGATCAGAAATGGCAATTTCCCCTGTTCCGATGATTTCTTCAATCATCATGATATCATCGATGATGCCGCCGGTCAGGGTGCGAACAGGAACCTGATAACTGCCGGTATAAGCATAGGCTGAAATTCCCTGCTCCCGCAACCCTTTAATCTTTGCAACCAGCGACTTGATATCCCTGCCGATGCCATCAGTGCCCAGGCAGCCCACTACCGTAGTAATACCGTATCTGGTCAGCCCTGACAAAGTCGCCTCCGGCGTTCTGTTGGCAAAGCCGCCTTCACCGCCGCCGCCAAGAACATGAACGTGAGAATCGATAAAGCCCGGCAGCAGCAAAAGTCCTGTGCCGTCTATGACTTCCACCTCTAATTCGGTAGGCAATTCAATATTATCTGCAATTTTGCAGATTTTTCCTCCCGCGAGGAATACGTCTTTTACACCCAGATACTCTGGTGTATATAAGTTTACGCCTTTAATTAATTTCATCATAGTACCTTACTTTTAGAATCCCATTACGCTTGCAATAATCATTGTTGCTACTGCCATCAGGAACAGTATACCTAAGAACTTCCACATGAACTTAATCCATTTGGACCAGTCCAATCTTGCGATTGCAAGGGCGCCCATCAGACAACCAGAAGTTGGTACAATCAAGTTAGTCAGTGCATCCCCTAGCTGGAATGCCAAAACGGAAGTCTGACGCGTTACATCCAGCAGGTCCGCAAGCGGCGCCATAATCGGCATAGTCAAAGCCGCCTGACCGGAGCCGGATACCACAAAGAAGTTGAACACAGACTGGAATATATACATCAATACAGCGGCAACTGTACCAGACAGGCCGACAAAAGCGTCCGAAATCCCATGAAAAATGGTATTCAGTACAGTCGGCGCAGTTGGATCTGAACCGCCCAGTACCAACATAATACCCTGTGCCATACCTACAATAATTGCTGCACCTACCAGGTCAGACGCACCCTGTTTAAACGCTGCCGCAATATCGTTTACTTTCATACCGTTCAGTTTGAATACAACGCCAATCACACCTGCAACCAGACCCATAATAAAGAATTGGGATGCAATTTCCGGAATGTAATAGCCGTTTTTCATAACGCCCCATACAACCCAAACCATGCCTGCTACCAGCGTCAGCAGTACCAGAATATGACCGATATTGAACTTTTCTACCGAACCGTTTTCCTGATTGGCTTTAAAATCATCTCTAAAATATGCGTCAGATTCATAAGCGACAGATAAAGTTGGATTCTTTTTAATTTTAGACGCGTAGATCATTGTCATCACAGCGCCTGCACCGGTAAATGCCACCCAGAGAACGATTCTGAATGTTGCGCCGGAGAATACCGGTACCCCTGCAATCCCCTGTGCGATGGCAACAGAGAATGGATTCATCCAGGATGTACCAAAGCCGATCTGGGTCGCAACATAAGTAATCAGCACACCTGTTACGCCGTCGTAACCCATTGCGATGACCATCGGAATCAGAATCATTGCAAACGGAAGTGCTTCTTCACCCATACCGAATACTGCGCCGCCCAAAGAAAACAGGACAAAGAGTACCGGAATCAAAAGTTTTTCTTTTCCGTTGGTTTTCTTGATCATGTTCATGATACCGGATTCAACAGCGCCGGTTTTCAGCACGATACCAAATGCGCCACCGATAACCAGGATAAATGCAATAATGCCTACGGCAGAGCCCCCTTTATCACCACTAACCAGCCCTTCAAACAGATAGTTGAACAGACCTACGCCGCCGCCAGCTTCAAATAAGCTAATTCCATCCTTCAGCGGATTTCCATTTTCATCAAGTGCATACTGGAAACTACCGTCCTTGATAACGGTACGCGTGCTTTCACTGCCATCTACCATGTAGGTGATGTCCTCGGTCTGGTACATCCCCTGTGGAATCAGATAAGTCATCAGTGCCGCCAGACATACGGCAAAGAAAATGATAACGTAAGTGTCGGGAACGCGGAATCCTTTGTTTAAGGAGTTGAGCGTTTCACCTTTTTGTTTTTTTGACATTGGTGTTGCCTCCTAATTCAATTTTTCTTAACTCCTATTATATAAGCAAATTTGATGCCAAAAGAAAATCCCCGATTTTTCGAGGATTTTTTGTAGATTTTATGAAAGTTGCGGACAATTTTGGTCGTTATATGGAATGTTTTGGCTTATTTTGGATGATTTCGTACTAAAAAATCCCACCCTTTCTCTGTCAAATAAACACCATATCGTCCGGTGGCAGACTGCACCAGGTCCATTGATTGAAACTGCTGCAGTTCCTGCCTGATTCGATATTCACTGACGGACTTTCCTTGCGCCTTCAAGTGCTTAAAAATCCCTGTCCGACCCGGAATTCCGTTATTTTCGCTGATTTCCCGAATCGCAACCAAAATGCATCGCTGTGTGCTAGTGCAGATACAGTCGGAAAATGCTTCTGCCTGCGCAGCCGGTGGAGACGACTCTTCATCCGGCGGCAAATCTTTCGGCAAAATCGTGTCGCCATCGCATACCGCAAAGGCATATTTCATCGTATTGAGCAGTTCACGAATATTGCCCTGCCAATCACGTTCCAGTAAAAGCGCTGTCACTTCCGGAGAAATGGTCTTAGCTCCATCAAAGCGGGTCTTTAGCCAGTCTTGCAACAACAGCGGAATATCTTCTTTTCGATCCGCAAGAGCAGGAAGATGCAGATACCCCTCCTTCAAACGGTAATACAGATCCTGACGAAAACGCTTTTCCGCAATCATCTGCTTTAGATTGCGATTGGTGGCTGCAATGATCCGCACATCAATGGGGATGATTTTATTGCCGCCCACCCGCATAATCTCACGTTCCTGAATGACCCGTAGCAGTTTCGCCTGCAGCGCCGGCGAGGCGTCTCCGATTTCATCCAGAAAAATCGTACCGCCATCTGCCTGCTGAAACAAGCCAATCTTACCGCCTTTTTTCGCACCAGTGAAAGCCCCTTCTTCATAACCGAACAATTCGGACTCAACCAGCGTATCAGGCAGCGCCGAAAAGTTAATCGCCACAAAAGGCTCTTTGCTGCGTCCCGACGCCTTATGAATGGCGCTGGCAAACAGTTCTTTGCCCGTACCGTTTTCCCCTTCCAACAGCACCGTTAAATCTGAGGCTGAAATTTTTCTGGCAAGATTCTTTGCATGCAAGATTCCCGGTGAGGCGCCGATGATATCATCAAAATGATACTTGGCAAAATGACCGTTTCCAGCAAGCTGCATTCTTGCAGCTTTTGTCACCCTGCTGGTCTCATAAGCAACATCCGAAATACGTGCCGCCGTATCCAAAAGACTTTGAATAAATGTGTCCGTATAGGCATAGATTTCGGTTTCCAACACGCCGTAATGCGCCATAATACGAACGACGGTAGAAGGATCAAAGAGCCGCGTGCCGACAATGTGGCTGCTGATCAACGATTGCCCTCCTTGGTGCAGAAACTGTTCATAAACCTCTTCACTGGAAAACACGGTAAAATAAGTGCCGTCAAGCGGCGGATTTTTCTCCTCGACCATATACGGGACGATGGCAACATCTTCCGGCAGAAAGCCGGAAAGCTGCTTTGCTAAACTCTTTTGGGTAAACCTACTGCCGGTCACAAGCAGCAGCGCACGTGTTCTATCACTTTGTCGATCCATGGTGCCTTCCTTTCTGTACTTTTCACTACAAATCAGTATAGCATAGAAGATACCTTGATACAATGTATGATTTCTTGATTACGTATACATCCGCAGCCGCTCTATAACGCTGTCCCGCACCGTCTTTTTCTGCAGTACCAGCGGAATCACAATGCAAATGGCAAAGAGAAACATCACGCCGCACAAAAGCGCTGCCCACGGATAGGAAAAGGTAAAATACGCAATACGCTGGTTCACCAGCTGCCGCATTCCATAGAGCACGCCGCTGCCGGCTGTCAGCGTCAGACCTGTCACAATCAGACTATAAAAGATCCCTTCTAACACAATACTTTTCCGGAGCTGCTTTCGCGTCATCCCCAGACTTTCCATGACGGCAAACTCTTTCCGACGTGCCGTAAGCCCTGTCAGCGTCACATTGATATAGTTCAGAAGTCCCATGGACAGAAGCACCAGACAAATGCCGCCCATAATCACTCTGCTGGAACCAATATAGTCCCTTGCCGCCGTAAGCAGATCCGATTTGGCGGTAATCTCTAAAATCCCCTGCTCATACTGCAAATCTGCAGGGTGCAGCTTCTTTTGCGCCCGGTTATAAGCAGAAACCATACGATCCGCCTGGGCTTTTACAAGAGGTTCCGATGCTGATTCCACGTTAAAGTCCAGCCTGAAAATCCGTTCCGGAAGTCCCATCCGCGCAAACCCCTCTTCACTGACCAGAAAATAGAGGATGCTAGGTCCATTCCAAGTCGTCATCATGTTCGGAAATCCCTTTGCGGTAAAGTCCAGATAACCGCTGCATTCCATCTGGGTCTTCCGATCTTTCGCCAGGCTAAAAAGCTGCGCTGGCTGTCCTACCGCCTCCCTGCTTTTTTCTTCCATCGCCTGCGATAAATTATGGTAATGCAATACGATAAAGCCTTTCCCCGCGCGCACTGCATCCATGTCGACCATCTCCGACAGTTCCTTTTCCTCTACATACCTCGCAAGTTCTTCCAGCACATCATCATGGAGCGTCTGCACCACAAAGGGCAGAAATGTCTCATGTTCAAGTTTCCAGGAGGCAAGACGCATGGATAAAGCGGGTTCACTGCTCTTTACCCTGCCAAAACCGCCGTCGACCGTCTCTGCCTCTGTCACACCAGGTAGGTCGAGTAATTCTTGCGCAAAATCAGGATCAAAATGGATCTCATCATCGGTGTAGTCCTCCGCCGTCATGGCAGAAGCTCCGCACATAATACTAAAATCCTGATTATCATATTCAATCTGTGCTGTCTGATCAAGTCCTGTTGAAAGCACGACCGCACTTAAAAAGACTGTCATAGAAAGAGTCAGGGAAATGACCGCAATCACAAATCGTTTTCTATAGCGAAATAAATTTCTGCATGCCAGAAGCGCCAGACTGAAGCGCTGATTTCCTGGCTTCTGTTTCTTTCTGCGACTTGCAGAAAGTCCTACAAATCTTACCGCCTCAATCGGCTGCATGACTATGACTTTCATCATGGCAAGGGACGTTGCCGCAAAAGTGACAAAGATGCCAAATCCCACTGCAAATACCAAAATCCACGGTTTGAACGCAATCATAGCCGATGCGCTGCCAAACTCATGCAAATACAGATTTTCGAGGAGTTTTGGCACGATAAAAACCGTCATTGCCATACCGGCTGCCATTCCCAGCAGGCAGCCTTTGCACACAATCCAGCCTGTTTGTCTGTATACAATCCGTGCCAGTTGTCCTTTGGTCGTCCCCAGCGTCTTTAAAAGACCATACTGCCGCACATGCTCCACCATAGAAATGCTCATGATATTGTAAAGAAGCAGCCAGGCGCCTGCAAAGATGACGATGGCCAGAATCACCGCAACGTCAAAACCGCCGGCAAATTCATAGATTGCGCTGTAGGTCAACGCATTTCCGCCGAAAAACTGCTGTGTGTCATCGGTCATTTCCACGTCTTGATACAATCTGTCCTCTGCCGTCTCTCCGTCCAAACTGTCCTGCTGCTTGATTAAAAGCGTGGTATGCTGCTGCGACGCCAGATGTTCCTTTTCTAAAAATCGCTCTGAAAAAAAACCATAGGGGGGCGCTTTTGCCGCTTCCACATATTCTGTATAATATCCGGAAAGCCGAAAGGTCTGCTGCAGCCTTTGTCCTCCTGTCGTCTGCATCGTTACATCAATTTCCATGCCGAGGTGAGGCTTTGCAATCCCCAAATCAGAAAGCGCCCGCATTGGCAGCATCACTTCATCTGCTTCTTTTGGATATACGCCGTGTATATCACTGTAAGCCGGCGCCTGCATGGTTTCATAAGCCGTTTCATCTAAAACCAGACAGGTAAACGCCTCCGTTTCGCCGATATAGACTTCTTTTCCTACGGCTTTAATATAGTCCAGGTTTTCTATGACCACAATCTGTTCTTCTGTGGCGCGCTCCAGCGTTGTCGATGCAGTCGTTCCCATCATTCTCGCGTAAAGTAGGCAGTCCGCCTCCAGTTTTCCTGCGGACAGGCTGAATACAGAAAAGATCAGAAGGACGACAAAGGCAACAGCGCAGGTGAGCACTCTGTTTCGGTTCAGATTTGCCCGATACAGTCTTCGTGATAAAAGGCGCAGCACTTCTCCATTATTATTCCGCATCACTGCCTCCTCTTACTTTTCCATCCTCGATCCGAATCATCCGATCTGCCATCTGCGCAATTTCCTCGTTATGGGTTACAATCACCATCGTCTGTCCAAAGCGTGCGGCACTTGCTTTCAGCAGTCCGATGACTTCCAGACCGGTTCTGGAATCCAGATTTCCCGTAGGCTCGTCCGCAAGAATGACCGCAGGTTTGGTCATTAACGCTCTTGCAATGGCCACTCTCTGCTGCTGTCCGCCTGAAAGGGTTTCCGGCATATTGCAGAGTTTATCTTCTATGCCGAGAACTTCTACTACCTGCGCAAAGAACGCTGCGTCCAGTCCTGCGCCGTCCAGCTTTAAAGGCAATGTAATATTTTCTTCCACGCTCAAAATCGGCAGCAGATTATAGTTCTGAAACACGAATCCGATATTTCTTCTGCGAAATACGGTCAGTTCTTCCTGGGTCAACTGTTCCAGATTTCTGTTTCTGATTGTGACGCTGCCTCCTGTCGGCTGATCCAGACCGCCCAGCATATTGAGCAGCGTAGTCTTTCCGCTGCCGGACGAACCGATGATTGCCGCAAACTCCCCTTCTTCTATGGAAATACTTACTCCATCCAGCGCTCGCACCGCGCAGGGCGGTACTGCGTAAATTTTTTGCAGATTCTCTGTTTTGACAACTTCCATCTAAACACCTTCCTTTCTGCCTCTATCCTACCAAATAGTATTTACAATTTCCTTACAAAAAGAAAAACTGTCCCCGCAAAATTACACCCTGTGTATTTTGCCGCACAGTTTTCTCCTGTCTTATTATCATCGCGCAGGCAGAAAAATCGATACTTTCAGACCCTGCTTCTGCCTTTTTACTTTCATAAATCCGTCATGCTGGCTGATGATTTCCCTCGCCAAATAAAGTCCGATGCCAAATCCTTCCTCCACCGTCACGCGTTTTCCTCGGTAAAACCGCTGAAAGATCAGATTTTCTTCTCCCTCTTCTATGCCAATGCCGTCATCCTCCACGGAAATTTCCGTAAACATGGCATTCTTTTCTGCTTTGATCAGAATCCTTCCGCCATCCTGCATGTATTTCACACTGTTATCCAAAAGATTTACCACTGCTTCTCCCAGCCAGTTCGCGTCGTGGGGCACAGATAAACGCGGTTCCATGGAAAGCTGCACATCAATGTGCTTTTCCAGTGCCTGCTGACGTATCTGCAAAATGCAGGAAAGCAATGTTTCGTGCAAGCTGCAGGATTCTTTTCGGATTTGTATGACACGGCTTTCCAGCCTCGCCATTTTTATAAAACTCTCCGTTAAAAACCGAATTCTCTGCTCTGCGGCCATGACAGCCTGAAAGTAAGCCGTCTGCTCCTGCGCCGAAAGGTTTTCCGAAGAAAGAAGTTCCAGATAGCTTTCCATATTCGCAAGGGGATTGCGCAGCTGATGAGCAATTTCACTGATCAGCTCCTTCAGTCCATCTCGTTCTCTGCACACTTGCTGCTTGCTCTCCCAGATCTGATCGGAAAGCCTGACTAACTGATGAGAAATCTTCGACGGCAGCGTATCTGAAATACAATCCGCGAGTTCCAGCCTCTTGCCGTGATTTATGGTTTCTAGCGCTTCGGATAGTTCCTCCAGCGCTTTTTTTGTATTTCGCATCGCACTTCCTACTTTCCAAAAGTATAACCTATTCCAAATACATTCCTGATGAAAATCGGTTCCTCCAGATTGGGTTCGATTTTCTTTCTCAGCCTGCTCAGCGTCACATTTACGGTATTTTCCTCTACAAAAGCGCCGTCCGCATCCCAGACCTGTTCCAGCATCATTTCTCTGGTAACGACTCTGCCCCGGTTTTTTACAAGAAGCTCCAGCACTTTATATTCCTTGGCAGTCAAATTGATGGCTTCACCCCGATAGGTTACCGACTTTCTGTCAAAGTCCATTGCAAGTTCCAGATAGGAAAATCGCTGATTCTGACCGCTGCTCCTGCGCAGGATCGCCTCCACATGTTTCAAAAGCACCGCCATGGGAAACGGTTTGACAAGATAATCGTCCGCGCCAAGATCAAAAGCCCGAATCATATCACTTTCATCATCTCTTGCCGTCAAAAACATCACCGGCGTCTGCCCGGATTCTCGAATACGCCTGCAAAGTGTAAAACCATCGCCTGCAGGCAGATTCACATCCACAATGAATAAATCCGGCTGCTTGTCAATCAGCGCCGTTCCTTCCCCGTAGGAATGCGCCCTGTCTACCGCATAATCTGCTTTTTTCAATGTCTGATACAACGCCTCGTTGAACAGCCTGTCATCCTCCACAATGGCAATCCGCTTCATCCTTGACTCCTTTCGTGCCCATTCGTTTCTATTGTAGCAAAGAAATCCGAAAAGGGAAATACTTTTCTTGGGGCATGAAACAGCAAAGACACGAAGCTGGATTTTTGTTCCGAAATTCATACTCTGACCGTTTGGGCAATAAATCGCCGTCATACGGTCAGACTTGAAAATCCTGTTGAGGCATTTCTGACCGTAAAAGGCTAAATTTGAACGAATACAGTCAAAAAAATAAACTCACTGACTTTCAATACTGTGAATTTATATCTTCAATTCCATTATATTATAGTTTCTTCCAAAATGATGAGGAAAAACTTTTGAGAATTCCCTTTGAACAAGGGAATTTATAACCGCAATTGTTCGAAAAAGAGATTTGCGGTCATTTTCGGCCTGTCACACGTTTTAAAGATGACCGCAAGATAGCATTTTTGCTACAATACAGTCAGATTTGTCGTCACGAAAGAAATTCAAATATTTTCACGTGTTTAGACTACCCTTTTATTTACGACGTTTCCGAATGAAATATACGATTAACGACACAGTGACGCCTATTCCACATAAAAAAACTAATAATGTCAGCATCTGCTGAATTAAAGTAAATTAAGTCATGTTCACATGTTCACCTCATATAAGCAGGGATTATATGGAGTTATACTCCTCAATTCGGTAATAAACATCATGACAACCAACACCCCCCGTATATCAAACCCATAATAACCGCAGGAAGTCGTTGTCTTTTAAGTGAATCTAAGTATAGGTTCATTTGTTTTCTCTCCTTTCAAAAGGATAACGAAAGACTGCAAGCGCAGTCTTCCTTCATGTCATCTTAGTTGCTTCTCCATGTACCTTCTGCCTGCGTGTCTACAAGCGTTGTTACATCATTATGCCACGTAGAACAATAAGCCATATTCATTTTTTTTCCTTTTCAAGTAGTGTGCAATAATCCCAAAATACTGAAGTATTATTTTCTATATCATACTGAGATACACCTTGAAATAGTCGCAATTCTTTATATAATTCTTGAGATGAGCATTCAATATAACCAGTTTTTTTTTCAATTATAATCCTTATAAGTTCCTCTTTTTCTAAAGCTCCAGATAGAATCGCTTTCTTATAATAATTCTCACTTTTTGTATTTCTTATTATATCGAAAATCAATATATCAAGTTCATCATATTTTAAAAACTTATTTTTATTTAATTCACATTTTATAATATTATTTATAATAATATTAAATCTTGAATCACTTAATTTCTCCGGTTCAATCATAGTAACATCAAATTTATTATTTAAAAAACTCGTTATATCTGATAATTTTTTAATCAAATTACACTTCACCCCTTATTTTCATGCGACAAATCTATTTATATTTATTTAATAGGTTTCTGCCCAACAGGATCTCCTGCACTAATCCAACCATAACCCATAATATATGCTTGATAAGTTCCCACATCTACTCTAACTGCTTTGACTGATGTTGCAAGCTTTACTTCTTTCAATCGAACATGAGCCTCTTTAGCTGCCATAAAGTTTCTAGTACCTGGAGAAAATGTCGGTACTAACTGTTTTCGATTCAAAAGATTTGTATTCCAAATTTCAAAGTTCGTAATCTTCACAGCATTTGCAGGATCATCACCTGTATACTGCACATAAACTTCAACCTTTGTTGTATCTCCTGATCTAATAAACACAGGCTCTAGTCTTGCGGAACGAAATATCCCTGCAACATCAATTGAAATATTTGGAGTATATTGGCTATCAAATGCTTCCCGATTGCTTCCATAGACCGGTATTTCTTCAGAAACACTAACTACTTCATTTGCGAATGTAGTAGAAGAACAAATGAACATGCATATAATTAAACTTATAGTTGCTAAAAATAATTTTTTTGATAATGATTTTTTCTTCATTACTCTATCCTTTCCAATCAAAATACAATTTCCATCTTGATTTTCTCCTAATCTTGCGCTAACTTCTTTATTTTCCGCCCAGCAGCTTTTCAGCCACTCCCACCAATTGGAATCAAGATATTCTGGCATACACTCACCTCCCGCAAACCTATTTGCTAACACCTTCTAGGTTCACTCTATCATAGGTCTGCGCAGGTTCCAATTTAAATGTTGCAGGTGGTTGCTTTTTTGATGTAGGTGGTCGTTTACTTTCCTTAAATTTCTATTTTTGTCGTAACCTGTCCTTCTTCATCATACTCCCAGGTCAATGTTCCGTCATATTTTTCTACTACCTGCTGCATATTCTGTGTGCCAATTCCATGATTTTCCTTGTCCTGTTTACTGGTTAAAAGCTGTCCGTCCTGCACCCTGGGCGCTTCCATGGCTGAATTTCTAATTTCCAGGAACAACATCTTTTTATAGGATTTGATCAAAACAAATACTTCTCGTTTTTCTGCACATCTTTCAGCCGCTTCACAGGCATTTTTCAGTCCATTGGAAAGGAGCATCGCAAGGTCTGCGTCACTGATTCGCATCTGTGCAGGAAATCTTCCCGCCACAAAAAAGTCTACAGCCGCCTCTTCTGCCCATGCCGCCTGGGCATTCACAATGGCGTCTGCCACCAGATTTCCAGTGGCTATGTAATCAAAATCTCTGGCTTTCTGTTCTAAATCTTCTGTATATCTGCGAAGCTGGGTCAAATCTCCCTCGTCGATCAACGCCCGCAGTGCCAGCAAGTAGGCTTTCTGATCATGTCGAAAGCTTAGCAACTTCTTGTTTTTTACTGTGATTTCCTCGTACTGTGCCGCCTGCTGTTCGATGCACCTCTGTTTAAATTGATCGTCTTCTTTTAACTTCTTCCTCTGCTCGTAGAGCACGTTAAGCAATACACCAAAGGCAAGCATCCCGATGCCCAGCACACACACGGCAAGCTGCATCGCCACTTTATACCGATAAATCATACCGTTATCCATCGCTATTCCACTGGCAACCCCAATTACAACACCTGAAGAAAAAATCCACACTGCATAATAGAGCACTTGTTTCCAGCCGAACTGCTTCAGATAATGCTGCAGTACTGGCTTCGTATATTTGGATATAGCCGCTGTCACACCCAGTATCACGATGCAAGTTGTCATTCCGCAAATTGCATCAAGAGCAACCTCCCGCTCGCTTTCCAGCACCATCCCCGCGTACCAGAACATTGCGATTACGCTCTGCACCAGCGCTTCTGCGGTCATCAGAGCAAAATGCAGCAGAAACGTAACCTCTGCTAAAACTCGCTTTTTTTCCGCAAAACAAATGACAGCAAACATCATCTGCACAAACAGCGATACAAAAATCCGATTTGACGGATCGGAAAGCAAAAGCGTCACCACCGCGCCAGTCAGCACCAGAACCGCACCCAATAACAAAGCGCTCCTGCGCATGGAAAAAGAGAATCCAAATATGCCGCACAGAACGGCTGCCAAACGCAAGATATCAATGAAATACACCCCTGTATAAAGTACATTCATACCAGCTTCGCCATCCTTTTACAATAGTTTCGATAAGATTCCTTGCACGCCGCTTTTCTGCGTCTGCTGATATGCAGCACACCCAAGCTGTGCTCCAAAATAGCACCCTCATCGTTTATTTCCTCTATATAGGCGCAATTGACCAGATGCTTGTCACTGACTCTGAGAAAGTCAGTCTCCTGCAGCGTTTCCTCCCATGCAGACAAGCTTTTTCTCTGATTAGAAACATGTTCACCTGATGCCAGATGCACATCGGTGTAAACGCCAGCTACCGCAATATAGGCGATATCCGCGCTGCTGACAGTATTTCCTCCTTCCAATTCTATCCCGATGTCTCTGGGCAGCAATCGGATTGCAGTTTCCAGAGATTCTTCTATTTCAAACTGCCGCGCCGGCTTGGCAATAAAGCTAATCACATTCCGTCCAAAAGCCTGCGGCATCATTTCCGTGTGACTGGACACAAAGATAATGAGAGGCTTTCCATCTGACTGGCAAAGCATATCCTTTGCTGTAATCCCGGAAATACCGGGCATTTCAATATCCAAAAGTAGAATATCCGGATCATGCTGCGTAATTGTTTCTGCAGTATACTCCGTCAGAAATTCCGCTTCTATCCCGGAGCGTGTTAAATAATCCATGCACTGCGCTGCAAGTGCCTGCGCGCAATCCCTTTCATCCTCACAAATTAAAATCCTCATATCCTGTTCCTAATCAATCCATGCTATTTCTATTTTATTATATTTTATCATGCTAGATATTGGAATTCAATCATTTTCAGAATATAACAAACAAGTTCCCTCATCTTGAAGGAACTTGTTATCGTAATATCCATATATTGCATCACAGTGTACGGACCTGCCGCGGATTTATTGTTGTTCCGCAAGCTTTTTCATCACACCTGGGATATCGATTTTCTGCGGACACCGGGAAAGACACGCGCCGCAGGAAAGGCACGCCGAAGCGCCTTTCGTCTCTGTCAGCATGCCGATTTTCCAGGTAGAACCGGTAATATTCTGCTCATTGTATCCTTTGAGCAGCAGCGGAATCTCAAGTCCTGCCGGGCAGATGCCGCAGCAATACCGGCAGCCGGAGCACGGCACACCCATAGTTTTAAGAAAGGCGTCCGCCGCCCTTTGTAAAGTCTTTCTCTCCGCGGCGCTCAACGGCTTTGGCGCATCAAACAGCGCTGCATTTTCGATGACCTGAGATACATCCGACATGCCAGAAAACACGGTCTATACGCCCGAAAGTCCCTGCAGAAAACTTTCCCGCGGATACTTTGCAAGATCCTCCCCCAGAAACCTTTCTGAATCACCGTCCTGATAAGACCAGGCAGTGTCAAAGACATTGATGCCCTGCCCCATTGCCGCATCCACCACCTTCTGCGCCGCCTCTCTGTCAATCTGGTTCGGATCGCCGTCTGCCGCCGGAAATCTGAGGCCCCCAAATCCAAGAGTAGAAATCTTTTTTCCATAAAAATCCTGATACTGCATCCGTCATCTCACCTTTCTTTATTCTCTTACCCATTGTACCCCTTGCGGTCTGCAATAGCAAATACGCATCAAGTATACCTTCCATGCCCAAAAGGCATGAATTGTTCTTAAGAAAAAATTAAGAGGTTCCTCTGGTTTTTCTTCCGTCTTTCCTGCTATGATTCTTTTTACAAGAAAAATACGAGGTGAATTGAAATGAAAAAGAATCTGTTATTCATAACTGCACTGATACTAATACTTGCGATTGCCTGCACCGGCTGCAGCAAAGCTTCCCCCGGCAGCACAGACGATAAGAAGCCTTCAGAAAACACCAAGAACAGCGATGTCCTGCATCAGCAAAGCCAGCTAAAAGAATCAAAAAAACTCTCTCTTTCCGAAGATGGAAGCCTCACAGTGGAAATCGATACACTGGCAAAACCTGACAGCATTGCGCCTGAAGGTAAACCGATTTTTCTTGCCGTCAAAGTAAAGGAAGATGCCGATATCGCCCTGCGCTACACCTATGATACCTATGGAAAAGAGGGCGTCATGCTCTGCTGCGACGTCAACGATAGCGATGAAAATGAAGTTCTGCTGAAACCCATCTATACCATGCGCCTAGCACAGTCTTCTGAGGAAAATTACGGAGAAATCTGGCTCGGTGGCGGTACATTTTTGAAAAAAGGCACTAATCTGTTTTATTTAAGCGCAGGCGATCAGACCCTGCCCTGCCGCATAATTCTAAAACTTACCTTTTTTGATCCAGACAAGGTAGAAAGCATCACGCTGTATCCTGCCGAGAGTTAAAACTTTTCCACTGCAAAACCGCCGCGGTCACCCGCGGCGGTTTTGGTCTACTTAGAAGGTATTGCTTTATCTCACTCATACAGTATAGGACCATTCATCAAAGATCCTTTTCTCTACATCCTCATTTCCATGTGACATCAGCCACAGCAAAACTGCAACCTCTTTGTCCCGCCCCTCCGGGGGCTTTGCTTTCTCAGCTTTTGCAGACTTTTTTCTACTTTTTTTGTTCTTCATGTTTTCCTCCTGATAAAATTTCTAATTCTAATTCCCTTTTGCACTTTCATTATACAGTCTGACTTTGTAGAAAACGATAAAATTATGTGTGCATTTTGTGAGTAAAATCTTGCGAAATTATTACAAATAGTGGTATCATACTATCAGTGACTTTAATATACCAGAAGCATTTGGAGGAAATACATGATTAGAAAGTTTGCAAAATACTATAAACCGCATTTACGTCTGTTCACATTGGACATGGTATGTGCTTTTATCGTGGCGTGCTGCGACCTGTTTTACCCAGTCATCGCCAAGAATATTATCAACGACTATGTGCCAAATCAGAACATCCACCTCTTCGTCGTTTGGGCGATTGTTCTGCTCTGCATTTACGTGCTGAAAGCATTTCTCAACTACATCATTCAGTACTGGGGTCATATCGTCGGCGTCAGAATTCAAGGAGATATGCGCCGTGAACTGTTTCGTCACCTGCAAAAGCTTCCATTCTCATTCTTCGATGAAAACAAAACTGGCGTCATCATGAGCCGGATGATTAACGACTTATTCGAGGTATCTGAACTTGCCCACCACGGTCCGGAGAACCTATTTCTATCGCTGATTATCTTAATCGGCGCTTTTATCATGCTGGCACAGATCAGTTTGCCGCTGACACTGATTACCTTTGCAGTGCTGCCATTTATGATTTTCTTCGCCTTTAAAACCAGAACCATGATGAATAAGGCTTTCAGCGAAACCCGCGTCAAAACTGCAGAAATCAACGCTAATGTGGAAACCGCCATCGCTGGCATCCGTGTTTCCAAAGCTTACACCGCAGACGAACACGAAAATAAAAAATTCAACGTCGCCAACGAAAATCTAAAACGTTCCCGTTCCGGCGCCTATAAAGCCATGGGGATTTTTCACTCTGGCATGACACTGTTTATGGACCTTCTTTATCTAGTGGTGCTTTCCTCAGGCGGACTCTTTTTCTTCTATGGAAAAATCAATGCTGGCGAGTTTGCCGCATTCCTGCTTTACATTTCTATGTTCCTGAATCCTGTCAATAAACTGGTTTCTTTCTATGAACAACTACAGGAAGGAATGACGGGCTTCCGCAGGTTTTGTGAAATCATGGCGATTGATGAAGAAGAAAGTGACAGCACAGATTTACTTCACCCTGACCATCTGGACGGTAATATCTGTTTCGAAAACGTTACCTTTAGCTACGAAAACAGCGACAAGGAAGGCGAAGCACCGCCTGTTATCAAAAATCTCACCATGGATATCAAAAAAGGACGCACCCTTGCCCTGGTTGGTCCATCCGGCAGCGGTAAAACTACCATGTGCCATCTGATTCCAAGATTTTACGATGTAGATTCAGGTCGAATCACTATAGACGGCATTGATATCACAAAAATTTCCCGTTACGATCTTAGAAAAAATATCGGTATGGTTGCACAAGACGTCTTCCTGTTCAACGGTACGATACGTGAAAATATCGCCTACGGCAACTTAGATGCCACCGATGAAGAAATCATCGAAGCTGCAAAAAAAGCCAACATTCACGACTACATCCTAACCATGGAAGATGGCTATGATACCCAGGTTGGCGAGCGTGGCATCAAACTATCCGGCGGTCAAAAGCAGAGAATTTCCATCGCCCGCGTATTCCTGAAAAATCCACCGATTCTGATTCTTGATGAAGCGACTTCCGCCCTGGATAACGCTACAGAAATGCTGATTCAAAAGTCTCTGGAAGAACTCGGCCGCGGCAGAACCTCTGTCATCGTCGCCCACCGCCTGTCTACCATAAAAAGTGCAGATGAAATCATCGTTCTCACAGCTAACGGTATTACTGAGCGCGGCAGTCACGACGAGCTGGTAGCTGCTGGCGGCATGTATGCAGAACTTTATCAGTATCAGTTTAGGGAATAGCTCTTCCCATTATTGCAATCATCGAAAGTTGTGTAAATGTATCTGTTTATACAAACATTTACACAACTTTTTTCTATTTCTATGAACAATGTTGTGCAGACTGTTCTTTTTTAGCCAATATGCACAACTTTATTTCGCTTACATCTTTAAGAGTTGTGCATAGGTTAATAGACCTCACTATTTTACACAACAGCTGCACGAATTTACTATGTAAAGATTATTTCCGGGCTAAAAAGTTGTGCTAATTTAGTGTATTATTAACTGTCTACAAAACTCTTCTCTGATTAAACTCACAAAAGTTGTGTATCATCTCTACATATCTCTTTACCTGCAAAACTCTTCAATAATCTTGTCTATGAGCTGCGTATTAATATTCCCGTATATATCTTCAAAAGTAAAAATAATATCTTCCCACGGCTTGAATCCGTTCTCTAAGTAAAACTTAACTTTCCACATGACATCTTCCATATATTCAGCGTTTCCTATCATTCCAAAATGCTCAAGAAGCTTAATACGATTTTCACTTTTTACTAAAATCCTAAAGTCAGGAACAATTATTTTTCCATTAATTTTTATGACTTCTTCATACCTATATTCGATTTTCTTTGTAAAGAAAATATTTGAAATAATGGCTTCAGATTTTGATCTGACAAAATCACCTTTTAAAGTCTGATGAACCAAATGTTCTGAGTATTTCTGACTTCTTTCATATTTACTACTACCCCAGCTAGAAGAATTTTGTTTGCTTAAATTAAAATAATCGATTGGCATTTCTCTATAAGCTTTCGGTGACTGTGTCATCATTTCTTCTAAGTTTATCGATATGTACTCCTGTCCTATTTTCTGAAGAAGCTTCTGATTTGAATCAATTCTCTTCAGTGATTCTTCTAAATAGTATCGTTTCTGTAAATCTTTTACTACTTCATTTTCTCCACTGCCCAAATACTTCCGCTCTCCATTTGACAGGTGAAAATAGTAAGGCTTTCCTTTTACAGTATTAACCGAAAGTTTTCCTTCCGGTAAACGCTTCAACTCTTTCCGATAACGCTTTGCAAGCTCGCTTTGATATTCTAGTTCTTTTTCTGTATATAATTTACTATTATACAATATATTACCATCTCCTTTCTGTTATAATTTTCACTATACTGCTGTTGTATGGGGAAATCAATGGTAATTTTCAATCTGCCTACAAGTTTTATTCATAAAAAAACTGCGCACTTGCTTTTGAAACAAATGCGCAATCCTTCTTTTTCACGTTTTTACATCATTACGCTTATGACTTTTGGATTATATCCGCCAGCAGCCAGCACTTCAATGATTTTTTTCTTATGGTCAGGACCGAATGCCTCAATGGTAATTTTCAGTTCCACTGCCGCATTTCTATTGGTGCTGACAAACTGATTATGATCCAGTCTGATAACATTGCCCTGCTCTTTGGCGATAATACTTGCTACATTAACGAGCTCACCTGGCTTGTCCGGCAAAAGCGTAGATACGGAAAAGATTCGCTCTCTATGAATCAGTCCGTGCTGTACTACCGAAGACATGGTTATAATGTCCATATTGCCACCGCTGAGAATGGAAACAATTTTCTTTCCTTTTACCTTCAGGTGCTTCAGTGCAGCCACCGTCAAAAGTCCGGAGTTTTCTACAACCATCTTGTGATTTTCTACCATATCCAGGAAAGCTACCACCAATTCATCGTCCTCTACTGTAATGATATCATCGATGTTTTCTTTAAGGTAAGGAAAAATACTGACACCCGGCGTTTTCACAGCTGTACCGTCAGCAATTGTACTGATTGTAGGCAGAGTTACTGGCTCACCAGCTTTCAGCGAAGCCTGCAGGCAGTTTGCACCTGCCGGTTCAACGGCAATAACTTTAATCTTTGGATTCAGCATTTTAGCCAGCGTTGATACGCCAGTCGCAAGACCGCCGCCGCCAACAGGAACTAGGATATAATCCACTAAAGGCAATTCTTTAATGATTTCCATAGCGATGGTTCCTTGACCTGTTGCTACTACTGGATCATCAAAGGGATGAATAAAAGTATATCCCTTCTCCTCCGCCAGCTGCTTTGCATGGGCCGCAGCCTCGTCGTAAACATCACCGTAGAGAACCACTTCCGCGCCATAGCTCTTTGTACGGTTCACTTTCATCAAAGGCGTAGTAGTCGGCATAACGATAACCGCTTTACAGCCATAAGCCTTTGCCGCATAAGCAACCCCCTGGGCATGATTGCCAGCAGAAGCTGTAATCAACCCCTTTGCACGTTCTTCGTCTGTTAATGTACTAATTTTATAATACGCGCCTCGAATTTTGTATGCACCGGTCACCTGCATATTTTCCGGCTTCAAATAGACTTTATTTCCGGTCTGTTCACTGAAATAGTCACTGTAAAGCAAATTAGTCGCTACCGCAACTTTCTTTACGACCTCCGTCGCCTGCTCAAATTTATCTAATGTTAACATCTTCTGTTTTCCTTTCCAAAAAATCTCTAGGAATTATTATACTCCTTGTGTGTATGCACTGCAAGGAAAAACTGTATTCCGTCACGGCAAGCCTGTGAAAAATGGTCATCGTGATTTCTGCTCGAATTCATATGTAAAGCAGCCACTTTATTGCCAATATTGACAGAAATCAAAAAAAGTGTCAATCCTGTCAATGTTTTTACGGTGAAACATTGACAAAATTGACAGATTCTCGTTTTTTTGTCAACATTGGCAATATTTAAGCCATCCTAGGTAAGAATTCAGCCTGTTTATTGACAAAATCTCGTAAATTAACGAAATTTGTCAATATAAAATAAAAAAAAGCGTTCATGCCTTCCCGTGTTCCATACCACAGATACCAATCCCACCTTTCCATAAAGTAAAACTTTGGGATGGGTGTCCAGAAACCTTGTTGCCCCGGACAATCACAACAGGGTCATTGCTTCTGCAACAACCCCGTTATTATCAATCAGGTTAGTCTTCCAGCATGACTGCACCCTTGTTGGACGGTGCAACCATCTTGGAATATCTGTAAAGCCAGCCGCTCTTTACGTTCGGCTCGCGCGGCACATAAGTTTCACGCCGTTTTGCAAATTCTTCCTCTGAAACTTTCGCATTAACACTGGAGTTTGGAATATCAATTTCGATGATATCGCCTTCCTTAAGCAGTCCGATTTCGCCGTCGCTGGCAGCTTCCGGACAAACGTGACCGATAGAAGCACCACGGCTTGCACCGCTGAATCTACCGTCTGTAATCAGTGCTACGGTTTTATCCAGCTTCATCCCGGCAAGGGCACTGGTCGGATTGAGCATTTCCCGCATGCCCGGACCGCCCTTTGGACCCTCATAGCGGATTACGACTACGTCGCCGTCTACAATCTTTCCGTTGTAAATTGCATCAATCGCGTCTTCTTCACAGTCAAAAACTCTTGCCGGACCACTGTGGGTCAGCATTTCCGGTGCGACTGCACTTTTCTTAACAACACAGCCGTCCTTTGCGATGTTGCCCCAAAGAATAGCAAGTCCGCCTGTTTCGCTGTACGGATTGTCAGAAGGACGCATTGCGCCCGAATCCAGCGAACCTTTTCCTTCAATATTTTCACCTACGGTTTTTCCGTTTGCGGTCAAAAGTGTCGTATCGATGAGACCTTTTTTGGAAAGTTCAGCAAGAACACCCTGCACACCGCCTGCGTTATTCAGGTCATGCATGTGTGTGCCGCCAGCAGGCGCCAGATGACACAGATTCGGTGTCTTTGCACTCATTTCGTTGAACAACTCCAGATTCAGTTCTACCCCTGCTTCGTGAGCAATTGCCAAAAGGTGCAATACGCTGTTTGAAGAACAGCCCAGCGCCATATCGCAGGCAAGAGCGTTTCTGATTGCCTTTTCGTTTACAATATCTCTGGCCTTAATATCTTTTTCAACCAGGTTCATGATTGCCATACCTGCGTGCTTTGCAATCATCATTCTGCCGCTGTGTACAGCCGGAACTGTGCCGTTGCCCGGCAGTGCGATGCCCAGCGCTTCGCATAGACAGTTCATGCTGTTTGCCGTATACATACCGGAGCAGGAACCGCAGCCCGGACAGGTATTCTGTTCAAATTCCAGCAGCCCTTCATCATCGATGATATCCGCTTTGCGAGCGCCGACTGCCTCAAACATCTTGGAAAGAGATGTCTCTACACCGCCTACAAGTCCGCTCATCATAGGACCTCCGGAGCAAACCACAGCTGGAATGTTCAGACGCAGTGCGCCCATCAGCATGCCTGGTACGATTTTGTCGCAGTTCGGAACCAAAACCAGACCATCAAACTGATGCGCATTTGCCATAGTTTCTACGCTGTCTGCAATCAGTTCCCGGCTTGCCAGAGAATATTTCATACCGATATGCCCCATAGCAATACCATCACAAACACCGATAGCAGGCACCATAATCGGTGTGCCACCTGCCATTCTGACACCAGCTTTTACTGCTTCGGTCACTTTATCTAAATGCATATGTCCGGGAACTATCTCACTGTGTGCAGAAACCACACCGATCAGCGGACGTTCCAGTTCTTCTTTCGTGTAACCCATAGCATAAAAAAGGCTTCGCATCGGAGCCTTTTCTACGCCTTTGGTTACGTTATCACTTCTTCTTGACATAATAACTGTAACCTTTCTTTATTTCTTTAACCAGCTCATCATAGCACGGAGTTCAGCGCCAACCTTGCACAGCAGGTGGGAAGCCTCCATCTTTCTGGTTGCAAGGAATCTCGCTTTTCCACCAGCGTTGAATTCCTGAATAAATTCACTTGCGAAAGTACCGTCCTGAATTTCTCTGAGAACGTTTTTCATTTCTTTTCTGGTTTCGTCTGTAATCAGTCTTCTGCCGGTTCTGTAATCACCGTATTCAGCAGTGTTGGAGATGGAATATCTCATCTTATCGAAACCACCTTCGTTAATCAGGTCAACAATCAGCTTCATTTCGTGGATACATTCAAAGTAAGCCATTTCCGGTTCATATCCTGCTTCTACCAAAGTGTCAAAGCCAGCCTTCATCAGCTCAGTTACACCGCCGCACAGAACTGCCTGTTCACCGAAGAGGTCAGTTTCAGTTTCTTCTTTAAATGTAGTTTCCAAAATACCTGCTCTGCCAGCACCGATACCGCTTGCATAAGCCAGCGCATAATCTTTCGCTTTGCCGGAAGCATCCTGATAAACAGCAATCAGAGAAGGAACGCCCTTGCCTTCTACATACTGACTTCTTACAGTGTGTCCAGGTCCTTTTGGCGCAATCATGATAACATCGATGTCCTTAGCAGGAACGATCTGGTTAAAATGAATATTAAAGCCGTGAGCAAATGCGAGTACATTGCCTTCTTTCATGTGCTTTTCAATCTGTTCTTTATAAATCTTTGCCTGCAATTCGTCCGGTGTCAGCATCATAACGATATCGCCTGCTTCTGCAGCTTCTTCGATGCCCAAAACTTTGATTCCAGCAGCTTCAGCCTTTGCAGCATGAGCGGAACCCGGTCTCAAACCTACTACTACGTTCACACCGCTTTCGGCAAGGTTCATTGCATGTGCATGGCCTTGGCTTCCGAATCCGATAATGGCAACAGTTTTGCCGTCTAACAAACCTAAGTTACAATCCTGGTCATAATACTTCGTAATCATTTTTATCTATCTCCTTTAAAATTAATTATCTTTTTTTGCGGTATTGCCTTCAATGCCGGTAATACCAGTTCTGCAGACTTCCAGCACATTGTATTCAGCAATAACCTTCATAAACCCGTCGATTTTCTCCGGTGTTCCGGTCAACTCGATAATCATACTGTCTCTGGAAAGATCTACAATCTTGCCTCTGTAAATATCTACGATTTCCTTGATTCCAGCACGCTGTGCCGGTGCTGCTTCAACTTTCAGCAGCAGCAGTTCTCTATAAAGGCTGTATTCCTGATCTAAAATATAGATTTCTTTTACTACCTCCAGCTTTTCAGTCTGGGTGATAATCTGCTGCATAGACTGTTCAGTCGCACTGAATACGATGGTAATTCTGGACAGGGTCGGATCATTGGTTGCAGACACTGTCAAAGAATCAATATTAAATCCTCTTCTGCCGAAAAGGCTGACAACTTTCGTCAATACGTTTGCCTGATTCAGGACAAGAACGCTGACGATTTCTCTCTTTAATGGTTTATGCATTGCGTTCCCTCCCTAGTCAATAATCATATCTTCAACGGTTTTACCGTTTGGAATCATCGGAAGCACTCTTTCCTCTCTGGAAATGGTGCAGTCAATCCAAACCGGGCCTTCTTCCTTCAGAGCCTGCTCCATTGCGGCCTTCAGTTCTTCTACAGAATCCGCACGGAATCCCTTTGCGCCAAAGGCTTCTGCCAGTTTTACAAAGTCGGTCTTCCTTTCCGGTGTGGTGTTGGAATAACGCTTATCATAGAATAGAGTCTGCCACTGGTAAACCATACCCAGCACCTTGTTGTTCATGATTATGGTGATAATTGGCAAGTTCTGACTTACTGCAGTACATGCCTCATTCAGGTTCATATGGAAAGAACCGTCGCCTGTAATATGTATCACTCTGTCATTTGGACAAGCCAGCTTTGCACCGATTGCTGCGCCATAGCCAAAGCCCATGGTGCCCAGTCCGCCGCTTGTTAGGAACTTCTTCGCCTTATTATGTCTGATATACTGCGCTGACCACATCTGATGCTGACCTACGTCAGTTACATAAATGGTGTTTTCATCGGTCATATCGCAGAGAGTATCGAAGATATCTTTCGGGTGCAGCTCGCATTCGCCGGATCTGACCACTTTTGCGGTATTTCTCCAAGTGAGAACCTCCTGGTGCCAGGACTCATGTTTCTGTGCCTTTACTTCAGGCAGTGCGCGAATCAAAAATTCCTTTACATCGCCGACACAGCACTTATCAATCATAACGTTCTTGTTGATTTCACTGCGGTCGATGTCAACCTGTACAATCTTTGCTCTGCGGCCGAATTTCTCTGGTGTCAAAGCTACACGGTCAGAGAATCTTGCTCCCAGTGTAATAACCAAATCAGCCTGGTCGATTGCTCTGTTTGCTGCTGCGGTTCCGTGCATACCTACAAGACCAAGATTCAGCTCATGGTCGTAGCCGATTACACCAGCCGCCATCAAGGTGTATGTCGCAGGAATATCTGCTTTCTCCAAAAATTCAACTACTTCCTTCTCTGCGCCTGAAGCAACTACACCGCCGCCAATATATGCAACCGGTCTTTCTGCCTCATTAACCATAGCAACAATTGCATCAATGTCTTCCTTGTCCATCTGCGGCACCGGTTTCAGCTGAAGCGGTGGTTTATTTGTATATTCAATGCTCGCAGCAGTTACGTCCTTCGTAATGTCCACGAGGACAGGACCCTTTCTCCCGCTGTTTGCAATCTTGAAAGCTTCTCGAAGTGCTGGTTCAAGATCTTCTATCCTGTTTACGAAGAAATTGTGCTTCGTAATAGGAAGCGTGACACCGGTAATACTGATTTCCTGGAATGCGTCTCTTCCGATTAAGGAATCGGCAACATTGGCTGTAATGGCAACCATTGGAATACTGTCCATAAATGCTGTCGCTATGCCGGTGACCAGATTGGTTGCCCCCGGTCCGCTAGTGGAAAAAACTACACCAGTTTTGCCTGTGGCTCTGGCATAGCCATCAGCCGCATGGGAAGCACCCTGTTCGTGGGCAGTGAGTACATGCTTAACCCTGTCGCTATACTTATAAAGTTCATCAAAGATATTCAGTGCAGTGCCGCCTGGATATCCAAATACAGTATCAACGCCATGATCGAGCAATACTTCTATCACCACTTGTGATCCTGTCAATTTCATACTCTCTCTCCTTTTCTTTAGAATCTTATGGGCATTCTTTCGCCCTTATATTATTATAGCCGCAAGTATGTAAATGTCAACACTTTTTTTCAATATTTTTTGTTGTAATCCAACAAAAAATATTTTCAATTATTTTGTGAAAACACAAATTTTACTGTTGACAATTATGACTTTATCCTTTATATTATTAAATAGCTGAAATTTACGTCTGCCAAGACGGGAATAAGCTATAATGTTGGTTTTGCAGAGAGCGGCGTTTGGTGAAAGTCCGTAAACCTTTTATAGTGTCTCACCCCCGAGCAGCGTTCAAAGAGTGGGCGCGCACTTTTCTACATTATATATAGAAAAAGCGTGTCAAAAAGAGTGGTACCGCGGAAACAAGGTTCTTACATCAATGTAACAAGTTTTCGTCTCTTTTGCGGTTTGGAAAAATCGTCAAAAGAGACGATTTTTTATGCCCTAACCGCTAAGCTACTTTCCTACACTGATATACAAACGGAGGTATTACAACATGAAAAACTTTGAAAAGTACAGACCCGGCTACTTTACGCCGCCGATGGACATTTCTCAGATGGAATGGCCGAAAAAAGATCACATTGAAAAAGCGCCGATGTGGTGCAGCGTTGACCTACGCGATGGAAACCAGGCGCTGGTCGTTCCCATGAGCCTGGAAGAAAAATTGGATTTTTTCCAGTATTTGGTTTCCCTCGGCTTTAAAGAAATCGAAATTGGCTTCCCTGCCGCGTCCGAAACTGAATATGAATTCACCCGTACTCTGATTGAAAAGAATTTGATTCCCGACGACGTGACCGTACAGGTGCTGACTCAGTCCAGAAAGCACATCATCGACAAAACCTTTGAAGCCCTCCGCGGCGCAAAGAAAGCGATTGTACATTTATATAACTCCACTTCCTTTGCCCAAAGGCAGCAGGTGTTCCGGGCTTCCGAAGAAGAGATTATTCAAATTGCCAAAGATGGTGCAGTGCTGATGAATGAATACGCGACAAAATTCCCAGAGACGAAATTCCAATTCGAGTATTCTCCGGAAAGTTTTACAGGAACGGAAATTGAGTTCGCAGAACGAATCTGCAACGAAGTCATCGACATCTGGCAGCCGACAGCGGATAATAAAGTCATCATCAACCTGCCAGCTACTGTGCAGATGTCTATGCCGCACGTTTATGCGAACCAGATTGAATACATGAGCAAACATTTACATAACAGAGAAAACGTTCTCATCTCCCTGCACCCACACAACGACAGAGGCACCGGCGTTGCCGATGCTGAACTGGGGCTTTTGGCAGGCGGTGACAGAATTGAGGGTACCCTCTTCGGAAACGGTGAACGCACCGGCAATGTAGATATTATCACCATTGCCATGAATATGTTTACCCACGGTATCGATCCTTGTCTGGACTTTTCCAATATGCCAGAAGTTGTAGAGAAGTACGAAGAATATACCGGCATGCACGTTGATCCGCGTCAGCCTTACGGCGGCGAACTGGTCTTCGCGGCGTTCTCCGGCTCTCACCAGGATGCGATTTCCAAGGGCATGAAATGGAGAGAAGAAACAGATCCAAACAGATGGACGGTACCTTATCTGCCAATTGACCCCCATGATGTAGGCAGAGCTTATGACGGTGATGTGATAAGAATCAACAGCCAGTCCGGCAAAGGCGGCGTTGCCTATATTCTGGAACATAACTTTGGTTATGCGATTCCAAAGAATATGATGAGCGAAGTCGGCTACATGATGAAGGATATTTCCGACAAAAGCCACGAAGAACTTTCACCCGAAGAAATCTTTGAAGCGTTCAAGGCAGAATACATCAATGACTTTTCGCCGATCGACATTACAGATGCATCCTTCAGCCACTTCTCCTCTACTAAGGATGACAATGAAGTGTACGGCGTAAGAATGCGTGCTGTGATCGACGGACAAAGCTACAATCTGGAAGCAGAAGGAAACGGTCGTCTGGACGCGGTGAGCAATGCGCTTCGAAAGACCGAATATCACTTTGACTATAAGTTCATCACCTATTCAGAACATGCCATCAGCGCGGATTCCAATTCCAAAGCAGCTGCCTATGTCTGCATCGCTGATGAAAAAGACAACTACTACTGGGGCGTCGGTACCCATGCCGATATCATTCTCGCTTCCGTCAATGCACTGGTCAGCGCACTGAACCGAATGAACAAGCGAATTCATTTCGTGAAGTAATGAACAAGCGATGCAGCTCTTGTAGTTGTGCAGATTTGCGAAATACAAGCCATTTTGCACAACTATGAGGCTTACAAAGTTTCAAAAGTTGTGCATATCCCGCAAAATCAGAGCTATCTGCACAACCCAGACGAATCAAAACCCTCAAAAGTTGTGCATTTCATGCAAATACAAGCCATTTTGCACAACTATAAGGCTTACAAAGTTTCAAAAGTTGTGCATATCCCGCAAAATCAGAGCTATCTGCACAACCCAAACGAATCAAAACGCTCAAAGGTTGTGCATTTCATGCAAATATAAGGCATTTTGCACAACGCAGCAAGAACCTGCACTTCACATCCGAAACCCCAACCCCATCAATTCCACAGGAGGTAATCAGAACAATGGGAATGACAATGACACAGAAAATTTTAGCAGCCCATGCCGGTCTCGACACTGTCGCGGCCGGTCAGCTGATCGAATGTAATCTGGACGTGGTAATGGCAAACGACATTACCGGTCCTATGGCGCTGCCGATCTTCCGGCAAATGGCGGATAAAGTCTTCGACAAGGACAAAGTCGTACTGGTTCCAGACCATTTCACGCCGAACAAAGATATCAAGTCCGCACAGAACGCCAGAGATATTCAGGACTTTTCCAGAGAACAAGGTCTCACCCACCACATGGTTCAGGGAAAATGCGGCGTAGAACACGGTATTCTGCCTGAACAGGGTATCGTTTATGCCGGTCAATGTATTATTGGCGCTGACTCTCACACCTGCACCTACGGCGCGCTAGGCGCATTCGGCACCGGCGTCGGCACCACCGACATCGCAAGAGGTATGGCGACCGGTCAGGCATGGTTCAAAGTGCCTACCGCGATCAAATTCGTACTGAAAAATAAACCATCCCGCTATGTAACAGGCAAAGACATCATCCTGTACATCATCGGAAAAATCGGCGTAGACGGCGCTTTATATCAATCCATGGAATTTGTCGGCGACGGCACCTGCTACTTAACCATGGATGATCGTTTCACCATCTGCAACATGGCAATCGAAGCCGGCGCTAAAAACGGTATTTTCCCTGTTGACGACCAAACTATCGCTTACATGGAAGAACACGCACCGGGAAAAGACTACCAGATTTTCACAGCAGATGACGACGCTGTCTATGAACAAACCATCGAAATCGACCTTGCTGAGATCAGACCAACCGTAGCATTTCCGCATCTGCCGGGCAACGCGCACACCATCGATGAGATTGAAGCCAGCGAAAAAATCATGATTGACCAGGTTGTCATCGGCTCCTGCACCAACGGTCGCATGAGCGATATGCGAAAAGCGGCGGCAATTCTGAAAGGAAAAACCGTGCACCCGGAAGTCCGCGTCATGGTCATCCCTGCTACTCAGAAAATCTTCCTGCAGTGTATGGAAGAAGGACTTGCGAAAATTTTCGTAGAAGCAGGATGCGCCTTCAACACTCCTAGCTGCGGCGCCTGCATGGGCGGTCACATGGGTGTCATGTGCAAAGGCGAAAAATGCGTATCCACATCCAACAGAAACTTTGTGGGTCGTATGGGCGATGTGGAATCCCTGATTTACCTGGCTTCCCCAGAAGTTGCTGCAGCCAGCGCTCTGGCAGGCTATATCGCAAATCCTGAAAAGATTGGAGGAGAAAAATAATGGACGCAAAAGGCAAAGTTTTGAAATATGGTGATAACGTAGACACTGACGTCATCATTCCCGCAAGATACTTAAATTCCTTTGACGCAAAGGAACTGGCAACCCACGCGATGGTCGACATCGATCCAACCTTTGTGGAACGACTGGAACCTGGCGACATCATGGTCGCCGGTAAAAACTTCGGCTGCGGTTCTTCCAGAGAGCACGCCCCACTGGTACTAAAAACGGCGGGCGTCAGCTGCTTAATCGCAGAGAGTTTTGCAAGAATTTTCTATAGAAACGCCATCAATATCGGCTTTCCAATTCTGGAATGTGAAGAAGCCGCCAAAGACATCGCGGAAGGCGACGCCGTGGAAGTAGATTTTCAGACCGGCGTCATCTATAACCGGACCAAAGGCGCTGAGTATCAGTCACAGCCATTCCCGGAATTTTTGCAGAAAATGATTGGCGCAGGTGGTCTGGTTAATTATGTCAATTCCAACAAATAACAAGGAGAAAGATCAATGAATTATAAAATTGCTGTAGTCAAAGGCGACGGCATCGGACCTGAAGTCATCGCCGAGACGATAAAAGTATTAGATAAAATCGGAGAAAAGTTCGGGCACACCTTTGAATACACTTACGTCCTTGCCGGCGGAAACGCCATCGACGAAGCGGGTCAGTGCCTGCCTCCGGAGACCATTGAAATCTGCAAAAAATCTGACGCCGTCCTGCTGGGCGCTGTAGGCGGTCCTAAATGGGATCACCTGCCGGGTGACGAACGCCCGGAGCGGGCGCTTTTGGGACTTCGCAAAGCCCTGGGACTTTTCGCTAACCTGCGCCCTGCCATGGTCTTTGATGAACTGGCTGACGCTTCCCCGCTGAAACCGGAACTTTTAGCAGGCGGTCTTGATATCGCTGTAGTTAGAGAGTTGACCGGCGGCATTTACTTCGGCAAAAAAGGTACCATCGCAGAAACTGACCTGGGTCCTGCCGCCTACGACGTGGAACAGTACGCAGAAGAAGAAGTACGCCGCATCGCGAAAGTCGCTTTTGATATGGCGATGAAGCGGGACAAAAAGGTAACCAGCGTCGACAAAGCCAACGTTCTAGAAAGCTCTCGCCTCTGGAGACGGATTGTAGGTGAAGTCGCAAAAGAATATCCGGAAGTAGAACTGGAAAATTTCTATGTAGACAATGCCGCTATGCAGCTCGTGCGAAATCCGAAGCAGTTTGACGTCATCGTCACCAGCAACATCTTCGGCGATATTCTCTCCGACGAGGCAAGCCAGATCACCGGCTCCATCGGTATGCTGCCGTCGGCAAGTCTGGCGGAAGGCAATTTCGGCATGTACGAACCAGTCCACGGCTCTGCACCTGACATCGCAGGACAGAATCTGGCAAACCCGATTGCCACGATTCTCTCTGCCGCCATGATGCTGCGTTATACCTTCGGACTGACTGCCGAATCAGACACCATTGAAAACGCTGTCAAAAAATTCTTAGCCAAAGGATACAGAACACCGGACATTGCGGCAGGCGGTTCTTCTATCGGCACAAAAGAAGCCGGGGATTTGATTGCGCAACTGCTCTAGTTCACCCTTTTCGAAACTATCTATTTCTAAAAAGTCTCCTGGTGCAAGTCCCGCACTGCGGGACTTTTTTTTTCGTTTCACCAGGCTTAAGAATTATTAAGAAAAAATCCAACAAATTCCTATTGATTTTCCCTCCGGTTTTGCTATCATTATATATACATCTAATAATAAGGGGACTACACATCATGACAAAAGAAAAGAAAACAAATAGCAAAAAATTTTTGATTTTTATCATAGTCTTACTCCTTTTGGTAAGCCTATTTTTTATGCAATATTTTAAAAGCAACGAAAACGCTGCATACAGCGAAAAGAAAATCAGGACAAATATCTCTACCATTGCAACCTTTGATTATTCCAAGGTTACGACCATCGAGGCACAGATTAAAAATCTGGAAATTACAGAAGCCCACGGTACTTTTGATGTAACGGAAACACTTTCCAAAGACCAGTATAGAAAAATCTTCTCCACAAGCGCCATTCTCGGCGATTCTATCACTGAGGGGCTTGCTGACTACGGCTGGCTAGGAAATGAGCAGGTTTTCTGTAAAATCGGCGCGTCCATTATCAGCGGCGACGACCTATTCACGTCTGCCGCAAATACTTATCCAGGATTTGCATTCTGCTCTTTCGGCATGAATGACATGGGAAATTATAACGGCAATGCGGATGCATTTATTGAGAAATATACCACTCTGATTCAGGAATTTAAAAAAATCTCTCCAAATACAATCATTCTGGTTAATGGGATTACACCGCCGACCAAAAACGCAATTGCCTCTAATCCAATCCTGGGCAATTACAAGAAATTTAACAACGCTCTGAAACAGATGTGCAAGGATTTAAAATTAACCTATATTGACAATACTTATATCATAGAAGAACATCCTGAGTTTTATGCCGGCGACGGTATCCATGTCACAGCCGATTACTACCCGCTCTGGATGAACAATATGATTCTGAAGGCAGGCATATAATGATTAAAAAAGCAGTTTTCGTCCTAATTTTGATTTTATTTCTTGCCGGTGTCTATGAGAGCGCCGGTGCAAACGATATTCCCATGGAGGATATTGAAACACAACTGACCACAGCATGCGATATGACCCACATGACAAAGTGTGATAACCGAAATCTGATGCAGTTTTTTGGTCTGGATTATGAACAGTACGATTCTCACCTCTACTATAAAGGAAAAGAGGCGCTCAGCGTCGATGAAGTACTGATTGTAAAAGCCCATGAAAAATCTGATTTAGATGGGGTCAAAGATGCCGTCGAAAAACGCATCGCATCGCAAACCGCAACCTTTGATGGATACGGTCCTGCGCAGGTTGCGCTGCTTTCAGATGCCGTGATTATCACAAAAGGAAATTATTTATTTTACTGCACTGATCAACATGCAGAAAAATTTGGGGAGGTGTTCTGCGATGCTGTTCAGTAGTATCCTGTTTTTATTTTACTTTCTGCCGGTGACGTTGTTCATCTACACCATCGTCCCCCGCAGACTAAAAAATCCGGTTCTGCTCATTGCCAGCATTTTCTTCTATAGCTGGGGAGAGCCGATTTATGTGATCCTGATGCTGTTCAGCGCTGTCTTCAATTATCTTATGGCAATCGATATCAGGCGTGAACAGATTCATAACAAAACCGGAAAAAGCACACTGATTTTTACAGTTATCGTCAATCTGTTTATCCTGTGCTTTTTTAAATACTACGGCTTCCTCATGGACACCATAAACGACCTGCTTGGTACTGAAATCAAATATACAGCGCTAGCACTGCCCATCGGTATTTCTTTTTATACCTTTCAGGCACTTTCCTATATTTTCGATGTATACAGAGGCAACGTGCACGTACAGCGAAACCTGCTGCATTTTGCACTCTATCTTGCCCTCTTCCCGCAGCTGATTGCAGGTCCTATTGTCAAATACAAAGACATCGCACTACAGCTCAAGGAAAGAACCCTCACATTGGAAAAATTTGGAGAAGGTACACGCCGCTTTCTGATCGGACTTGGCAAAAAAGTCATTCTCGCCAATAATCTGGGGGCAATTCACGCTGCTGTGACTGCACTGCCCGACCAGCAAGTTTCTGTACTCACCTATTGGATCGGCATCATCTGTTATACTCTGCAGATTTACTTCGATTTCAGCGGCTATTCCGATATGGCAATCGGTCTTGGCAAAATGTTCGGATTTGAATTCTTAGAAAACTTCAATTACCCGTATATTTCCAAAACCGTTACCGAATTCTGGCGCAGATGGCATATGTCCCTATCGACCTGGTTCAGAGAGTATGTCTATATCCCGCTGGGCGGCAATCGTGTTTCCACAAAGCGGCATATTCTCAACTTGCTGATTGTATGGTCATTGACTGGACTCTGGCACGGCGCCAGCTGGAATTTCGTTGCATGGGGTCTTTACTATGGCATCCTGCTGATTCTTGAGAAATATTTCCTGGGAAATCATTTAGAAAAATGTCCCGCCTCTGTCCAGCATATCTATACGATGCTCATCGTCGCCATCGGCTGGGTCTTCTTCAGCAGTGAAACCTTAACCGGCGCACTGCAGTATCTGCAAGTGCTCTTCTGCGCAGGCGGCGTTCCCCTTGCAGATACTATGACGCTATACCTGCTGCGCACCAACTGGGTATTCCTGCTGCTTGGAATTCTCATTGCAACCCCAGAACCAATGAAGCAGTTTGAAATCCTGCGCAAACGAAATGGACTGCTCAGTACCCTGCTATTACTGGGACTCCTTGCCCTGTGCACTGCTTACCTAGTATTCAGCAGCTATAACCCGTTTCTGTATTTTAGGTTCTAATGGTTCCGTCCCAAGAGGACGAGCAATGGCGAAGTTCGATTGGTCTGACGGACCTTATGCTTTAAATCCCCAAGAAAGCAAGCCCACGGCGAAGCTTGATTGGCAGGATTTAGTCGTATAATGGTTCCGTCCCAAGAGGACGAGCAAACTGCCAAACGGTAATATAAATTGCAAAAAAAAAGGATTATCAATTATGAACAAAAAATTAACCGATACAATATTAGGGCTTTGTTTCATCGCTGTTCTTGCGGGGGTCTTCCTCTGCAATCTGTTCAGCAGTGATCAAAGTTTTTCAGAAGAAGAAAACAGAGTACTACAGGATAAACCGACATTCACCTTTTCTTCTTATGTGGAAGGTCGCTATGAAAAAAAACTGGAATCCTATGTCAACGACCAATTTCCTGCCAGAAATACGTTCATAAAAATCAAAACAGCATCTGACGTGACCTGCGGCAAGCTGGAATCAGGCGGCGTCTACCGCTGCAAAGATAACTACCTGATGGAATCTATCACGGAACCTTCAGAGCACTGGATGAAATCCACCCTCTCCAGTCTGACTCAGTTCAAACGCCAGTACAAAAAACTGAACATGTACTTTATGCTGGCGCCAAATGCCGCCAATATTCTGTGCGACAAATTGCCTGCAACCGTAATCACTGCAGATCAAAACCAATCCATTAATCAGTTTTATAAAGGAGTCGAAGAGTGCGGCATCAAGCCTATTGATGTGCGTTCCATCTTAACCAAAAACGCAAAGCAAAATACACAGCTCTACTATAGAACCGACCATCACTGGACCACCGACGGTGCGTTTCTCGCATATAAAGAAGCTGTTTCCATTATGAAACTGACCGATAATGTAAGCTATAAACGCTATGTCGTAAAAAACGATTTTCGCGGCACCCTGGCTTCCAAAAGCGGTTTCACCAACGGTCAAAATGACCCGCTAACCATTTACTTGCCAAATAAAGACAAAGATTACCATAATTCCGTCATTTACTATGCGGATACCAAAACGAAGACAACGGAGTTTTACCAGCTTGACAATCTGGATACCAAAGACGCTTATACCGTATTCGGCGGCAGCAACCATCCGATGTACACCATCAAAACCCCTACTGCCTCCGAAAAAAAATTACTGCTGGTCAAGGATTCTTACGCTAACAGCATGATTCCGTTCCTTGCACAGAATTTCCGCGAAATCGTCGTCGTCGATCCTCGCTATTTCTTTGATGATATCAACGATATCATTAAATCAGAAGGCATCACGGATGTACTATTCCTCTACAATGCCAATACCTTCTTTGCAGACAACTCGCTGGAAATGATGCTGACAGCGTAAATACGATAAATAAAAAGAACGCCCTGCATGTATGAACCACAGGGCGTTCTTTTTGTTTATGATATAGCGCGATAAGTCACCTTCCCGCCTGTCATGGTTAGAACAACTTTTGCTCCGGAAATTTCCTCTACAGGAATTTCAAACAGATTTCTGTCAAGCACGGTCAAATCCGCATATTTGCCGACAGAAATCGTACCCCGTACATCCTCACTAAACCCTGCATACGCCCCTTCATAAGTAAACGCCTGCAGCGCTTCTTCTAAGGTCAACCCGTACTGGGGATACCAGGTCTTGCCGGAAACCGGGTCTTTACGGGTTACCGCATACTGCAGATTGGGCAGGATATCAAATTTTTCTACCGGGCAGTCGGAGCCTGCACACTGATGCACGCCCAGCTCAGCAAACCTTCGCCAGTTATAGCTGGTAGCCTCCAGTTCCTCTCCTACGCAGTCTTCTACGATATGCATATCATAGCGGACAAAAATCGGCTGAATATATGCCAGCAGATTCAGTTTCTGAAACCAGTCCTGCTGCTTTTCGCTCATAATCTGGCAATGGACGATCCCGTGGCGAAGATTCGCCTTTGGATTCTCATAATGCGCCCTGCGCAGCGCATTCAGCGTCTGTTCCAGTGCACCGTCGCCGATACAATGAATCGCCATCTGCATTCCGTACTCCTGCGCCAAGGATATCATCTCCTGCAGTTTCTCATCGGTATAATTCAGCACGCCACAGGTTTCCGGCGCGTTGCAATACGGCGCAAGCATAGCCGCCGTATGGGCGCCGAGAGATCCGTCTGTAATAATCTTCAGCGGTCCGATTCTGAAAAAACCGTAATCATCGCCGGTTCTGTGCCCTGCTGCAAGAAATTGTTTCAGCTCCGGCAGGGTTTCCAGATTGCACTGTTCATAAATCCGCACATCCAGCTTTCCTGCTTCGGAAAGCTCTCTGTACGCCTGTAAAATCAGCTTCCCGCAGGTGCCCGGCAGCACCGTAAAATCATCGGTATGAACTTCCGTAATACCGGCTCTTGCGGCAGCGCGCGCTGCATCCTGAATCAGTTCCTTCAGTTCATCTAAATCCGGCAGCGGCTCCGCCTCGGAAATGGCGTTTTGCATCTGTTCTCTGACAATGCCGTCCGGACAGCTTTCCAAAAGTCCCGAAAGCGCAAGTGCTTTTGTATTGCAAACGGAAATATGCAGGCAAGCTCTCTGCAATACCACCGGCACCTCTTCTGAAATCGCATCTAGATCCGTCCTGGTAGGCATGGTTTTTTCTATCCAGTCGTCCTGGTTGAAACCGCCTGCCAGGAGCCATCCACCCTTCTCGCTGATTTCAGAAACTCTGCCGCGGCAAAGCTCCATCGCTTCTGACAGTGACTTAGTCTCTGACAGATCGATGGTTCTCCGAACCATGGCGTCGTAAATAAAATGCAGGTGACTGTCGATAAATCCCGGCACCACGAATCTTCCGGCAAGGTCAATCCGCTCCGTCCTGCTGCTTGCCAGCGCCAGCATCTCCTGGTCACTACCCAGCGCTGCAATCACGCCGTTTTTCACTGCTATAGCGCTGCATGCAGGATATGCCTGATCCTGCGTATAAATTGTTCCGTTGTAGAAAATGGTATCCATAAATGCAATCTCCTTCTGTGATAATACATTTATTATATCAGCTTCCTTTTCCCACTGTAAACAATAAATTCCAGCAAAATCAGCACAATTTATTTACCACTTCTTCGACGGAAAGTCCGGTTTCCGTTTCTCATAGAAGGCTGCCAATCCTTCTTTTGCGTCTTCACTGGTAAAGGCTTTATACCCCAGCAGCGCCTCCGTCTCAAAAGCCTGTTCCGCCGGCATTTCTCTCAGCTTCAGCACAGATTCCTTTGCCGTCTGCACTGCCCTCGTGCTGCAGGCGCAGAGCTTCTTTGCCATCTCCATGGCTTTTTCCATCACCTGTTCAGGCGGTACCACCGCATTTAAAAGTCCATAGTCTAACGCCTTTTGCGCCTCGATCCTCTCGCCGCTTAAAATCAGTTCCATTGCTCTGACATAAGGAATCTGTCTTGCCAATCTTACCAGCGTGCCGCCGGCAGGCACGATTCCCAGAGAAACTTCCGGAAGGGCAAATACTGCCTGACTGGAAGCCACTCTGATGTCCGACGCCAGCATAATTTCAAAACCGCCGCCCATGCAAAGTCCATTAACTGCGCAAATAAGCGGTTTAAATAGCCTGCTGTGCTTTAAATGTGCTGCGTCCCACTCGTCGATATAATGTCCTTGTCCTAAATATGGAATAGACTCCGTCAAATCCGCCCCGACACAGAATGCCTTCTCACCTGTTCCTGTCAAAATACAAACTGCTACATGGTCATCCTTCTGCGCTTTTTCAAAAGCCTCTCCTAAATCCTGATACATCTGCAGCGTCAGGGTATTCAGCTTTTCCGGTCTGTTAAAGCGAATCACTGCAATCCCATCTTTCACCTCATAAGAAATATGCCCCATTACAAAACTCCTTCCTCTGAAAGCACACGGATTTCTTCTTCCGAATATCCCAAAAACTCTTGATAAATTCGGGCGTTGCCTTCTCCGATCTCCGGCGCGCGGCCCGAAGTATCACACGGCGTTTCACTCAATTTAATCGGTGTTCCGAACAGCTTGCCGTGAGCATTTCCGTAAGCATAGTCGATAAACATGTCCCTGTGATTCAGCTGCGGATCTAAAAGCACCTGATCTATCGTATGAATGGCTGTCAGTGGCAATTTTTCCGCCAGCGCGTCCTGCAGCTCCTGACAGGTATACGCAGAAAACCACTGATTGATTTTCGGCAAAATTCTCCTATTGTAAACTTCTTCGTCAAAGCGCTTTGCCATGGTATCAATTTCAGGATCCTGCAAAAGCTCCGGTTCGCCAAAGAACTCGCAGGTCGTCTTCCAAAAACGATCTGTATAGCCGCCGAAAAAGACTTCGCCATCCTTTGCTCTGAATTTACCATAAGGTCTGCAAAGGGGATGATCATTTCCAAGAGGCTGCTGCACCTGGTCTCCCACCGTATAATTGGAAACGGCATTTTCTGTCAGCGCCAGAGAGGCGTCCAGCTGCGCCACGTCCACCAGCTGTCCCTGTCCCGTTTTCTGCGCGTGAATGTACGCAGAAAGAGTTCCAATCGCGCCGAAAAAAGTTGCCGCCAAATCCCCGATAATCGTACCGATTCTGGTCGGTTCACCGGGCATACCGTTCATGGACCAAAGCCCGCTGAGCGCCTGCCCGCTGTTATCATATGCAGGCCATGTCGAATACGGTCCCGTCTGTCCAAATCCCGAAATTGCCGTATAAACCAGCTTCGGATTGTACGTTTTCAAATTTTCATAACCAACACCCAGCTTATCCATTACGCCGGCGCGATAATTTTCCACAACAATATCCGCTTTTTGAACCATCTGCCGGAAAATATCCTTTGCCCGCGGCTCTTTCAAGTTCAACGTGATTGCCTCTTTATTCCTGTTATACTGGGCGAAGAAAGCGCTCTGCCGCTTATCTCCATCTACAAGATATGGCTCAAAATCCCGTGTATAGTCCGGATCACCGGGATTTTCAATCTTAATCACTCTAGCGCCAAGATCGGCTAATATCATCGTTGCATAAGGTCCTGCAACAACTCTTGTTAAATCCAGTATCGTTACACCTTCAAGTGGTTTCATTTTCTTTTTCCTCCAAAAACTCATACCGGAAAGCCTGACTTTTCAGTGACTTTCCGGTATGGATCCAAAACAAGACAGGTCTTTATTTTACAGAATTCATTTCACTTGTGTTATAATCGTTATTTCGTTTCTTTCTTGGCTCTCTTTGCTTCCATATCAGCAAGATAATATTTACCCGGTGTATGGAAGAATTCATCCTGCAGTTTTACAACCTGTGGTACAAGCCAGATAATCGCGATCATATTTGGTATGATGAACAAAGCATTGACAAAATCGTTGAGCTGATATACAACCGTCAGTTCCATACCGAAGGTTACGATGATCATGGTCGCAATGGCGATAAATCTCCATGCAACGCCCGCCTTCGGCGTTTTAAACAGGAACTCCGCCTGTCTTTCATCGTAGAAAATCACTACGGTAATCGTCGTAATGACAAACAGCAGTACGCAGATTGCCACAAAGTAATCTCCTGCCGCGCCAAATACTGTATGGAACGCCGCCTGCCCCAACGCGCCGGCATCTACACCCGGCTGCTTCCATACACCGGTTGTCAGTACAGAAAGCGCCGTCGCCGTGCAGACTAAAATCGTATCTACGCCTACTTCAAAGACACCCCACATCGCTTGCCGAATCGGATGGTCAACATCAGCTGCCGCATGGGCTGACGGTGCAGAACCAAAGCCTGCTTCGTTGGAATATACACCTCTTGCGGAACCCCAGCGCAGCGCCAGCGCAACGGTAGAACCGGCAAAGCCGCCAACTGCGGCGTGCGGTGTAAACGCATAGACAAAGATACTGCCCAGGGAAGGAAGAATCTCACCAGCGTTGCACACTAAAATGATGATAACGCCCAGCAAATAGATCGCTGCCATGATTGGCACTGCCTTTTCCATAACACTGGCAATTCTCTTAATACCGCCGAAGACAATCAGCGCAACAATCGCCGCAACAATGATACCGAATACCGTACCATTAATGCCAAATACCGCAACCTGTGCGCTGGCGGACAGCGTCTGTGAAGCCACCGACGGAATTCCCGCGATCATGGTAAAAAACGCACAGAAAATCGCAATGGCGCGTCCTGCCTTTTTCCCGCCGAACAGTTCCTTGACATAGCTGAAAGCGCCGCCGACCCATTCGCCGTTTTCATTTTTCGTTCTGTATTTCATACAAAGAGCAATTTCAACATACTTGGTACAGCAGCCAACAATGGCGATAATCCACATCCAGAAGATTGCCCCCGGTCCGCCCAGCGCAATGGCTACCGGAACGCCCACGATATTGGACGCGCCGATGGAAGATCCCAGTGCAGAGCATGTTGCTGCAAAAGGAGAAATTTTCCCAGCTTCCGCTTTCACAAACATCTTGCCAAAGGTCTGGGAACAGATGTAACGGAGCTTCGTAATCTGTGGAAAGCCTAGTCTAAGGCTCATATATAATCCGCCGCCAACGATTAAAATCAGAATGGGAAGTCCCCAAAACCAGTTGGCGCACGCAATACAAAAATTCATAATAGCTAGCATCGTTTTTTCCTTTCTATGTTTCTATGTTTGGAAAAGATATTCTGTAAGGATAAAAATCAGATCTGTACTTTACTGATCCTTTGTCCTGTCATACACACATTCGCCGTCCATATAGGTTTGCTCTACCCGAATTTCAGGAAAGCGTTCTGGCGGTACATGCAGAATATCCTCTGACAATACCGCAAAATTAGCCCGAAAGCCTTCTGCCAGCTGACCGATATCAGAAAATCCCGCAATTTCAGCGCCCTCTTTCGTATAGAGTCTGATCGCTGTTTCGATATCGATGCTGCCTTTCTCACCGCAGTCCGTTCCATCGTACGCCGTTCTTGATACCGCGCACTTGAGATTTGGAAACGGATCGGACGGATGCGCCCAGGAGGTTGCCGGAGCGTCCGTTGACAGCGCCACTTTCACGCCGCAGTCCAGCATATGGGAAATGGGATAGGTCTCCTTAATCCAGTCCATACCCAAATTGTTTCGATAACTCTCAATTTCAGCATACAGGAAAATCATCTGCGTTGCAAAGGCAATTTTTCCTGCTGCCGCCTTTTCAATGGCATTCTGGGACGGGTCTGTAATATGCTCCATGCGAACAGACGGCATATCACAAAGCCACGGTCCGGTCTGATATGCAAGATCCACAATCCGGTCGATTGCCCGTTTTCCCATAGTGTGTACAGCCAGCTGGCACTGATGTTTCTGACAAAATTCCATGGCGCTTTCGATTTCCTCGTCGCTGCACACAGAAATGCCACATTCGTCACAGGACCCCAAATAGGGTCTGTCCATCCATGCCGTTCTGCCGCCGATACTGCCGTCTGCAATCAGCTTAATTCCATTTCTGTGAATCTGCCTGGATTTGTCTGCTCTCTCAGCGTCCCACCGGAAATCAGGATTTTTACGAATCAAATCCCAAATATAGTACATGCCTACATCCTGCCGGAATCCTTTTTCTGCCGCTTCCTGATAATAATCGAAATAATCCACTGCATCCAGGTTTCCCATATCCGTCACCGCTACAATCCCCTGAGAAAGCAGCAGCTTTCCCAGATCCACTAGACCATCCACGATAACCTCTCTGGATTTGTCCGGCAAAACCGCGCCGACCAGATGGCGGGCATTTTCTTTGAGAATCCCCGTCGGCACGCCTTCCGCATCCCGTTCAATTTCTCCGCCCGGCGGATCAGGGGTATCCTTCGTAATCCCTGCAAGTTCCAGCGCTTTGCTGTTGACACTCCGAATATGAGAGCAGGAACGAAGCAGTTCGATAGGATGATCTGCTGACGCCTTGTCCAGATCGTACCGGTTTGGCGCGCGGTGTTCCGCAAACTTTTCTTCATCATAGCCCCAGCCGCAAATCCATTCTCCCGGTTCTTTCTCTAACGCTACGAGGTGAATTTCCTCCTGCAGTTCCTCGATGGAGTGAACCACCGGTGGCAGGCAGGATATCTTCGCCGCGCAGTCTGCCAAAATGACCGGGTGCATATGGGTATCCACAAAGCCGGGAATGACGCGCTTTCCTTTCAAATCCACAGTTTCACAGTCATATTCCGGCAAATCGTTTCTGTCTCCAATAAAAGTAATTCTTCCGTCCTCCACTACAAAGCACTCCACATAGGCTTGCTTCGGATTTGAGGTGAATATCTTACCATTGATAAATACTTTCTGTTTCAATTCAGCCTTCATCTCCTTGCTTTTTATACTGTTCGAAAAGCGCAGCCGCATATTCTATGCGTACGTTTTTCTCTGCCACCATCTGTTTCACGATTTTCTCCAGCATTTCACCCTTTGCACCTACAGTGCTGGCCAAATTTCTCGCATGCAGAGACATATGCCCCCGCTGGATGCCCTCTGTCGCAAGCGCTTTCATCGCCGCCAGATTGTTTGCAAGACCGGCAGACGCGATGATCTGTCCCAGCTCCGCAGCAGTTTTTACATCTAAAATTTTCACGGCTGTTTGTGCCGCCGGATGGATTTTGGTAGCGCCGCCCACAAGTCCGACCGCCATAGGCATCTCAATACAGCCGACTAAATCTCCCTCTGCATTCTTTTCCCATGTGGTCAGCGATGTATATCTTCCGTTTCTTGCCGCATAAGCATGGGCGCCGGACTCAATGGCTCTGGTATCATTTCCCGTTGCCAGCACCACCGGAATAATTCCGTTCATAATCCCTTTGTTGTGAGTTGCTGCCCGATAAGGGTCTGCCGCCGCAAAGGCATAAGCGCTGAGAATTTTTTCCACCACCTCGACGCCGCCGACTGCTTCCTTTTTCCAGGTTGCTCTTGCCCGCACCACACGCCTGTCCGCCAGATTGGACAAAATCCGCAGCTCCGCAATGCCGCCGGTCAGCTCCTCTATGTAAGGGGAAACCGTTTCTGCCATGGTGTTTACCGCATTTGCGCCCATGGCGTCCAGGGTATCCACCAGAAGATGCACAATCACCATAGGGCCTTCCGCCGAATCTATGATTCTGACCTCCACATCCTTTGCACCTCCGCCAAAGCTGACCAAAACTGGATCTTTTTCGTTACAGATTCGCAAAATTTCCTCTTTTTTCTCTAAAATCATACTCTTTGCTGCAAAAGGCGCAGGTACGCGCAGCATCTGAATCTGCGCAATCATGATATTGCCGGAGGTACTTGCTGTAAAGCCGCCTGCCGCTCTTGCCATCTTTGCCGCATTGCTGCATGCCGCAATGACAGACGGTTCTTCTGTCACCATGGGAATTACCACGTCTTTACCGTTTATGATAAAGTTAATGGCAACACCCATCGGCAGCGCGAATCTGCCGATTACATTTTCTACCATGTGATCCGCCTTGTCCATGTCCAAAGAATCCGCGCTTCTGAGAACTTCCTGTTCTGCGATAGAAAGTCCCGCGAATTCGGCAACCTCCCGCATTCTTGCCTCTGTATCCAGCTTGAAAAAGCCGGAATAGCTACTTGTTTTCATCTTATCATCTCCTCTGTTATTTGATTGCTGCTGTAAAGGAATGCAGCGTGCGTCCTAAAATTCGTTCCATCATCTGCGTAATAACGCCGCATTTTTTCTCATCGATTCCGGTATCAATCCCCATGGCATTTACCATGGAGACAAAGTCGCAGGTTTCCACCAGCCCGGTTCTCTCCGTATCAAAGTAATATGCGCCGATCCCCTTGACAGGTACGCTGTCGACAATATTCGCAACTTGTCCGCCAATGCCGCCCAGGCTGCAGTCAAAGGTTCTGACACCTGCCTCCATCGCTGCACAGTAAGATGCCATCCCCATGCCGCGTATATCATGGACATGGAAGGAATGCATCGATGCATCTGGATACTTCTGTAGGACATGCGAAAAATAGCGGTATACGGTTTCCGGATCTGCGATGCCGTCAGGATCAGAATGTTCAATCTCGTCAAATCCAATGTCAAAAGCCCGATCTACAAATTCGTAAGCCTTTTCGATTGGTATTTCTCCCTGGATCGGACATCCGAAAATCGTTCCAATATTGCCGAAAACCTTCTTGATGCCCAGACTGTGAAGAAATTTTATATTTTTTTCTGCTTCATTAAAAAGTTCTTCATGGGTTCTGTTCATATTCTTGCGGGCATACGCCTCGCTGGTTGCTAGCTGTCCGCACAGTACGCGGTCAATCTGAATGCCTTCTTCAAGGGCTGCAGCCACACGTTCGCAGGCTTTCGTGTTGAGCGCAAGGACGGTATACTCTACGTCCTCTCTTTTCGGAAGTCCTTTCAATACCTCCAGGATATCCTTAAACTGGGGTACATATTTGATATGACTGAACGTGCCGACCTCAATGCGCCGAAATCCTGCTTCCATCAGCCGCTCTGCAATCCAGAGCTTCGCCTCTGTGGGCACGAACATTTCCTCGTGCTGAAATCCATCCCGCAGGGTCACGTCGATGATGTCCACTTTGCCCGGTAATGGTCTTTTCAAATTCTTTCACTCCCTCCTTCAGTCTTTGCACTATACTATCGCAAAGGGCGTGCCAATCCGTTCATTTGAAAAAGGGCAACAAAAAAACGCCTGAATTTCAAGCGTTTTCAGTATTAGATTAAAATTGCAGCCGCACTTTTTTCGATGAAAAATTCTTTATTTATAAAAATATTTTTATTTATTCAAAATTTTTTATTAGTGATCCCCAGCTTCTTCAGTCTGTACTGCAGCTTCTGCGGAGAGATGGAAAGCCTCCTGGCAACATCAATTAACTTGGTTTCCTGCTCCATCACAGTCTGAATCACCTGACGCTCATAGGCTGCCAGCATCTGTTCCAAATCAATATGCATTCCCGGCTCTATCTCTGCTGCTTCAGAAAGTAAATCTGCCCGCTGTGATACATTCCGTTCTTCTCTGCTGACCGTCTTTACAAGCTGTGTTCTTCGGAACAGCGCGTCCACACTTTCCAAGCTAATATATTCCTTCTTTTCTATATTAAACGCGCTTTCGATGATATTGCGAAGTTCCCTCACATTGCCGGGCCAGTCCCACTTTACAAAGACCTGCTCCGTCAAAGGGCTGATCCCCTTGATATTTCGCTGCATGCGTTCATTATAATAGCGAATGAAGTGTTCCGTCAAAAGCAGAATGTCGTCGACACGTTCTCGAAGCGGTGGAATTTCGATCTGTAAAACACAAATTCTATAGTACAAATCCTCCCGAATTCGCTTTTCGGAAAGCAGCTTTTCAAGGGGTTCGTTGGTCGCGCAAATCAGACGTACATCAAAATGAATATCCTGATTACCGCCGATTCGGCGTATTTTCTGTTCTTCAATTGCCTTCAGAAGCTTCGCCTGCATCCCTAAATCCATCGAATTGATTTCATCCAGAAAGAGGGTGCCTCCATTAGCCATTTCAAAAAGACCCTCTCTGGATTCCGCACCGGTAAAGCCTCCCTTTTCTGTACCAAAAAACATGCTTTCAAGAAGATGGGATGGAATTGCTGCACAGTTCTGTGTAATAAAATTTCCGGTACGCCGCTTTCCCTCTGCATGAATTGATTCCGCAACCAGCTCTTTCCCTGTTCCTGTTTCGCCATAAATCAGCACCGGCGAATCACTGTTGCTGACCTCCAGTATCATCGCTTTCATTTCCAGCATTTTCCTGTTCTGCGTGATGATATCATCTGTGACATAAAGCTTCTGTTTCAGATATTCTGAGGTCTTCAAATTCTGTAGATACAAGAGCTGCGCAACATTGGCCGCGCCCAAAATCACCCCACTCTCCACAATGGGATACGTGATGCCGCGCAGTACCATCTGATAGTTTTTCCAGGTCAGCTTCTGCGGTTCGTCGATGGACATCTTTCCTGTCTTTAGTGTTTGAAAAACAGTACTGTTTTCCTCTGACAGATCCTCATAAAAATTCGTCAGATGCTCTCCGACAATCGATCTGGTCCAGTCCGGAATGACTGCATTAGACATTCTGCCAAACCACGTGCTGTACTCCACAATGCCATGTTTATTTACAATCAGTACACCATCATATTTGGTATTGTCGATTTGCATAATCTGGTTCAGTTTATCAATCAATCCACTCATTGCACAAAGGTTCCTCCTGCAGAACTAAAGCATGCTTTGTTCTGCCGCTTCCACGACATGTTTCATCAAAAGACTGGTTGTCACACTGCCCACACCGCCCGGTACCGGGGTCAGCCACACCTGGGCGTCCTCACAGACCGACACATCGCCGATCATTTTTCCTTCCTCATTAAAGTTGATGCCCACATCCACAATCACCTGACCTGGACTAATCATCTCATCTGTCAAAGTCCCTGCAGCGCCGGCGGCTGCTACAATCACATCCGCCTCTTTGCAAAGATTCCGTAAATCCTCCGGTCTGGTCTTTGTGTGGCAGACGGTTACCGTCGCGTTTTCCTTCAGAAGCATCAGACTGACGGGCTTTCCGATGACCATGCTCCTGCCGATGACCACCGCCCGCTTTCCGCGTAAATCTACATCGTAATGTTTCAAAATTTCAATGCAACTTTCCGCTGTGCACGGCGCGAAAGCGCTGTCCCCAGTAAAAAATCTGCCCAGCGCGCCATCCGAAACGCAGTCCATATCCTTTTCCGACGCGATGGCATTTCGTACCTTCTCGCTGTCGATGTGCCTTGGCAAAGGCTGCAGCAGCAGCACACCATGAATTTCCGGATTCTGATTGATGGATTCTATGACCGCAATGAGATCCGCTTCCTCTATCTTCCCATCACAGATGAATTTTTCTGTCTGTACGCCGATCTTCTTTGCCTTTTTCACAGCGCCGTTTTCATAGGCGATATCGCTGCCGTTTTCCCCCACACGAACGATTGCAAGGGTCGGCACCACGCCTTTCTCATAAAATACGGGCATCTTTGCAATCAACCCTTCGTCAATGGCGTCCGCCACTGGCTTTCCTTTTAGTAATTTTTCCATCTTGTCCCCCTATTTCTTTAGCTGACTGTACACTTTCGCGTACACCTCATCGGCGGCTACTGTATATTCCATCAGCATCTTCTCAGCTTTCTCATTGAGCGTTTCGGCGTATGCTCTGTCCTGCATCGAGCCTGTATTAATAAAGACGTTCAGTGACGCGCCCTGCAGGGCTGCTTTGGCAAAAATTACGCCGACACCGGCATCACTGACTGCAAGAACGCTGCCCTTTTCCGCAAATTCCCTGTGCAGATCAATCGCCTGGCAACATTTTTCCATAATTTCCAGAGGTACGCTGCATGCATCCTTCAGCACAAGCTCCATGACTCGCGCCTTCTCCGCCTTTTCTTCCTTCGTTTCTTTCGGCATGCCATAAGCCGCCGCAAGGGGCGCGAAAACCTCCGCGTCCTTTTCCACAAGGGCAAGCAGCTCTGCCTGCAGAACTTCCGCCTGTTTCATCAGACCTTTGATATCTTCCTCTACGGCTGCATACTTTTTCTTGCCTACGGTCAGCGATCCGACCATACTTCCCAGTGCTGTTCCCAGTGCGCCCACCAGCGCCGACGCGCCGCCGCCGCCCGGCACAGGCGCTTTGCTCGCCAGCACTTCTGTAAATGCTCTCAAGCTTTGATCAATCCATTGCATAGGTTGTACCTCTCTTTTCTTTTTAAACTGGTATTAGTATAGCACGGGTGCCGCTATTTTTGCAAGCCGCACCCTTTTCTTTCGCGCGGCAAACGCGTGAAAAAGCGATACCCTTTTACACTGCTGACAAAACTGACAATTTCTCAGATTTTTGTCAGTCTTGTCGGTGTTTTATGTAAAAATCCTGACAAAACAGACAGAATCGAAAAAAATTGTCAGTTTTGTCAGAATTTCAGGGGCATACGATGTGATTTCGACACGATTTACTGACAAAATCTTTCAAAATCCAGAATTTTGTCAGTACTATCGTCGAAGACTCCTTTCATGGGTTTGCCATGTTTTCTTTCACTCTCACCTTTTCTTTGATTTACCAGAACACGCAGCCTTTTATTCTTTTGTGCCGCGCGCTTTGAAACAGCCTTCTTCATGAGAATCAATGACGCCAACCGCCTGCAAGTACGAATAAATAATCACCGTTCCGACAAACTTCATTCCTCGTTTTTGCAAATCCTTTGAGATTTGATCGGAAAGTGGAGAACTTACCACATCTGTTTCGTGCAAAACAGTTTCGCAGGTCCAATGCCAGAGATAGTTGGAAAAACTTCCGTATTCCTTTTGGATTTCGCGAAAAATCCGCGCATTATTTACTGCCGCTCGAATTTTCAATTTGTTGCGGATGATGCCTGGATTTTCGCGAAGTGCTGCCATTTTTTCCTCGTCATAATCACAGACTTTGGCAAGATCAAACCCATCAAAAGCAGCTCGAAAGGCTTCTCTCTTATTGAGCACGCACTCCCAGGACAAACCCGCCTGAAAGCTTTCCAAAATCAGCATTTCGAAAAGCTGATGATCGTCATGCACCGGCACACCCCATTCTTCGTCATGATAACGCAGATAGATTTCATTCTTGGGATTCACCCACCTGCACCGTTTTTTTCCATCTTTCCATTCCATTCCGTTTCTCCTTTTCAAACATAAAACGGCAAAAGCGTGCACATTTCTATACGCACGCATTTCGTCTCTCACAATTTCTTATTGTGTGCATAGGAGCTTTAGCTCCGTCATGCACACTTTTTTTACTGAAACGCCTCGATCTTTTCAATTCGGTCAAAAGCCTCCTTCAGGGTATCCACATTGACAGTACAAGCGATACGCACATAGCCTTCTCCGCAGGCTCCAAAGGCATCACCCTGCAGCATCAGCACATGTGCCTCCTTTAGGATCAGTTCCGCCGCCTCAGCACTGGTCAGCCCACTTTCCTTAATGTTCATAAACAGATAGAAGCTGCCCTTAGGCGGATCAATCACAGAAAGCTTTGGAATCTTGTTAATTCTCTCCGCTGCATAGAACATTCTCTTCCTGTATTCGGAAATCATCGGCGGCTGAATCTCCGCTCTGTGGCGAAGTGCATAGATTGCAGCACGCTGAGATACTGACGGCGCAGTAAAGACCACATTTTCGTTAATCTGCTGAATCACCTTAATGATGTAGTCTGGTGCGATAATGTTACCCACTCTCCATCCCGTCATGGTAAAGTTCTTGGAGAATGAATTGAGAATAATCGTTCTTTCTTTCATACCCGGAAGTGTCGCAAACGGCACAAACGGATTCTGGTAACTGAACGAGGTATAAATATCATCAGAAATTACAATTAAATCATACTTTACAGCGATTTCTGCGATTTTTTCCATAGTCTCTACAGTCAGGCAGTTTCCGGTCGGATTGCTCGGCGAGTTGATGACCAGCGCCTTTGTACGCTCTGTAATCAGAGATTCCAGACGTTCAATGTTAATCTGAAAATCTTCTTCTTCGTAAGTCGGCAGTTCCACAGGAATCCCTCTTGCCAGCTCCACCTGCTGTGGATACGGGGTAAAGTACGGCGCCTGTAAAATAACTTCATCTCCATCGTCTACGATGGCTTCCAGAGCCAGATACATGCCCAGGCATGCAGATGCACAGACAAAAACTTCTTCATCAGCCACATCCATCTGATACTCTTCCTTGTAGTACTTGCAGATTTCCGTTCTAAGCTCCGGATCTCCTCTGAAGTCCGTGTACTTGGTATGTCCGGCTTTTGCATCTGCAAAGGCATTGTCGATAATAATATCATGAGTGATTAAATCCGGGTCCCCCAAACTCAGGTTAATCACGTCATTGAAAGACTTTGCCATTACATCGGACTGTCCCATAGCGGTACTCTGGTCTTTCCAGTACCGCTTTGCAATAAACTTGTGCTTCATTTTTTCTACCTCTCTATACATTAAGTTCTTTTAATCTGCGATACAACGTAGCTTTGCTGATGCCCAGCACCTCCGCTGCTTTCAGCTTGCCTGAAAGTGTATCGCCATAAATTCTGATGGCCTCTAAAATATATTCATCTTCCACATCTCTAAGCGGTTTCAAACAAATTCCGCTTTCAGAAGGTGGTTCCGTGGCGTTGCCCAAAATTCTTTGCGGCAAATCTTCAACCGTAATATAGGAACCAGAAGAAATATTGACTGCATACTCGATGGCATTCTGCAGCTGTCTGATGTTGCCCGGCCACGCATACTCGTACAGCCTGTCCATGGCCGCCTTGTCTATGCCAAAAATATCTTTGTGCAGCGCCTTTGCATAAATCCTGAGAAAATGCTCTGCCAATTCTCCAATATCACTTCGTCGCTGTCTTAGCGGCGGTAATGTAATAGGGATGACACTGAGGCGATAATACAAATCCTCCCGAAACTGTCCGTTGCGCGAAAGCTCCTCTAAATCCTGATTGGTGGCTGCGATAATCCGTACCGACACCTCTATCTCCTTGCTGCCGCCTACTCGCTGAATTTTTTTCTCCTGAAGGGCTCGCAAAAGTTTCGCCTGCAGATGGATTGGAAATTCACCGATTTCATCGAGAAACAAAGTACCGTGATTGGCAAGCTCAAACTTTCCCAGCTTTCCGCCCTTCAACGCACCGGTAAATGCCCCCTCCTCATAGCCGAACAGCTCGCTTTCGATTAAGTTCTCCGGTAGCGCCGCACAGTTAATGGCAACAAAAGGACCATCCGCATTTCTGCTGGCGGTATGAATGGCTCTAGCAAAAACCTCCTTGCCAGTTCCACTTTCTCCTTGGATCAGAATCCCTGAATTCCCCTGTGCAAAACGCCTCGCCTCTTCTTTTACCTTCCGAAACGCGGGACTGCTTCCTACAATGTCTTCAAAAGGCAAATTGCAACTGTTATTTTTCAACTGCTTGACAGTTTCTTTTAATTTCTTCGTTTCAGAAGTCTCTTTTAGTTTCATCACCAAAAGTTCTGACATTCTGTGAATAAACTCCAGAAAATCCTTGTTCTTTTCCATCAGTCTCTTTACATCTTCTTTTCCATGGGCATAAAGACCAATGGCGCCGTAAATATCCTCTCCATCGATAATTGGAATGGAAATCATTGCGTTAACGTCGCACGCATTCTTCTCCGGACAATTTTTGCATCCTGCAAAATCCTTCTTGCTGTCTTCGATCACCATCATTTTTCGTAGGCGAACGGTCTCCACCAGCATGGAATTACCGGTCAACTTATTCAGCGCCCGCTGATTGGTGATGCCGTCTTTGCTGTCCCCAATAATCTGAAACTGCATATCACAGACCAACACCTGCATGTCCGCTACTGTGCTGATAATTTCTGTGGTCTTCTGTGCATATTCTCTGATACTACCTAAATTCATAATTACCTCTGGGAACGAATCACAGCGCAAAGGCTGCCAGTGGCAGCCTCTACTTCACGTATATTTTCATTTTAACAGAAGATTGCACTTATGTCAATACTTTCATTTTCTGTGTCTATTTATCATAGGTTCTGAAAGCAAATACCGGCAGGCTGTCGTCTTCTGCAAAATAATCTTTGTACAGCTGTCCCGCTGTGCCAATGTCGGTGGAACCCATACCGATAATACTTGCACAGATGATTTCATCATCGTTTTCTCTTCCGCTCTTACGCCCCACTACGATATCCGGCATTTCAGCATGGATGTTTTCTTCTGTGATTCTTCCGTCATGAACCAGTTTCAAAAGTTCACCCCTGTGGGCGTTCTGTGCCCAGCTGTCGACAATCAGCTTGTCACAGTGAAGCGGAATGTTTTCATCCAATTCCTGGAAGGAACCCAGAGACATCACAGTACAGCCCTTTTTCAGCCACGCACCCATTACCAGCGGCTCATTGGCGATGGTTACCGTAATGATCAGGTCAGAGCCTTCACAGCATTCCTGATTGGTCTTTACCGGCGTCACCTTTACCGCAAGTTCCTGATTGAGTTCTTCTGCACATTTTACCGCTGCTTCCCAGTATAAGTCAGAAATCTTGATTTCTTCCAGATTTTCACAGGATTCTGCGATGGCTCTTGCATTCATTCTGCCCTGCACACCTGCGCCGATGATGCCGGCAACCTTGGCATCTTTGCGAACCAGATACTTAGAAGCAACGCCAGCAGAAGCGCCGGTTCTGATGTCCGTAATAAAGCTGCCATCCATGATAGCAAGGATTTCACCAGTTCTGGCTTCGTTTAAAATAATTACGCCGCCGATGTATGGAATACCCTTCTTTGCATTATCATTGAATCCCCATACCCATTTGATACCGGAGATATCCACGTCTTGTCCGATATATGCAGGCATTGCATTGTAGGAGCCGCCATATGGCGGCCAGTCGTTGCTTTCGCCGGTATCCAGCGTAATTTTTGCCGGCATATTCACTTCGTTGTGTCCATGGGCTTCATATACCTTTTCAACAAGTTCGATGGATTTTTTCATGTCCAGCACTTTCTGTACATCTGCCTTTGAGATCATCTTTACATTATTCATTTTCATTTCCTCCTATTTTTAGGTTCCTTAAAATGGACCGTAATTTGTCAAAACTGCTGCCGCAAGGATAATGCAAACCCATGCGGACCATTTCATTACCAGTGAGAATGCAAACTTAAACCACTGCTTAAAAGATACGCCTGCAAGTCCCAGTGACGCCATCAGAATCGGATGTACCGGCGTAATCATATTCCAGAATCCATCGCCGCTTTGAAATGCTAATACTGCGGTCTGTCGAGTAATACCAAGCACGTCAGCTAGTGAACTCATAATCGGCATCACCACAACCGCTTGTCCCGAAGACGACGGAATCAGGAAGTTGACAACCCCCTGTGACAAGTACATGCCCCATGCTGCTACCACGCTTGGAAGTTTCGCAAGCGGTACAGAAGTCGCATAGACGATGGTATCCAAAATATTTCCGTCCTGCAAAACAATCAAAATCGCTCTGCCAAGACATACCAGAATGACCGCTGTCGCAATATCTCTGCAGCCAATCATAAACTCGTTGATCGTGTCGTTAAAGCTGCCCTTAAAGTGAATCAGTCCTACGATGATTCCCATAAGGAAAAACAGCGCAGCCATTTCGCCCAGGTACCAGTCAAATTTGATAATGCCGTATACCAGTACCGCAACAGTCAGAACCAGAACCAGCAAAATCACCTTGTCTCTGCCGTTAAATTCGCGTTCCTCTACAGTCTGCAGGTTTTCCGGCAGTTCGTTTAAGTTCACCACCTGACCGCTGTCCTTGAACTTCTTTCCGTGGCGAATGGTGTGATGAATCGCAATGAGAAGTGCACCTACGCCCAGCGCAATGCGAAGTCCTATACCGGAAAACATCGGCAGGTCGCAGATGCCCTGTGCCACGCCGGTGTTAAAGGGATTCAGCGCACCTGCTGAATATCCGCTGTAAAGTCCCACAATTGCCATAGATACGCCTACAATCGGGTCAAATCCCATCTTAATTGCAATTGGCACTAAAATTGCTACCAGTGGAATGACCTCTTCGCCCATGCCATAGGACATGCCGCCAAGGAAAAATGCGCTCATGATGATAATCACCAGCAGACTTTCCTTTCCTTCATATTTGCGAATCAATTTGTTCAGTCCTGCCGCAATAGCGCCCGACTTGGTTACAATGCCAAAGGCGCCACCTATGACAAAGATAAACCAGGCAATATCAGAAGCGTCCACCATACCGTTATAAATAGACATGATAAGCTGCATAAAGGTCGTCGGATTGGACTCTGCGCTGGCATAGGTACCCGCTACTACCAATGTTCTTCCTGTCGCCTCATCCAGCTGCCGCTCAAAGAGTCCTGCGGGAACGATATACGTTAAAATTGCAGATAAAACCACTAAAATAATCAAAAGAGTTCCCGTATCCGGAAAGCGCAGTTTGAACTTCTTTTCTTCTAATTTCGGTTCCATGATATTTCCTCCTATATTTTTTCTGCTGTTATATAAAGCATAAAACGTGCCAACTTAATTTCCATTGAAATTTAAACAATTTCTTGATTCAATGCAATGAAGCTTCTCAAAATGAGAACCTTCGACTGCTATTTGTTCTCATTTTGAGATTTTCTCTTTGATTGCCTCCGCTGACAGACCACCAAGTCCCATCTTTTTAAGCGTTCGTCCGCTCTCAAAATAGTTATCTTCATTATATGCCGATGCTAGCGTTATGCAAGCAAGAATAATCGGCGTATCAACACCGCAAAGTTTTGCCAGTTCATAGCACGGCACCAACACATAAGGCACATCTTCACTGATATATCTGGCTTTCGAGCTATCTGGTGCACCGTTGATTTTTCCGTGTGAAACAGATTTTCTGTTAAAGTCATAAACGCTTTCTTCCTCCATACCATACAGCGCATTCATCGCCTCAAGTTCCGTCCGTAGTGAAAAGCCCAAAGCACTGCCCACCGCCAGCCGCTCTAAGTCCATCTTAGCGGCCGCTCTTGCTGTTGCCGGACTGCAGCAGTCCTTATAGTAATTAAACGCCCCGTTAAAATTCTCCAAAAGTCCTATGTTAATGGTTGTCATCAGTGGATGTCCGCCAAAGTTGATATTCTCAAGGCCTGCAACCAGCGGATTATTCAGAATCTCCACCGGAATCGGTAGCAAATCTCTCACCGCATCCTCTACCTTGCCGCTTTCATCTGACGGATAGATGGACAGCGGCAGGAACTTCTTAATTCCCATGATTCCAGTTACACCCGGCGATAGCAGTCTGCATGCCCAAGGAATGCTGATTGTATCTGCAAAATGTACATCAAGGTCAATTTTTCCCGCATTTTTCAGCATTTCAGTAAATACAAGACTTGCGTAATTTGCCGGCATAGTCACTATAATACTGCCATCCTTTAAATGCGGTATCATCTGTGCAAAGAAAATCTCCTGTGCAAAGGACGGACATAGAATCACATACAGCTGACAGAACTCCATCGCTTCCTTGATATCGCAGGTGGCAAGCTCTATCGGCTCAAATCCTTCCAGGATCATAGAGCAGCCGTGTGTCTCTCCCGCCGCACTGATTCCTCCGCGTTCTGCAATATTTTCTATCTGCGTAGGAAACTGCGAAAAATCGCAGATGCAAACCTGATATCCTGCTCTTGCAAAGTGATAAGCTGCAGTAACACCACCGTTTCCTGCACCAAATACAGTAACTCTTTTCATAAAATTAACCTCCTTTGGTATCTTTTTCTTGCCTGTATAAATCGCATAAATCATGCCAACGTAGAAACACTGCAATTGCAAGGATACAAAAACAGCATTTCTCAAATTGAGAAATGCTGTGCCTTATGTTAAGGTTCTTCTTATGCATCGAATTTTGGTTAGTCGCTACATAGGCAAATGGCTGGGTGGTCGCAACGGAAAATAGCAGCAGTCATTCTAAAAACATAAAGAAAAACCAGGACCCACACGCCCTGGCTTTTCTTCACGGTAAATACCATAAATTTAACTTCTTGTTTTCTGTCGGGCATTATACAATCTCCAGCATCGATTGTCAATGTCAATCTTAGAATAGTCCTGTAATCTTTCCTGTGTTATCTACATCTATTCTTTCTGCTGCAGGTACTTTCGGCAATCCCGGCATCGTCATAATATTGCCGGTCTTTGCAACGATAAAGCCTGCGCCCGCATCGATTTTCAAATCTGTTACTGTAATGTTGAACCCTCTCGGTGCGCCAAGGAGCGCCGGATTATCAGAGAAGCTGAACTGAGTTTTCGCCATACACACAGGCACATCATTAAAGCCCAGTGATTCCAACTGCGCCATCTGCTTCTTAGCGTTGCCCTCAAAGATAACGCCGTCAGCTCTGTAAATCTTCTTTGCAATCATTTCAATTTTTTCCGCAATGGAAACATTCAGCGGATATACAAACTGGAAGTGATTTTCCTGTTCGCACAGACGCAAAACTTCGTCAGCCAGCGCCAGACCGCCTTCACCGCCCTTTGCCCATACCTGAGAAAGCACTACGTTTACGCCCAGCTCTTTGCACTTATCCTCTACCATTTTCAGCTCAGCAGCAGTATCTGTCGGAAATTCGTTGATAGCAACTACAGCTGGAAGACCGAAGTTCTTTGTTACGTTTTCTACATGCTGTAAAAGGTTTGGAAGACCTTTTTCCAGTGCTTTTAGATTTTCAGCAGCAAGGTCTGCTTTTGCAACGCCGCCGTGGTATTTTAGAGCCTTTACGGTTGCTACGATAACACATGCAGACGGAGTTAATCCAGCCTTTCGGCACTTGATATCTACAAACTTCTCTGCACCCAGGTCAGCCGCAAAACCAGCTTCGGTTACGACATAATCGGCAAGCTTCAGCGCCATCTTAGTTGCCATAATGGAGTTGCAGCCGTGAGCAATATTTGCAAATGGTCCGCAGTGTACAAATGCCGGCGTCTTTTCCAGCGTCTGTACCAGGTTTGGCTTCAGAGCATCCTTCAGAAGGGCTGCAGCAGCGCCCTGTGCCTTGATATCTCTAACGGTAACCGGTTTGTCATCATAGGTGTAGCCTACGATAATGCTTGCCAGTTTTTCTTTCAGGTCGTCGATATCCTTTGCCAGACACATGATCGCCATAACCTCGCTGGCTACAGTGATTTCAAAGCCGTCTTCTCTTGGCACGCCGTTGACCTTGCCGCCCATACCATCTAAGATATAGCGCAGCTGTCTGTCGTTCATATCTACAGCTCTCTTCCAGGTAATTCTTCTAGGATCAATTCCCAGCGCATTACCCTGCTGAATGTGATTATCAAGCATAGCGGCGATCAGATTGTTTGCTGCGCCGATTGCATGGAAATCGCCTGTGAAGTGAAGGTTGATATCTTCCATCGGTACAACCTGCGCATAGCCGCCGCCGGCAGCACCGCCTTTTACGCCGAAAACAGGTCCAAGAGATGGTTCTCTCAACGCTGCCATAACGTTAACGCCTTTTTTGTGCAGCGCATCGGCAAGACCTACAGAAGTAGTAGTCTTACCTTCTCCTGCCGGGGTCGGTGAAATTGCAGTTACTAAAATCAATTTACCATCCGGCGTATCCTGCTTTTCCTGTAAAAGATTATAATCAATCTTTGCCTTGTAGTTTCCATACTGCTCAACATACTTTTCATCAATTCCAGCGGATTTAGCAATCTCTTTTATATTTGCCATTTCCACTTCCTGTGCAATCTGAATATCACTTTTGATTTCCATAGGTCCTTCTCCTTTTCATACGCTTTATATAAAATTCTTTAAAAAACTTTTTCTGTGTATCGGTGTCATACCGCATCGGGTAAGGCCTTCGTAGTGGGCTTTAGTGCCGTAGCCTTTGTTTTTCTCAAAAGCATAATCCGGATATGTCTTGCTCCATTCCGCCATCTGCCTGTCACGGGTTACTTTTGCTATAATCGAAGCCGCCGCAATAGACACACTCTTTGCATCACCTTTAATCAGGGACATCTGGGGCTTTTCCACAGCGTCGATTTTCATAGCGTCAAAGATCACGTAATCAATGTCCGCACCGAAGCGCTCTCTGAGCATGATCTCCGCATTTTCGATGGCCTGCGCCATAGCAAGTTTGGTTGCCTCCAAAATATTGATTTCATCTATAACCTGATTGTCTCTGCTGCCGATTCCCACCGCCAGCGCCTTCTCCAAAATCACCTCATAAAGCTGCTCCCGCTTTTTTTCTGATAGCTTTTTAGAGTCGTCTACGCCAATGACGTCAAAGTCTTCAGGCAACACCACCGCTGCAGCAACTACAGGTCCCGCAAGAGGCCCTCTTCCCACTTCGTCAACGCCTGCAATATATCTGTAACCTTCCCCGTAAAGCTGCCGCTCGTAGCTCAGCATTTCCTCCAGCCTGGCTTTCAGATATGCTTCTCGTTCTGCTTTTTTCATATTTGCTCCAATGTAATATTTCCAATTTTTCCGCTTCTAAATTCATCTAACACGGTCCTTGCGCACCGCTCATAGTCGATTCGCTTGCCAGGCAGGATAAAGCCCCGCTTTCTTGCGATTTCTTCCATGGTTTCAAGAGGCATGTCGCACACCGCATCCAACTTATAACGCTCTGCCAATAAGTCCGGATAGGCGTCCTGCAGCACAGTAATCAATTCCAGTGCAAGGTCTGCCACATCCAAAATTTCATCTTTGATAGAGCCGCAAAACGCCAGATTCAAACCTGCCTTGGGATCCTCAAACTTAGGCCACAAAATTCCTGGCGTATCCAAAAGCTGCATGCCATTTTTTAATGAAAGCCACTGTTTGCCTCGGGTTACCCCCGGTCTGTCACCGGTCTGAGCGCTTTTGCGTCCTGTCATTCTGTTAATTAGAGAGGATTTGCCTACGTTAGGCACACCTACAATCATCATGCGGAGAGGCTTGTTTCGCATCTGCCCTGCGTTCTTTGCCGCCTGTTCCTTGTCCAGCATTTTAAAAAGCTGGTTTACACCGCCGCCGCTCATGCAGTTCATAGCAAGGGTCAAATTGCCCTCTGCCGCAAAATGCGCTGCCCACTTGTCGTTCTCCCTTCGATCTGAAAGATCACTCTTGTTCAAAACGATAATCCGCTTCTTGTCCTTTACCAACTCATCGATAATGGGATTTCGGCTAGATATAGGAATCCTAGCATCAATGACTTCTATAACCAGATCCACAAGCTTCAGATTTTCCTGAATCAGTTCTCTGGTCTTCTTCATATGTCCGGGATACCAGTTTATATTTTCAATCATGTTTTACCTCATCTGTGTGTATTTACGCATATACAAATAGTATATCATTTCTTAGCCGTCCCGTCCACACTTTCATTTGCTAAAGAAAAAAAGGGAACCTAACGGTTCCCTTAGAAAGTTTATCTTTCTTTGCTCTTGATTTTAGCAGCTTTACCGGTTCTACCACGCATGTAGTGCAGTCTGGCTCTTCTAACATCACCTTTTCTAATCACTTCGATTTTTTCAACCCATGGTGAATGTACAGGGAATGTCTTCTCAACGCCAACGCCGGAAGCAATTCTTCTAACGGTAAAAGTCTCAGCAATTCCGCCGTTCTGTCTCTTCAGTACAAAACCTTCGAAAATCTGGATTCTTTCTCTGTTACCTTCTTTAATTTTAACGTGAACCTTTACAGTATCTCCCACGTTAAATGCAGGGACTTCTTTCTTTAAGTAATCCTGTGCAACTGAATCTAAAATATTCATTGTATAGTATCCTCCTTCCCTCCAAGACGTTCTTGTCGCTCATTTTCCTTGCGTACAGAGGACCGCCCGTAATTACAACATGAGCATTATACCATATGGGACATGGAATTGCAAGCAATTTTTGTCTATTATTAATCCACAATTCTAAAAAACACATCAAGACCATTATCCGGGTGATATGACCAGCTCACCTCAATATCTCCATAAGTTTTCGTCTGTCTCCCCATCAGCGCCGTTGTAGAACACATTTCCGTAAATAATGTATCTGGAAGTTCAAGTTCAGTGATAATAGATAAAATATCTACAGCGGCATCAACATCATATTGATCTTTTGAATCTACATTGATACTTGTCCCATCAGAAGACAATACAGCTTTTCCTGATATACATGCTGTATCTGCGGCTTTAAAGCGAAGTTTTAATTCTTTCAATTCTTTTAAGTGTTCATATTTTTCTATCCTCTCAACAGAATCCTTATATCCATCCAGCTCAGTCAAAATATCTATAGCCTCCTCATAATTTTCCTCTGACGCCAAATCAATTGCTTGATTATACTTTTGATTCGGCTGAATGACAGTAATAAACACTATCACTAAGGCTATTATTGCTACCGCAATAATGCCGCCGATAATCATTTTTTTAGAATTCCCCTTTTTAGGTTCCTGCAGTACCGTGCCGCCTGCTGCCTTTCCGCAATTTGGGCAAAACTTTTCGCCATGCAGTTCATATCCGCAACCTCCGCAAAATGACTGTGAATTAGGTACTAATTCTATTTCGCCTGCGAAATCTAGCGGTTCTTCTTCATTTGGAACTTGCTCCTCCAAACTTTGTGCCTCATTATCTTCCATAGTGGTTGGCTCAGTTTCACTTGAAACTTCTGCATCTGTTCCTGTAATTGTATCTTTTTCTAATTCCTCTTTCATTTCAAATATCCTTTCTTAAATATATTGTGAATTTATTTATTATATCATTTTCATTTAATAAAGCCCATATAGCACTTCGATTTTTACGCCCTCGGGTGGGTTTTGTCATACACATCTTTAATCCGATTCTTCGTCACCGACAGATAAATTCTAGTCGCCATGATATCCTCATGACCCATCAGTTCCTGCAGGGATTTCAGATCTGCACCGTTTTGCACCATATGTACTGCAAAAGAAGTTCTTAGAATATGTGGTGTCAGCCTGTCCTCAAGACCTACCTGCCTGCCGTACTGTTTCATCAGTTTCCAAAACCCTTGTCTGGAAAAAGCTTCACCTAAATAGTTGACAAAGAGAACGCTTTCCGGATCATCGGGCGTACCGTCTTTCATCAGAGCCGGACGACTGCTCAAAATGTAATGATCCAACGCTCTTCTTGCCATCGAACCCATAGGTACAATTCTGGCTCTGCCATGTGCACCGTTTAAAGTCAAAAAACCCATGCGCAGGTTAATATCCTTTAACCTAAGCTCAATGATTTCGCTGACTCTGATTCCAGTCGCATAAAGCACCTCCAAAATCGCCCGGTCGCGTATGCCTTTAATCGATTCGTCCGGCGCGAGCAGCAAAGTCTCCACTTCCTCAATAGTCAGATAATCAAGTTCCCTGCGCTCTATTCTCGGCGACTTAATGTCCTCGGTCGGATTTTCCTTCATCATCCCCTTTTTAATCAAGAACTTATAGTACGTTCTGATGGAAGAAAGCTTTCGATTGATGGTCGCCTTGGACTTTCCAGAATTCTTCAGTTCCATCATGTAAGCGGCCACGTCATTGCTTCCTGCTTTTTCAAGGGCTACGATACCTCTCCTCTGTAAAAATTCCCCAAAGGCCTTGATATCGCGCATATAAGCCTCACAGGTATTGTCAGAACTCTTTTTTTCTTCTTTCAGGTATATAATAAAGCCATAAAGTTCCATATATCTTTCTCCATCTTTCTATCTCATTTTCTTATCATACTTCTTCACATGCAGCATAAATTGAATTATAAAGGAGGCTCGTCTATGCAAAAGAAAATGTTTATCATTCCGCTGATGATACTGATAATCAGTTTTTCTGCCGGGATTTTTACCCAGATTGTCATTCCCATAGAGGGAACTTCTCTCACCCAGGATCTGCCCTCGGTAGGTACCGGTATTCTGGATTATCTAAAAAACGATATGATTACCGTCTGCGCTGCACTGCTTTTTTCCTGCAGTGTGTTTCTTTTGCCGCTGGTACCCTGCATTGTCGTTGGAAAAACATTTTCCCTCGGCTTTTCTGCGGCCTATCTTCTTGCGTCCTCTGCAAAAAACGCTTTCGTTCTGACCTCCTGCGTGCTGCTGCCCAGAGGTCTGTTTAAAATACCTGTCTACGTTGCACTTACAGTTATTTCAATAGAAACAGCTGTCTTTGTAAAAAAGAACTATCAGAATCCATCTGCCTTAAAGCACGGCATGCCCAGATTCCTGCTTCAGTTTCTATGCTGTCTCATCTGTCTCATCTGCTCTAGCGTACTGGAAGCCGTCCTTCTTCTAGGAGTCCTTTCACCATAAGAATGGCAACCTGCGACTTGCCGTCCTCGATTTTTCCTTCCATCACCATGCGGTATAGTGTGTCAATGGAATATTCCTCGATGTCGATAGCCTCATTCTCGTCAAAATCTGGTTCTCCCGCCGTAAGGCCTGTGCAAAGATAGATATATAAAGTTTCCTCGGAATAACCAACCGAAGGGTACATTCTGGTCAGAAGGCGAATGGACGAGGCTCTATAGCCAGTCTCTTCCCGAAGTTCCCGCAGAGCAGTTTTTTCTGGGTTCATCTCGCCTTCATCAATTTTACCTGCAGGCACTTCCAGCATAACCCGCTCCGCCGGCTTTCTGAACTGCTTTACCATAACCATATTGCCATCATCTTTTACAGCGGCGATCACTGCACCGCCTCTGTGCTCCACTATCTCTCGAAAAGATTCCCCCTCCATAACAGTCACCTTGTCTCTTCGCAAATTTAGAATTGCACCCTCGTAAATTCGCTCTGTGCTGATGGTCTCTTCTTCAAAAATCATAGCGCGTCCCCCCTTCGAATTGTTGATATATTTAAGTATACCATTTATTTTTCCGAATTAAAATAGGGAACTTGAAAAAATCAAGTTCCCTTTATGTTTTACGGCTGCATGCTGCCGCTTATCTCGGCTCTACAATCAGCTTGATTGCCGTTCTTTCCTCTCCTTCAATCTGAATATCAGTAAATGCTGGCACGCAAACCAGATCAATTCCGCTTGGTGCAACAAAACCTCTTGCTATGGCTGTGGCTTTAATGGCTTGATTCAGCGCCCCTGCGCCAATTGCCTGCACTTCTGCACCACCTTTCTCTCTTAAAACACCTGCTAACGCCCCTGCTACCGAATTTGGATTCGACTTAGCTGAAACCTTTAATATTTCCATATTGTTTTCCTCCTAATAAAATTATCATTTTCTCTATTATACTGGTCAATATACACAAAAAGGGGCTAATTCGTTCGACAAAAAACTTTCTTTTTTCACTTTTTTTATATTTATGCTTGCATTTTTCTTCAAACTCAGTTATAATTCAATTGTGGTTATCCCCCTGATAACCTCATTAATCTCTAATCCCAATACCCCTTTTGAACAAAGTAGACTGCACCCCTGCGGTCTATTTTGTTTTTATCACATGTATAATTGAAAGAGGCACTTCATGAAAATGATTACAGATACTCTAACATTGAATCCATATACAGCAAAGCTGTTCGATACCTACTTCGGAGAGCGCAGCTTTGCGGTCTTTGATATAGAGACTACTGGACTGTCCCCCACAAAATGCAAGGTCATTCTCACAGGAATCCTTCTTCGCAAAGGCGAAAGCTGTCAGGTCATTCAGTATTTCGCAAATGAAACTGACGACGAGAAAGAAATCATTGAAAAAACGCTGAAAATCCTGAATTCCGTGGACTACATCATTACCTACAACGGAAAGCACTTTGACATGCCCTTTATGGAAACTCGCGCAAAAAAATACGGACTTTCCTTTCAGCCGTCCGTTTATAACCTGGATTTGTTCCTTGTCATCCAGGGGCATTCCAATTTGCGTCAGACTCTGCCTAATCTGAAGCAAAAGACTGTAGAAATTTTCATGGGACTGGCAGGCAGCAGAGACGATGAAATCTCCGGCGGAGAAAGCGTTGCACTCTACGAACAGTACATGCAGACCCATGCTTTTGCGTTGGAAAAGACCATCCTTCTCCACAATCACGACGATTTGATTCAGCTTTACAAACTGCTCCCAGTCATTGCAATGACTGACTTTCACAGAGCTATGTACAAGCTGGGCTTTCTCGCAGGCAATGTGCTGATACAGAAAATTTCCTTTCAGGGACGCAGTCTTTGCGTTTGCGGCTGGCAGCGCAGCACCCCAAAGGACTATATTGCCTTTCCCACTGCTGAAAAACCTTATTCCCTGACCATGGACAGCCATAGCGGCGATTTCGAGCTGAACATTCCATGCACTGCAGAAGCCGGCGCATTATTCTTCGACGCACAGGCGATTCTTGAAGGAAATACGGAACCAATTAAAAAGTACCCGTCTGTTGTAGACGGATACCTCATTGCAGAAGATCGCGGCACCATCAATTATATGGAAATCAACGCATTCCTTCTGACTTTTTTTGAAACTTTGTCCATAAAAGATTAATAAATCAGCTTTGTCTTCACCTCGTCAAAAGCCTCTATGGGCACATTCTTTGCCACCTTGTTGGCAGCAGCAAGAGGTGCCAGATAGCTGACTGTCACGCTGGCAACACCTTTTCTTTCTTTCCATCTGCTTGCTTTTGCCGTAACACTTTCCACATGGGTTGCTTTTACAAAAATAGTTATCTTTCTAAATCCGCCATAACTCAGAGAAATGTTTTCGAAATTTCCATAGATGGCGGCATTTTTATACTCAAGTACTCTTCCTGTTACACTGTAGAACAAAATCAACGCGCCTAAAATCCAGACCTGCTGACAGTAGTCCACATACATCGTACAGTAGATAGATACACCTGCAGCAATTAGCGCCAGTATAAAGCCCAGACCATAGAAAAAGTAGTGCAGCGATCCCTTTTTCGGCTTGTGATATACAGACTCCTCCAACATCTGAGGCAGAATCTCTGCCATAGCTTGGCGCACCTTATCTGCCTTCAGAAGGGGAAACACCATCGGTTCCTCGCTACTCTCATTATCACCGACGCCGTAGCCGATTGCAAAAAGATTCAGGCTTCCCACACCGAGCAACCGCATAAAGAACGACTGATCGTAAAAAAAACCGCTTATCCTATTTTTCTGTATCGTATATTTTTTCTTTGTCAAAAGGCCATACTGAATCTTTATCGCCTCGCCGTTATCCAGAATTTCAAATCCATAATAACGAATCAGGCTGCCAATCATGCCGCAGATGAAAGAAATTACAAAAGTGATAAGAAGCAGTATCGCAGCCGTCATACCGATTCCCATGGTGTAAATCGTGTCAGCCACGGATTCAGCCAACAGATTGCTCAGCGACACGCTGAACAACGCCAATGCAGAAGTTACTACAGTAAACATCTGCAGAAAAAAAAGTCCTTTGGATTTCAAAAGCCCGAGCAGCATTAAATCACCTGCAGATACTTTAATTCTTTTTCCCTCGGTGCCGGCAAGGGCTGCTCCTTCTTCACCAAGATTAAAGCCATCGAGCCCTTTTCTGCCAGAAATCAGCAAATCCCTGACAACAAAGGCATCCTCCTTTGCAAAAGTCATACGCACCTTCGTATTCGTGTTGGAAATATTGCTAGCATTGTCCACATTGAGCCGGCATACGCCAAAAACCTGATGAAGCACATTCTGCGAAAAATCCACAGTAGTTATGGTGGATAGCGGAAGTTCCAGCTGGTTTTTCTTAAAAAGTCCGCTTTTTACAGTTAATTTTTCACTGTCAACTGTATAATATGTTGTAAAATACTGGACAATTCTCTGAATCGGTCCGAGAAGTACCACCACAAGCACTCCGATATTTTCATAGAGCACTCGCATGTCACCCTGAATCAGCCCAATTACGACAGCAATCAAAAGCAGAGAAAAGTCTTTGAAAAAGTTCTCAACGATAAAAATCGGATGTCCCCTCTTTGGTCCAAACTCCATTATAGAACCCCTTTCTCAGAAATGCGTCGGTACAGCTTTGCTTTCAGGTTCTCGCTGATTGCATCAGCCGTTTCCTTATCCAAGCCTTCAATGGAAAAGCTGCCGCTGGCCAGAGCCATCTCCACCTCAAAAAGCCCCAGCTTTCTGTTGATTGGTCCTTGAGAGACCGTAATATTCTGTATTCTGATGATGGGGATAATGGTTTTTTTGATGAAGAAAATACCATGGCGAATAACCACCTTGTCCTCTTCAACGTTATATCCCCACTGCTTGTATTCAATGATAGGAAAAACGACCAGCCCAACTGCCAGATAACAGACGAAAAGCCCTATCACTGCCATAATGAGTACTTTCCAGATTGATTCCCATGCCAAAAATCCCAGCGCAATCTCGCCCGGAACTGCCATCGCCAAAACAATCAGAAAGAAAATTCCCCTGCCGATGCGCCAACTCTTAATTGCCTTGGGATCCACCTTGCTGTATTCCATGCTAGATTCCATATTCCTTCCTCCACTTCAAATAACGCACTTCCTTTTCCGGTCTGTCAAAAGGCATTCCATACTGATAACAATCGATAACATCAGCGTCCTTTACGATTTCCTCGATTGTGGTTCCGGCCTCTGTCTTTCTGCTGTGGTTTTTTACCGCACAGGCGATATCCTCAATCTCCTCTGCCGAAAACAGACCGGTCGCTTTCAGAAATGCTTTCACAGGCGCGTAGCCCGCTTCTGCATGTCCTGCCTGTTTTCCGGTCAGAATCCTTCCAAAATCATGCACACAGGCCGCACAAGCTGAAAGTTCCGGATCCGCGCCCCGCTTTAAGGCAAGAATCCACGCAATTCTCGCTGATGAAGCCATATGCAGACGCTCCCAATCCAACGTCTCGTCACGTTCAGAAAACTTTCCTTCTTGAGCACAAATCACTGCATCAAGCTTTTGTTCCAGTTGATATAATCTGTTCATGCTGTTTTCCCTTTCTTTATACTTAGTCAAATATCTTCAGTTTAACGTTTTTTATTTTACAGAAAATCACAATAAAATGCAACTGTAACCTGTGCAATTTAGTTCATTCCCATTTTTGCAGATTCCCATAAAAAAGTTTTTTACATTGTTTTCCCCATACTCTCCGTGTATAATGAAACTCCATTCACCTTTATCGTAAATATCCCAAATAAAATTTCAGGAGGTATATTTATGAAAAGCAAACTATTTTCTCTAGCAGCAGTATGCCTGCTCTGCATGTCCATGTGTATCACCGTATTTGCATCTACCACAGTGCATGCAAATGCAGCGAGCAGCGTATACTACCAGGTATCACTGCAGCCAGCAAAAGGCGGAAGTCTTTACATGACTTACGATGATAACCTAAAATTTTTTTATCAGGGCAAAGACACCTACCGAGACAGCTGCCGCATTGACAGCAGTGTAAGTCACAAATTCAGCGCTTTAATCGACCGAGGAATCATCGTAAAGCCAAATGCCGGCTGGTATTTTGACGGTTTCTATGACAAAAGCGGCAAAAAACTTTCCATTGGGGCGTATAACGTGGAGGTCATTCGCATCACAATTGATGGCGTCTATTATTATGACCTGATTCCGTCTTATGACAATCCCGCTTATCGCAATCTCACAGAGAAATACTTTAAAAACGAGATAAAGGATTATATTAAATTCCTCTATGGCACCAGCCGCTACAAAGTCATGGAAAAGTTAGTATATTATCGCCTACCGAAAACCACTGCGTCCTACTTTCCTCGATTTTCCAAGATGGAGACGCCTAGCTTTCCCGGCAACTTCTCATTGACAAAGAAGCTCAGTTCCCCGGACTTTTATGCCGCCGGAAAATCCGGCTTTCAGGCTTCCTACTCGTCTTCTGCCAACAAAGTCATCAAAGTAGATAAAAAGACAGGCCTTTCTAAAATTACCGGTCCCGGCACGGCAACCATCACCATAAAGGTTCCCGAATCCGGTAAATACTGTTCTGTCATCTATAAGGTCAAGGTAAGCGTCACTCCTGCCGCCTGTACCAATCTGTCGGCCTCCCGCACTTCTGATAAGAAATCAGTCACTGCGAAATGGAAAGGCGACAGCCGCAATTCCGGTTATGAGATTCAAATCAGTGATACCAAGAGCTTTAGCAAAATTGTTGCAAAGAAGACAGTCTCTTCCGGCAAAACTGTTGCCGCCAAGATTTCTACTGCAAAGTCTGCCTCTACGCAGTGCAAGTACATCAGAATTAGACCTTTCAAAAAATCCTGCGGACAAAAACTATACAGCGAATATATCACAGCAACCATCAAGTAAAAATCAGCACAAAAGAGCCTTTGGGAAAGAATCCCAAAGGCTCTTTTGCTTTGTAAATATAGTAAGTAAAGGAAATTTTTATTGTTTAGGAAATTTGAATTAAAGAATAAAAAATATGCTTATTTCAATCTTCTAATGCTAACAACTAATGCACTAACACCTGCCAGAATCAGTGCCATGTAAAGCAGAATCCGATTTGTATCCCCAGTCTTTGGACTTTTCCCATCCTTTGGTACAGGATCTTCTGGAAATTCTACACCCACATCGGTTCTTTTTTTCATAGTATTCTTCACAGTAACACGCAGTGCCTCTCCATCCCCCGTGATACAGAATGCGTATTCCCTCTCATCTAGGAGATATCCGGAAGGTGCTTTTGTTTCCCGATAGTAATAAATCCCCGGCTTCAGCTGTTCAATCACTAGAAGACCATCTCTTGCCGTCGTTTTTTTATAAAGAATTTCTCCCTCTTCATTTGAGATGGCAAATTCCGCTCCAGCAAGAACATCTCCCGTCTCACTATCCACTTTCGTCAATCTTAGGCTTCCGTACTTTGGTTCTTCCGGCTTTTCTGGAATCTGCGGCTTTTCCGGTTTTTCCGGCAGCCGGTCATTCTTTACCCCAGTAATCTCGATGGACAACACCTTGGTATCACTGTGATTTCGTTCGTAGGTTTTTGCTTGCGTATTTTTCACCTGAACAGACTTTGGCAGTTTTTCATTCCCGTCTGCAGTAACTCTGCAAACATCCGTTTCTTCATTTAGCTCACTGCTGCCTTCGCCGCTTGCGCTTAAATAAAGATTTCCCGATAGGTCCATCTCTGCAGCGAAAGTTATGCCGTCTGCAAAATTCCAAAGAATCGACTGTTCTTTCTCTAAGGTAAGGGCTTGCGCCTGAGCAACTTGCTTTCCATCAACCATTATGCCTGTCAACCTTCCCTGCGCAATCAATAAAACTGCACCGTTATCCTTCGATTCATCGGTCGTCACTAAGATGCTGGAACTTCCTTTCTGCGAAGTTACTTCCAGCTGCGTTGGCAAATTCTCCTGATTTTCTCTAAACCAAGTCACTTCTGTAATCCAATTATTCCGAATTACCTTCGGTGTATAGGAAATGGTTGTCGTACCTTGATCAGCAGTAACGTCGAAGTTTTCACTTGCCTCTCCTATCTGATACACAGGCATAGGACCTTCCAGTTTCACCTTATAGCAAAGTCCATCTGCTTTTACCTGCATCACTGCGTCATTTTCCAAACGGAGCACCGCAGTTTTTCCATTTTTTATATGTACCTGCGTATTGGTTCTGCCACCCCGTACAGAGATTTTTACAGTTTCGTTCTCTGCATCTTCATCGAGTCTATAGTCCTTACCATCAATATTTACCACCGCCGACTCATAGCGGTAGAGAGTATCAAAGTCAATGACTGTTCCTAATTTTCCATTTTGGGTAACCGTACCTGAAACACCCATCTGCTGATAGTCAAAATGAAATCGGTCCGCCGAAAAAATGTCTGCCACGTCAAAATAGTACTTGGTATGATTTACTTTATATCCTTCAGGCGCTGAGGTTTCTTTAATATAATATTTGCCCAAAGGAAGTTTTATCGCTGCCGACGCTTGACCGTCCGTCACTACCATCTTTCCGACTAAGGTATCAGGCGCAATACCCATATGTTCCGCTGTATAAATACCAAAAACAGCGCCGCTTCCCTTTTGATAGGTACCGCTTTGATAGCTGGTCTCAAAAAGTTTTTCCAAATCAATTTGCACAGTTACCGCCTCATTCTCATAAGTTGCTGTGTCCCAAACCAATGGCGTATACTGATTTTCATAGTTTACCTGCATTTGAGTCCACTGCCCCTGATTCACAAAACCTTCTGTCGTAGAAATTTCTCGAACCCAGTAAGTTCCTAGCGGCAGCAGTCCCGATTGTGCAATTCCATTCTCCCCGCTTCGAATCACTTCCACAGGCTTTCCCGCCGGATAAATCATTGTGCCGTCGCAGGAAGAAAAACGTAAAATCCCGCTACTGCCATTCTCTCCTGTTAAAGCTGTGGCCTCAGTCGTATCGGGATACGTAATATGAAAGCATTCCTCTTCGACTGCTGCATTTGAAACCATCTCTATGGTATAGTAACCGCTCTTGTTTTCTGACCCTGGCGCATGTCTCTTAGCTCTAACATAAGTATTTTCATCAAAGAGACATTCATAGAAACGCTTATTATCCCGCAGCCCTTCATACCACGGTACCACTTTCCCTTTATAGGAAATTTCTGGTAATACTCTTTCAAACTGTGAAACCTGAGATTCTGTTAAAGTTATCTTTGTATGAGTCTGCTTTCCGGAAAGAAACATCTCTGTTCTGATTCCGTCATAGTTCAGAAAATATATCGGTGCCATTTCTATGGGTGCTGCTGTAAGTACCACTTTATCCTTCTGCCGCTTACTGCTCCAGCCCTTTGAAGTTACAATTTTAGGACTGTTTTTCTCACTGCAAAAAATCTCGGTTACAGCAGTCTCCATCTGATGATTTGCAAAAGTTTTCATACCGATTTCTTCATCCCAATTTAAAGTAAACCCATTATCACTTTGATAATGCTGCGCCAACGTAAAAGAGTACTCCTGTGTGAAGGATTTATAGAATCTCCCCTCCTTATCACAAGGAATCCATCGTTCCAAAAGTCCTTCTTTTACAAGAATTTGGTAATTTTCTTTTCCATCGGTTGCCAAGTAAACATCATCTCTGTCAACCTGACTCCAGCCCGCCGGCAGCACCACTGCCGCTGCAAACTTCTTGTCACTGCTCTCTCCGCCATACGCATTTACCGGTTTTGCGGCGATATCATCTATGCCGTATGCGCCAAAAATACCGGTAATTTCTTCTTCATCTAAACCCTTTTCGCCCTCAAGTGCATTGACGCGCACTCGATTACCGTCTTCATAATGCATTGTCACAATGCCGACACTCTGGTTTCCGCTTTTCAATACCGGCTCTGTCATCGGAATTTCCGGCAGATAGTCATCCGAAATCGAATCCTTCCAAAGGTGTACATCGGTATAGCAAAATCCGCCTTTGGCATAATTCATCTTATACTCGACTCGATAACGATAGGTCATCTTTTTCTTTTCATCACGTGCAGTAAAACTATCAGTAAAGCTCGCTCCATCTGCTGTTTTTACCTGATATTCTGTCACTGTCCTGTTGGCGCGTCCAAAATCCTGTAAAGTGCCTTTGTCGCTGACTCGCAAAACACTACCGCCCTCCTTCAACGCAAGCTTCCACCTTTCCTTTGCATTATCAACTTCTCCGTGGTCTCGATAAGTCTTTTCAAAGGATAGCTCATGACCCGTTTCAGCGTCGTACACTTTTACAGGCGCAACACCATCTGACTGCAAGATATCTTCCGCCGCATAGATTTCAAAGACTGCGTCTTTCAGCGCTGCCTTCTCGAAGACTGCCTGCCAAAGGCCGCCGTTCTCTTTCCAGCCGGTCAGTCGTTCTCCCTCTTTTGTAAGGCTGATTTTTCCCATAACTGGATTATTCGCAATCTCCAAAATAGCATAGTACTTGATGTAATTCTTTCCGTCTTCATGCGGCGACTGTTCCAGCACAGAAAAAGTATAGGAATTATAGGTAGTTTCACTGTCTCCAGAAAAATTGGTGACTGGCTCTCCCTCCTTATCGGCCACTTTTACCGTTTCAAGAAAAGATTTAGGCGGCTTCACTGACATTCCTCTGTGATCGATGATTTCAACTTTTCCCATATCCGCTACAGTTCCAATTCCTTTTTCATCAAAAGCGCCCACATAGTATCCCTCAGGAACAACCAGTTCCCGCAGCTCATAAATACCATATTCCAGTTCGTAAGGAAGTACAATTTCTCCATTCTCATTGGCATAAAATGTATAGTTCTGACTTTCATCAGTATAACCGATTCCATTTGGAAGCCATCTGCCATAGTTTGGCGATATTGTAGGATCCGACAAATCAGGATTACCCAGATATCGAATCTGAAAAGCTGTCCGTGCTGCGTCCCATCTTACTGTTTTACCGGTCAATTGATTGGTCTTTACCACCTTTATCTTATTCTTTTTCGCCTGATTATTTACAGCGATTGACTCAGCTTGCCCATCCTCCGAAATAATAATGCGAAAGGATTCCAGCACATAGCCTTCACTGTCAGCTGCAATTTCTTCTACCACGTAGGTTCCGTAAGGAAGCCCTTTTACATAAAGCTGCCCGTCCTTAGACAAGGTCAGAGGATGGCTTGAATCAGCAGGTACCCCACTTCCGTCTTTTGCTACCTGATAGGTATGGGTATATTTCTGATAAGAATCCTGCGTCACGCCTTTATCAAGTACTCTAACATAAGGACAGTTCTCAGCCCCCTCTGATTCCAATCGAATGGTCCATTTTGAACTGGTGCTGTAGTCTTTTTTTCCATTATCACCATTTCCTCTATCCGTAAAAGGGTCCAGGTCATCTTTCGTCTTTACCAGCTGCAAATCACCTCTGTAGACATCGTTAGAATAAGCAAAACTGCCTATTTCATCACGCATTTGTTGTGGATTTTCCAAATCGATATCCGCAGAATCTGTCAGTACTGCTCCTTTTCCGTCTTCACCCTCATAAGTAATTCTATACTCAATTTTCCCGTAATCTCGCCGGTGCGCAAAATAGGTAATCACGCCATGGCTACGCGCGCCATTGCCGCCCGTTGCATTTTCTCCATGTCTACCCACAGGAATCCCAGTTTCTCTCGTCATGACCGATTTCTCACCGCGCCAGTAATAGTCCGTATACTGCAAAACACCATCCTCATTGCGAGTCTTCTTTTCCTCAAAATCCAGTTCGCTTACGTCCTCCCAAGGTGTAAACACAAAAGGATTATTTTCTGTAGAACCAAAAACAGTCAGCTGCCTGCTGTCTATCAGCGCATCGTCCAGATACAGCGAAATCTCACTATCCAGTGCAGCATCTCCCATACCGGTGTGTATACCATCGCCATCTTCGTCCCAACCCGGATTATAGTCCTGCTTTTCAGTATCAAAGGTAAAAGCCGGTAAGTTAGGAAGCTCGTCCTCTTCTTTCTCATCATCATCTTCTATTTCCTTCATCTTAAAATAAAAGTCTACTGGATCATCTCCGCCGATAGCAATGGTCTGTAGCGGCTGGTTGCTGGGCGAATTCTGCCAAACCAAAAGTTCATCAGTCACCGATTCAGGAATGTTCTTCTTTCCGTGCAGCACCACGCCGGGCAATGATTTTTCTGTATAGGTAAGCGCATACCCACCTTTCTTCACTGTAAAACGATATGCTTTCTGAATTGAATCTTCGCCGTCTTTCGTCTTTACTACTTTCAACGCCTGCTCGCAGAAATTGCTGTCTTTAAGCAAATAATAATCACTTTTTGTCCTAGCCTCTGCTCTTTCTTCGGCAGTCATCTTCTTTCGATAGGCTGAGTTTATCGCTTTCCATACCACACCACCATCTTTTGTTTCCAACTGCTCCATGTAAATGGTCTTTGCGCGTTCCTTTTCCTTCGCCGTAAAAGATGGAATTACTCTATGCTTTTTCATCGCACGAAGCATTGCAAAATAGATATGTCTGGCAGGTCTGCTGCGAAGAACACTGTAGTGAAAATCATAGCCTTCTCCACCGCTTGGATTCACTGTCCCTAAGACAACTTTTCCATTTTTGGTCTGTCCAAGATTTTCAGGAATGCTTGCAAGACTCTTCCGATAGCCGTCTGTAAATTCCCAAATAATTGTCTGCGTCGCAATCCACCAATCGTCCATATTGCATTCACCCACATGGCTACTGTACTCGCCCAGCAAGTCACTTAAATCCTTCTTAGTCGACTGTGGCTGCTTGCCATAGAGCAAAGCTGTCTTTATCGCCAACTGCACCTGCTCACTGTAATTATTAATTCGCAGTGCCGTATTCCAGGTCTTCGCATAATACTGGGTATTGCCGTTATGTGGATTGTCCATATTTCGCTCTAGGCAATACCCCCTTATAGTCTTTCCTCCATTGATTGGCGCAATACAATAGGCGTATCTATGACCGCTGGTGTGATAGTTATAATATGGCTTACCATCACTACTAACTAGCTCCGATCCATTCTTAAAATACGCTTTATCACCCACCTTCCAACCATTTGCTGCTCCAAAACTCTCTCTCGGAACACAGCTTAACAAAAGAACAAGAATCAGAAAGATTGCAAACCCGCGTCTTCCCTGATAATTTCTTGCTTTTTTTAACATTTTTTAACCTCCTCAAAAATTTTATCTATATAAAAACAGATGTCGCATGACATCTGTTGAATTGTCCCACAAAGAAGGCATACCATCCGATATGCCTTCTCTGCGTAGTGTTTAGTTTTAAGTACAAGTTCCATTTATTGCAAAAGCTCTTCCATCAGATAGCAAAAGCCTCATTCCGTTTGAGCTTCACAGTCTAAAATTGCGATTAAAGCAAAACGCGTTTTCCATAAAAAGGAATAAAATCAATTTAATTACATTTATTTTATGTTATCATACTACCACATATGTGATTCCCTGTCAAGTTCCTTTTTTGTAAATTAATTACTTTTTCACCTTTTAATAGAAGGTATAATAATTTCGTCTTGGTTTATATATAATTCTGCCAAACCTGTTTCTCCTGCTAAAATTCCAAAAAGCGTTTCAGACACCAATGTGATTGCATGGTTTCGCGCAGTGTAGTACTGTTTTTTACTGCAGTGTAAAATCTGATATAAGTCCGTCATCTCCATTTCTGCGTATTCCATCTCCATATATGTGGTTCGTAAAATATTTCCATAGGTCCTGATTTTTTTACGTTCGTCATTATCCATCGACGTTACAACTCTCTCAATCAAACTAGTCAGCACCGCCGTAAGATGAAGTTTGTTGGACTTCACATAATCCTTACACCGTCTTGAAGCAACAGACTCTTGCTCTGCCTCAAACAGCAGATAATAAATATCAGCTTGTGTTCCAATCATGGGTTCCTTTTTTCGCTGAACAGGAATATACTGAAATTGTCGCTCCTGTTCAGTGTATAGATTTTTGTCCTCTCTATCATCCTCATCATAATCAGAAAAGTCATTAAAACGAAAATGATTATTTTTTTTAATAAACTTATAGTCCAGATACTTCTGTAAACACTTCTGTACAATATAATATCCATCTCCGCCAGGTTGGTGAAAACGCTGTGAAGCACTCTCGTATGTTCTAAGACTCGAGAAAAAATCACACACTGCCGCCTCTTTCTCTTCCGAAGAATTGTCCTGCAAGTTCTGCATCAGATTCTCGTTGACATAATTCTGCACTGGTACATAGCCTTTTTCAACCAGATGCAAATGTTCCTTTTTGTCCATAAATACCTCTCCTAACTTTATCCATATAAATATCCTAGAAATATGATTATTATATGGATGTTTGCGGTTATATTCAACCCCTATGTCGAAATTTGACACTTTTTTGTAGGATTTTGATACTTTTTTGTAAAAACCAAAATTTCACAGTGTTATTTTCTCAAAAATTACTCATGAATCAATGTGAAATTATTCCAATTTTTTTATAGTATGTTATAATTAAATTGAATTTATTATTTACACTAACATAAGGAGAAAGAATAAATGAAGAAAAAAATACTATCTGTAACTTTAGTAATTGTCATGATGCTCTCCTCAACAATTTCCGGATTCGCAGAGTATCGCCTAGCACGTCCTGTAATCGAAGATATTGATATTGGAAAAAACAGTATTAAAATTGACTGGGCTTACGTTCCTCATGCTGACGAATATGATATCTATCGCTCCACCTCTAAAGATGGAAAATACAAATATATCGATTCAAATGATGAAAGCTGGTATAGAGATTACAGCATAAAAAAAGGAACCCGCTATTATTATAAAGTCAGAGCGATATCATATAGCGACTATGATAACAGTTATCTAAGTAAATAGCGTTCTGGCAAAGTAAAGAAACCTGCACCAAAAAAATCGGTGTCAAACACTAACAGTCAAACAGTATATATCACCGACTCTGGTGATAAGTATCATCGTTCATGGTGCGGCTATTTGTGGAATAGTAAACATGCGATTTCATTAAGTAAAGCAAAAAGTCAGGGATACTCACCTTGTTCTCGTTGCTGGTAAGTTGTTTTCTTTAGGCAAGTGACCATGAGATATCTATTCTACCTTATCTCAAATACAATTAAAAAGACCAAACTCAACTATACGGAAGTATGCTATACTTATCAAATTGACGCTGGGACATTGTATCTAAAATGTAAGAAAAGATTAGAGTGTATAGAATTTCAAACACATATCACGCATGGAAAGGAATTCGATAATCCCCTCTATTGATATTATAAAAAGTCGAATATGTATCAGCAAAGCAATTTTAATAAGCCTCAGTTTTGTTTTTCGCTGACATAATTAGCGCGAAAGACAAATTCTCAATGTAATGTGGTTGAATGCCTTATATCGAATAGGGGCTAACTTGTAGCCCTTTCACACCACCCTGCGTGCCGCTCGGCATAGGGTGGTTCAATTCAAATAATAATCTACTTATCCGTCATACAAGAAAATCCCAACGTCATAAACGTTGGGATTTCAACAATTTTTTGGTGCGCGATGAGGGACTTGAACCCCCACGGTCGCCCGCTAGAACCTAAATCTAGTGCGTCTGCCAATTCCGCCAATCGCGCATAAATATTGGAGCGGAAGACGAGATTCGAACTCGCGACCCTCGCCTTGGCAAGGCGATGCTCTACCCCTGAGCCACTTCCGCATATGGATGAAAGTGAAATGCCGCTAACATAGCGGCATACTCTCCCTTGGTGACTCCACCGGGAATCGAACCCGGGTTACCGCCGTGAAAGGGCGGTGTCTTGACCGCTTGACCATGGAGCCATTTTAAAACCGGCAACGACCTACTTTCCCAGGCAGCTTCCCACCAAGTATCATCGGCGCTTGAGAGCTTAACTTCTGTGTT